>NZ_DATCRF010000109.1:0-4871 GCF_036569125.1 Chitinophaga sp. | reverse complement strand
TCAGAATACTCTGCGGGTGGCAAATGCAGCTTTTCCATTAAGGTAAGCGTACGTTCCCGGATACGGGCCTCATCCCACTGTAACAGCTTGGGCACTACCGCAATATTTTCCGCCACCGTATAATGCGGGAACAGGCCATTGTTCTGCAGCACATATCCAATACCGCGTCGCAGGTCCTCGGCCGACTGCTCCTGTATCAGCTTTCCATTTACAGTGATTTGCCCGCTGCTGGGCTCTATGAGCCGGTTTATCATGCGCAGGGTAGTGGTTTTTCCACTGCCGCTGGTACCTAATAATACCAACAACGTTCCGGGCAACACTTCAAAGGAAACATCGGTAACCGCAGGTTTGTTTGCGAAAGTTTTATGTACGTGCTCAAGCTTTATCATAAACCCGGTTAAAATTTTAGATTTACGATTTCAGATTTACGATTTCAGGACATATGGCAGGTGAGCGTAAATCGTAAATCTAAAATCGTAAATCATTTGCTGTGATGAGGAAAAACTTACCCACATTGTACGTTATCCACAATGCTTTAATTATCAAGCTGCATGAAAAGGTTGTTTAACGATTCTGCATACAGCGGATGTGCAAAGATCATCTCCTTCATTTGCAGGGCTGTAATACCGCCCAGCATGGCCATCTGCAATAAGGTCATCAGCTCGCCGCCTTCTGATCCGAATACGGTAGCGCCTAAGATCTTATAGCTGCCTTTTTCTACCAGCGCTTTCATGAAGCCCCGGGTGTCGCCGGTTTCTATGGCGCGGGCCACCCGTTTCATTTCCATTTTGCATACGGTAAAATCGAGCCCTTTTTGTTTTGCTTCTTTTACGGTGAGACCAATATGGCCAAGCTGGGGGTCCGTGAACATAGTGTAAGGAACCTGCCGGTCTTTGGTAGAGGTGTCAGCGCCTTTTACCAGGTTCTTATACAGCACCCAATGATCGTGATAGGAGATATGTGTGAATGCCGGACCTCCTGTTACATCGCCCAGGGCGTAAATGCCCGGCACATTGGTTTCCAGCCGGTCGTTCACTTTTATAAAACCATGGTCGTCTGTTTGCACGCCGGCTTTATCCAGCTGTATGGCTTTGGTTTGCGGTACGCGGCCGGCAGCCACCAGCAGGTGCGAGCCGTCGAGCGTATGCGTTTGCTCACCTATTTTGATGGCGCAGCTGATGCCGCGGCTATGCTCATCTACCCGTTGCACCTGCGCATTGGTGAAAATGCGGATGCCTTCTGCTTCCAGCATTTTTTGCACGGCTTCGGAGATATCTTCATCTTCCCGGTTCAGCAGGTGCGGGCCTTTTTCAATTATGCTTACCTCGCTGCCAAAGCGCCGGAACATTTGCCCAAATTCCAGGGCTATATAGCTGCCGCCTATTATAAGTAAATGAGCGGGCAGGGTAGTGAGGTCCAGTATGGTAGTGCTGGTAAGCCAGGGCGCTGCTTCCAGGCCTGGTACCGGTGGTATTTGCGGCGTAGTGCCAATGTCCAGGAAAATATAGTCGGCAGTAACATCTTCCGTAGCGCCGCTATTAAGCTTGATGGTCAGTGCTTTGGGGCCGGTAAAAACAGCTTCCCCATGAAAAAGCGTGAGGTTCTCCACCTGCGACAGCCCTTTTTCAGAGCCGCCGCGGAACAGCTGCACAATCTCATTCTTGCGGTTTACAATGCTTTCCATATTCACGGAATAACCGTTCACGGTAACGCCCCATTGCTGGCTGTTAGCGGCCATATAGGCTGCCTTTGCGCTGGCAACCATGGCTTTGGTGGGAGTACATCCATCGTTTATGCAGGTGCCGCCTATGAACCGTTTTTCTACCAGGGCGGTGGTCCACCCGGCTTTGGCCAGTTTCTTCGCTAATGGGTTGCCGCCTTGTCCTGATCCGATGATAACCGCTTTGAAATGCATCATAGTTAATGTGTTGATGTGCTGATATGCTAATGTGCTGGTTTATGCTACATATATTATACCGATGTGGATAGATGTGCAAATATGCAGATGTGCAGATGTGCAAATATGCAGATGGTTAAGCACTTCATGAATTCATGTATCTTAACAATCCAGGTCAATCCATCTGCACACCTGCATATTTGCACATCTGCCCATTAAATAATTACCTTTGCGTCCTTATGTCTAAGAACAACCTTATCGGTTTAGCCGCTGCTGTTACTATTATTGTCAGCGCTTTCCTGCCCTGGCTCACGGTGGAAAGCAAACACCTGGTATTTACCGGGGTACATACGGCCGGTTCCAATTTTGGGGAGCCGGGAAAGCTGAATGTTTTAGTGGCTGCAATAGCCGGTGTGTTATTTCTTTTTAAGAGAACCTGGGCGCGGCGTTTGAATGTGTTTATCACCGCTTTTCTTATTGCCTGGACCTTCCGTAACATGATCTTATTTGCCCGCTGTGAAATGGGGATATGCCCGCATAAGGAAATAGGGCTGTACCTGTCACTGGCAGGGGCTTTGGTGGCATTCTTCTGCGTGGTGATCCGGAAAAAGCCTAACGTTCCATCACAAGCTTCACAATAAACACTGCTAACCAGATGCCTGCTGTTAACAACAGGTAACGTAATATTACCGGTAGTACACGCTGGCCGGTGATCTTTGCTTTTATAAATGCAAATACAACCGTGGCGGCAAATACCAGGCCTGTGCTTACACGGGTAGCTGCGCCAAAGTTCTCATTGGCCAGGTAAGGCCAGAAAGCAATGAACGCGCCTATAAGGAAAAACACGCCTGCAACCAGGGCGCTGCGCAGGGCCCGCAAAGGATGCCAGTGGATCTGCTGCACTTTTTCCTGCTCCAGGATCTGTTCCCAGCGGGTGGCATCCTGCTCCATTTCTTTACCGATATGTACGATCGTATCTTCTGTAAGATCCAGCTGCTCCAGCTTTTTTCTTTCTTCCGGTGAAAGGGAAGATTCATCATGTTTTTCACCGCGGTTAGCCTGCCATGCAGTGGCCATTACCAGCACAGTACCGCTCAATGAGATCCAGAGGTTGATGTTATAGAACTGCTGCACATCTACCGGGAATACCTGTATCAGCAAGGTAGTAAAGAACAGCAGAAATAACCCGTCCGGGAACCCGATGAGGAAGTCAGTTTTCCAGCCGGTACTTCTGATGGCAGCCTTTTCACGCATAGAGAAAAATGGAATTACGAATTGTCAATTACGAATTAGATGTGGCGGCGATCAATTGGCATTGTATAGACGTGTATGACAGTAACACAGGTATAATTACCTCAGGGTTTCCAGACTGCGGCCGATCATCCCCACGCATTCCCGGATCTGGGCTGCATTAATAAGCAATGGTGGTGCAAAACGGATCTTATCGCCATGGGTGGGCTTAGCCAGCAGGCCCTGTTCTTTCAGCGCCAGGCACAGGTCCCAGGCAGCTTCCGGATCGGCATGTTTGATCACAATGGCATTCAGCAACCCTTTACCGCGGATCAGCGATATGTAAGGGGATTGCAGGGCGGCCAGCTCATCGCGCAGCAGCTGTCCCATGGCAGCGGCATTCTCCGCCATCTTTTCTTCCTTCAGCACAGTGAGCGCTGTGATGGCTACTTTACAGGCCAGCGGGTTACCACCGTAGGTAGAGCCGTGCTCACCGGGTTTAATGGTAAGCATGATCTCATCATCCGCCAGCACGGCAGATACCGGTAAAGTGCCGCCTGATAATGCTTTGCCAAGGATCAGGATATCCGGGCGTATGTTTTCCAGGTCGCAGCACAGCATGGCGCCGGTGCGGGCCAGGCCGGTCTGGATCTCATCTGCTATAAATAATACATTCGCATCAGCACAGTATTGGCGGGCCTTGGTAAGGTAACCTTCATCCGGCACCATTACCCCGGCTTCACCCTGGATGGGCTCTACCAGGAAACCGGCTACGTGCGGGTCCTGCAGGGCTTTTTCCAGCGCGGGCAGATTGTTATACGGGATCACTTCATAACCGGGCATATAGGGCCCAAAGCCCTGGCGGGCAGAGGGATCTGTGCTGAAAGAGATCACATTCAGCGTACGGCCATGAAAGTTATTGCTGCAGGTAATGATCTTTGCTTTGTTCTCCGGGATGCCCTTTACCAGGTATCCCCAGCGGCGGCACAGCTTCAGGGCTGTTTCCACGGCTTCTACACCGGTATTCATGGGCAGCACTTTATCGTATCCGAAGAAACGGGTAATAAAGGCGGCGTATTCTCCCAACAGATCGCTGTGAAAGGCGCGGGAGGTAAGCGTAAGCTTTTGCGCCTGTTCTATAAGGGTGGCAATGATCTTAGGATGGCAGTGCCCCTGGTTTACGGCAGAGTAGCCGGAAAGGAAATCGTAATAACGTTTGTTATCCACATCCCATACAAATACCCCTTCCCCGCGTTCCAGCACTACCGGCAGGGGATGATAGTTGTGGGCGCCATACTGTTCTTCCAGCGCCAGGTAATGTTGTGTTCTCTCACTGATTGTAAATGCGGGTACCATACTGTTCCAAAGGTAGTTTAAATAGCAGAAAGCAGAAAGGGGAAAGCAGAAAGGCGTTAATGCTAAACGCTAATAGCTATTAGCGTTTGGAGTTTAGCTTTTAGCATCGGATACGTCAATTATATAGGGCGGCCGGATGGTATCCATCATTTACCTGCCGTTACACAATCGATGGTGGAAAAGGGGGCTGTGCTGCTTTCCGGGGCGCATGACAGGCCATTGCCAGGCCTGCCGGCATTATATACAGGGGGCGTGGGGGCATTTATTATCCTTTTAGCCTGGTCACCAGCTGTATGTATTCTTCCATAGCCTGGTCTTTGGATTTGCCCTTCTGGCCGGTCCAGGCTTCGTGTTTGGCTTTGCCGGCAATATCAAAGAAGTTTTCCGG
>NZ_DATCRF010000108.1:0-5781 GCF_036569125.1 Chitinophaga sp. | reverse complement strand
GCCCAGGGTTACCTGTTTAATGTGCTGCAGCAAAGCGGTGTAGCTGTCATCGCCTTTGAACTGCGCTCTTAATGCAAGGGTGTTCACATAAAATCCTATCTGGCTTTCCAGGTCGGGGTGTTCCCGGCTGGCAATGGAAGTGCCTATTACAATATCTGTTTGGCCGGTATAGCGGTACAGCAATGCATTTACTGCTGCCAGCAATCCCATGAACAGGGTGCTGCCCTGTTCTTTAAGCAATGCCTGCAGCCGGCTGCTTACTGCAGGGCTGAAATTTTTATTTACTAAAGCGCCACGATGCGTTTTTACAGCCGGGCGTACGTTATCACCGGCCAGCTGCAGTACCGGCAGCTCTCCCTCAAACTGATGCAGCCACCAGGCCTTATGTTCATTCAGTGCGCCGCTGCCGAGCTGCGCCTGCTGCCAGGCAGCATAATCCTTGTATTGGATGCGCAAGGGCGGCAGCTGCACATCTTCATTACGGGTGCGTGCATTGTATAACTGCAGCAGCTCTGCTATCAGTATGTCCATTGACCAGGCATCGCCGATAATGTGATGCAGGGTGTAGGTAAATACCCATTTATGATCTGCCACCTGGTATAGAACCGCGCGCAGCAAGGGGCCGGTGGCCAGGTTAAAGGGTTTAGCGGCATCCTGTTGTACAAAGGTTTTCAGCTTTTCTTCCTGATCTGCTTCCATCCGCAGATCCTGGTAGGCGATCTCAAAATTTACATCAGCAGCCGGCTGAATGTACTGCCGGATCTCAAACTGCTCATCTTCCTTAAAAACGGTTCTTAAGATCTCATGACGCGCCACCAGGTTCTTAAAAGATCCCTGCAGCGCTATCAGGTCCAGGTTACCTTCAAACACAAATACACCGGGCATGTTGTAAGCGGTATTGCTTTCCTCAAACTGGCTTAATACCCATAACCTGCGCTGGGAGGAGGATAACACGTAGGAGCTGCTGGCTTCCACTGCCGGTATTTCGTTATGGTTACCTGCCCGTGTTGCAGACAAGTAGTCCATGAGCGCAGTTTTATTTTCTTTTATTTTCTGTATCACATCCTCCTTCAAGGCGCCATCCGGCGCATTGATCTTTAGCTTCCCATCTTCCACGTATACCTGGATATCCTTTTCAGCCAGTGCCAGTATTAAGTCAATTACATTTTTCATATCCGTATAAATATTTTTGCTTACAACTTAGAGTTCAATTACATCCCGGTTCTCCTGTTTTATTTGCCGGGAGCTTTCAATCCATTTAGCGGCGCGGATCATATCGCCCAGCGCTTCAATGGTGGGGTTAAAGAAAATATCCTTCAGGGCTATGCGATAGTCAAATGCCTTATGGATCTGCCCGGCCAGCCGTGCTACTTTCAGGCTATGACCTCCCAGCTCAAAGAAATCATCCTTAATGCCGATCTTTTCTACCCGCAGGATCTCCTGCCACATGCGCACCAGTGCTTCTTCCGTTTCGTTGCGCGGGGCCACATATTCCGCACCGGTAGCCATGCCTGTACCCTGCGGATCGGGCAGCTGCTTTTTATTCACCTTGCCATTGGCGGTTACCGGGAAACTATCCAGCTGCACAAACTGCGATGGGATCATGTAAGCCGGCAATGTTTTATTCAGGTGTGTGCGCAGCTCCGCTACATTCAGCTCCACATTACCAATGACATAGGCTACCAGCATTTTTTCACCATCGGTTGCGCTGCGGGCCACTACTACTGCGCTATTCACCTGCTCATGCAGCTGCAGCGCGGTTTCAATTTCACCCAACTCTATACGGTACCCGCGGATCTTCACCTGGTCGTCCTGCCGGCCTATGAACACAATATTCCCATCCGGCGTCCAGCGCACTACATCGCCGGTGCGGTATAATTTTCCTTCTCCGAAAGGATTGTCAATGAATTTTTCTGCTGTAAGCTCCGGGCGGCGCAGGTAACCTTTGGCCAGGCCATCACCGGCTATATACAGCTCCCCGCTAACGCCTATGGGTAACAGCTGCAGGGCTGCATCCAGCACATAGAGCTGTGTATTGGCAAAGGGCTTCCCGATCACGGAGGATACGCTATGGGTGCTATCTGCAATGACAGCATTCACGGTGCTTTCCGTAGGACCGTATGCGTTAAAGAGCTGAATACCGTAGCCTTGCGCTGCCCGCAATACGCTATCCGGCAGGGCTTCGCCGCCAAATGCGATCATACGTACGCTGGCAAACAGCGCTGCCTTTTCACTTTCTTCCAGCTCATGGATCACCGGGAAGAACAGCGGCGGAATATTCAGGATGGTGATCTTATTATCCACAGCAAAACGCCGGAAGCCGGAGGGCTGCAATTCCACATCCTGCCGTACCACTACCCCCGCGCCTGCCAGCAGGAAGGGGAAGGTTTCCTCTACCGACATATCAAAGGAGAGGGAGGCAAATTGCAGGATGCGATCCTTTTCTGTTACGCTATACTGCCTTATGATACCCAGGGCCAGGTTCACCAGGGATTGGTGCCCGATCATTACGCCCTTTGGATTGCCGGTGCTGCCAGAGGTATAAATAATGTAAGCCAGATCCTCAGGTTGCGGCGTGCTGTCCAGGTTAACGGCTGAATATTGTTGTTCTGCTTTACGGAACGCTTCCAGCAGATCTTCATCTATCAGCACTTTGCACTTACTATCTTCAACAAGATAATCAATACGCTCCTGCGGATAATCCGGATCAACGGGTACATAAGCGCCGCCGCTTTTTAATACCGCTAACACTGTTATCATTACCCATTCACTGCGGTCCAGCTTTATGCCTACCAGGTCATTGGGCTGAATGTTATACTGCGCTTTTAAATAATGCGCCAGGCGGTTAGACTGTTCATGCAGCTGCTGATAAGTAAGCGTGCGGTCTTTGAAAATAACGGCTATGTTCTCCGGTGTGCGGCTTACCTGCTCCTGTAACAGCTCTATTACTGTTTTGTCTTTCGGATAATCCATGATGCCCGGCTCATTAAACGCAATGAGCTGCTGCTGTTTTTCCGCTTCGCTTAAATAATCAATGGCGTTAGCGTTAATGGCAGGATTATCCAGCACCTGTGTTATCATCTGCGTTAAACGCTGTTCCAGCGCAGCTATTAAAGCGGCATCATATGCCCGGCTGTTATACTCAAAACGGATGCGGAGGTTATTGCCCGGAATAATGGATACCGAAAGATCGTAGCTGGTTTGCTCCACACCTGCGGATGATACCAGCGACAGCTCCTGTTCCTGCTGGCCGGTTGCATGCTGCTCCACCATTTCCTGTATGGGATAGTTCTCGAAGATCAGGATATGATCCAGCAAGCCGCTGCCCGGCTCACTTACCGCCAGCACATCTGCCAGCTGTGTATAGTGGTGTGCAGCAGTGCTGATGGCGCTTTCCTGCACCTGCTTTAACAGGGAGGCAACAGGACTATCTCCGTTTATACGTAGCCGTACCGGGATGGTGTTAATGAACAGGCCTATCATTTCTTCAATGCCTTTTATTTCACCCGGGCGGCCGGATACTACCGCACCAAATACCACATCATGGGTATTGTTGTACTGCGCTAATAATAATCCCCACATGGTTTGCATGAAGGTATTTTCCGTAATACGCAGCTGCGCACAAAGCGTTTTTATGGCAGCTGTAGTGGCGGCGTCCAGGTTAAAGGCCCGCTCTGCCGGTTCAAAAGCTGTAGTGCTCATCAAGCGGGGCAGGGTGCTTACGGTGTCATAATCTTCCAGGTACTGCTTCCAGTATTGCAGGGAGCTTTCCCTGTTCTGCTGCATCAGCCATGAAATGTAATCTGCATAGGGCTGCACTTCCGGCAAATTGGCCTTGCGGCCATGCAGCAGACTATCGTACAGCTCTGTGAACTCTTTGATGAGTATACCTACGCACCAGCCATCCATTAAAATGTGATGGTGGCCCCAGATAAATTCATAGGTATCTGTGCCCAGCCCTAATACAGTAAGGTTCATTTGTGAACCGTTATGCAGGTCAAAGCCCCGGTGGCGGATGTTACGTTTTAAGCCATCTATATCAAGTGAAGGGTCAACATCTATGTACTGGAAATTGCTGCCCACCTTCTTATGCACTACCTGCAGCACGCTGCCATCCAGCTCCTGTGTAAAGCTGGTGCGCAGCACAGCATGGCGGGCTACCAGCATTTCATAGCTGCGTTCCAGCGCATCTATGTTCAGCTTACCTTTCAGGCGATAGCTCATTTGCTCACAGTAAGCCAGCGAGCCCGGTGTGCTGAGCCAGTGGTAGTACAGGCCTTCCTGTAAGTGGCTTAGCGGATATACATCTTCCACAGTATCATCCATCGCCTGTACCTGCTCAACGCTCAGCGCCTTGTAGGTAAGATCAACCGGGGTAAGATGCGTGGTAGTTTCTGCCGACAAGATGTTCACCAGGTTTTCCAGCTGCGACTGGAAACAGCTCAGCAGCCTGTGGATCACCGGTTTGGAATATTGATGGGTGCTATAGCTAACGGTTAAACGAAGCTGTCCTTCGGCCACCATGCCCAGTACATCCAGCAGCACACTGCGCGGTTCATCCTGCGAAATGGCATGGCCCTGGTAATCGCCGGAAAATGCAAACAGCTGCTCACCGCTGCTGTCCTGTACACCGTTACCAAAATCGCCCAGGTAGTTGAAAGCAATTTCCGGTTTCAGCTTGTAATCCCTACCGGCTATATAACGGAGCACACCATAACCCATGCCTTTGTTGGGCACACGGTGCAGGGTTTCTTTTACACTGATCAGCTGGCGGATGACATCATCCCGGTGCTGCATGTCAAATACTACCGGGTACAAGCTGGTAAACCAGCCTATGGTGCGGGTTACATCTATATTAGCGCCTATGTTCTCGCGGCCATGCCCTTCCAGGTTGATGAGCACTTTTTCCTGCTCAAACACTTCTGCTACGGCCATGGTGAAAGCACTTAACAGCAGGTCGTTCACCTCTGTACGGTAAGCGCTGTAACACTGGGTTAAGAGGCGTTTGGTCAAACTTTCGTCCAGCAGGAACGACTGGCGGGCTGCATCTTTCACCAGGTTGCTGCCTTTATGTTCCAGCGGCAGGGCTGGAATATGCTGCGCTTCCAGGGCATCCCAGTAAGCGGCTTCCTGCTGCAGGGCTTCACTTTGTGCATACTGCTGCTGCATTTCCTGCCAGTACTGGAAGGAGTCTGTTTTCAAAGGCAGCTCCAATGCCTGCCCTGACTGGTATTGCTGGTATAATGTGGAAAGATCTTCCAGCAGGATACGCCAGGATACGCCATCTATTACCAGGTGATGCGCTATCAGCAGCAAACGGTCGCCTTCCTCACCGGGGAACAAGGCTATGCTGAACAGCGGGCCATCTTCCAACTGCATACCGGCCTGGATGCGGTCGCAATGTTCTGCAAAGCTCTTTTCGCTGGTATGGCGGATCTCCTGAAAAATGTAGGTTTGCGCAATGCCCTTATTCTCCTGCTGCCAGCCATTCTCGGTTTGGCGGAATACCATACGCAGGGCATCATGGTGCAGCACAATTTTATCTAAAGCTGCATGCAGGGCATCTGCAGAAATGGGTGTTTTACTGTATAATAAAACAGACTGGTTGTAATGATGTTTATGCTGTCCGCCGCCATTCAGGAAGTACGATTGAATGGGGCCCAGCGGCACCAGCCCTTCTACCAGCCCTTGCGGAACCTGGCGGGTAACGGCTTGCACCCTTGCAGCTAATTCTTCTATTATAGGGTAGCGGATCACATCCTGGATGGTTAAGGCAAAGCC
>NZ_DATCRF010000107.1:0-46961 GCF_036569125.1 Chitinophaga sp. | reverse complement strand
AATCATGATACCGCTGCATATACACCTGCAATTGTTCCGGGGAAGGCTGCGCTTCTTTGGTTAAAATATCCAGGCGCATTATTACAAGAAACTCTTCCATATGGTTTGGGTTTTATTAGTTAATATACTATTTAGCCGGTTGATAGCAAAGCAGCACGATACCGCTTTTAAATACTTTTGTGTCCTTTAATTGCAGGTTCAGCTGCTGCTGCTGCAGGCCATTGAAAATGGGAGTACCACTGCCCAGCGCCAGGGGGTCCAGCATAAACTGGTATTCATCGATTAAGCTCTCTGCTGCCAGCGGTGCTACAATGCTGCCACTGCCCAGTATGGTCATAGGACCGCCGGGCTGTTGTTTCAACCGTTTCACCGCGGCCACCAGGTCGTCTTTTATTAGGGTGGTATTGTTCCAGTCTGCGCTTTTCAGTGTTTTCGAAAAAACGATCTTTTCGGACCTGTTCATCCCCTCTGCTACGCCCGGGTTTTGCTGCAGGGCGGCCGGCGTAGGCCAGTAGCCAGCCATCATTTCATAGGTTACCCGCCCGAAAAGCAGCGCAGATCTGGATTGTGCACCTTTCTTGGCATATTCACTTTCCTCTTCGCCTGTTATCTGCTTATGCCAGCTGATATCACCGCCGGGGCCTTTATAGTAGCCGTTAAGGGTGATAAAGTTGAATACGGTTAGCTTTCTCATTGTGTTTGTTTTTGATGTTATGTGGGTATAACAAATGAGAAAAGGGAAATAGGACAGGGTGTGGAAAAATTTTGTAGAGCAGCCTGTAGCATAGCCCCCACTCTCCCTCTATACCCCGCCACTGGCATGATAATAGCCCCCGCTTCTATAGAAAAACATTCATCATCATAAAATCATTCAATCATGGCAACGAAAACAGTTGAAAGGCCCGGGGTACAAGACCCTAAGCAACAATACCCTCAATCAATTCCTCCACAGGAGCAAACCATGCCCGGCACTGAACAGGAAATGGATCCCAAACCGGATCACGGTGAAACCACTTATAAAGGAAGCGGCCGCCTGGAAGGGCGTAAAGCGCTTATTACCGGGGCCGATTCCGGTATTGGTAAAGCGGTTGCAATAGCCTTTGCACGGGAAGGCGCCGATGTGCTGATCTCTTATCTGAAAGAAGATGAAGATGCCCGCGAAACCGCTAAATGGGTGGAAGATGTAGGCCGCAAAGCCGTATTAGTACCTGGCGACATCAGCGAGGAAGAACACTGCAAACAGCTGATTGAAAAAGCCGTGCAGGAGCTGGGCGGTATAGATATACTGGTGAATAATGCCGCTTACCAGATGGAGTATAAATCCTTGCAGGAAATACCCAGCGAAGATTGGGATTACACATTTAAAACAAATATCTATGCCATGTTTTATTTGTGTAAAGCAGCAGAGCCGTATTTAAAACCCGGCAGCGCTGTTATTAACACTACTTCCGTTAATGCCTACACGCCACGGCCTACCTTGGTACCTTACACCGCCACCAAAGCAGCTATTCAAAACTTCACTTCTACCCTGGCGCAGCTATGGGGCGAAAAAGGCATCCGTGTAAATTGTGTAGCACCCGGCCCTATCTGGACACCCTTAATTCCCGGTAGTTTCCCGGCAGATCATGTAAAAGAATTTGGTAAGAACACCCCGCTGGGCAGAGCCGGCCAACCGGCAGAGGTTGCCCCCGCATTTGTGCTGCTGGCCAGCCAGGAAGGCAGCTACATGTCAGGCGCAACCGTACAGGTAACGGGTGGTATGCCTACCATTTAACAGCCATATCAATTATATCAGCAGTTCATAACCTGCCGTCCTCAACAGGAACCGGCAGGTTATTTGTTTTTATATCCATACAAAACATTGTAACTTATCCGCGTATACTCATTACAGTAGCATCAGCGCAGGGAAATGTGAACTTTACGTTATGATTCATTGCATCATTGCAAGCCTATATTCACTCTTTTATTTTCGCGCCCATGAAACCTATATTAGCGACCTTCTTCCTGCTGTTATTTGGCAGCATTGTGCACCACGCATTTGCACAAACCACGCAAGCCTCGTTTACCGGAACCATTACCGATGACGCCAAACAGGCTATTCCCGGTGCTTCCATCCTGATACGGAATGAATCTACCGGCTTCAGCACCCGCACCGTTACCAATGCCAAAGGAGAGTTTATTCTGAAAGAGCTGCCACTGGGCGGTCCGTACACCATCACCGTTACCTCCATGGGTTACGGTGAGCAAAAGCGTACCGGCTATACGCTGAACCAGGGCGACCTGGTGCGCATTAATATTGACCTGAAAAGCTCCACGGTAAATATTGATGAAGTAACGGTAACGGCTGGTGGCTTAAAGAACAAAACAGAGAACTTTGGTGCAGCTACCACGGTTACCGCTAAAGACATTAACCGCCTGCCGGTGAACGGCCGCAATTTTACATCGCTCATTGACCTCTCACCTTTAAGCAGCGGCAGCAACCTGGCAGGGCAGTTAGGCTCCTCTACCAACATTACTATTGATGGCACTACCGCCAAGAACCCCACCTCCAGCAGCGGCACCAACAGCCGTATCGGCGGCCCTTACGCCCTTTCCATGGAAGCCATCCGCGAGTTCAAGGTAGTAACCAACCAATATGATGTTACCTATGGCCGCAGCGGTGGCGGCACCATCAGCACCGTTACCAAAGCAGGTACCAATACTTTTTCCGGCAGCGCATTTATCTTCGGAAGAACGGATTGGTTATCCAGCCCCTATGATACCCGCGGCAATAAACGCCAGAACGATTTCTCTACCTACCAATACGGCTTCTCATTAGGAGGCCCCATCATTAAAGACAAAGCGCACTTCTTTGTAGCATGGGATCACCAGAAAGATGCGCGCCCCTTGCAGCTGGCAGATCTTAAAACACCCGCCGATGAAAAGCGGCTCAACGTTACACAATCTTCCCTGGACCGCTACCTGGATATTGCCCGCAGCAGCTACGGCGTATCTGCCGCACCACAGTTCGGATCCTTTGATAAGAAGAGAGGCACTGATGCCATTTTTGCGCGTATTGACTGGCAGCTGAATGAAAAGAACCTGCTTACTATCCGCGATAACTATGTGAACGACCGTGCACCTTTAGGCCGGGATGATAATACCGCCATTAACCTGTATGAAGTATATGCCAATGCAAAGGCCGTGAACAACAGCATCCTGGCTACCCTGCGCACGGTATTAAATCCGCGTTTAACCAACGAGCTGAAAGTGCAGCACCTGTACACTTTTGAAGAAAGCTCGCCCGGCAGCCAGCTGCCCAAACAAAATATACCCCGCGCCATTGTACAACGGGTAGGCTCACTCATTGGCAGTGATTCTGTATACACCGATATACAGCTGGGCGGACAACGTTACTCACCGGAACATTTTTATAATCACGTAGTACAGCTGGTGGATAACGTATACTTCAGCACCAACAAAGCTAACTATACATTTGGCGCAGACATACAGTACAGCCATATGAACTCATTATACGGCAGTGAAATGAACGGCCGTTTTTATTTCACCGGCCTCAATGCCTTTGAGAATCAAACGCCTTACCGTTATGCACGGGAAGTAGCCCTGGCAGATGATCCGGCCGTGAACCAGAACATTATTAATGCCGCGCTGTATGCACAGGTCCAGACAAACCTGTTCAAAGGTTTTGAAATGATAGCCGGCCTGCGCGCAGACTACACCACGTACCTGAACCATCCCAACTTTAACCAAACAGTATATAATGAGCTGGGCCTGCGTACCGATAACTCACTGAAAACATTCCAGCTGCAGCCGCGCATCCAGTTCAACTGGGATATTAATGAACAGCACAGGGACTACCTGCGTTTTGGCGCAGCCATCTTTGGCTCCGACATCAACAACTATGCAATGATCAACAACATGTTGTTTGATGGCACCAAAGTATTAACCATTGATGTGCAGGGCGCCGCTGTGCCCCGGCCCGATTTTGTAGAGTACCGCAAAAATCCGGCAGCAGCACCGGGCAAGGAAATGTTTGACCAGCTGAACCTGCCCCGCCAGGGCACCATTAACATGAATGGTAAAGATGCACGTATACCCGTAGTATACAAGGCCAACATTTCCTACAACCACTTTTTTACTGACCGCTTTAAAATGGGTCTTACCTTCTTTACCACCATTGCACGGAATAACTACATGTATGTAGACCGTAACATGGTTGACCAGCCTTACTTCCGCCTGGCCAATGAAGCCAACCGCGGTGTATATGTGCCTGCTGCCAGCATTACAGCCAGCAATGGCGCTACCGACTGGATGCAGGGCCGTAAAAGCACCAATGTAGGCCGTGTGCTGGAGCTTAACAGCGCCGGTAAGGTGAACCAGTTCGCCTTTGTGGTAGATGGTACCTTCCGTTATTTCAGGGATGGTGAAGTAAGCGCCAGCTACACCTGGAACGATACCAAGGACAACACCTCCTATAACGGCGATGTGGCCAATACCGCTACTCTGTCGCTGATGGTAAAGGATGATCCGCGTGACCTGAGCAAAATGACCTATTCCGATGTGCAGTTCCGCAATAAGATAGTGGTGTACGGCACCCTGCCCAGCTTCTGGGGTGTGAATGTGGGCATACGCTATTCCGGTATAGGCGGTACACGTTATTCCCTGGCTGTAGGCGGTAATGTAAACGGCGATTTTGTGAACTCCAATGACCTGGCTTATGTGTTTGACAGGAATGATCCTAACGTGGCGGAAAAGATCCGCACCGGCATCAACACCATCCTGAATAACCCGCTGGCAAACGAGCGTTTTAAAGAATACCTCAGCAAAAGCAGCGGTAAAATAGCGGAACGCAATGGCGGGGTAAATGGTTTTTACGGTGTATGGGACCTGAGAATAGCCAAGAAGTTCAAGCTGTATAAATCACAAAGCCTGGAAGTATCCGGCGATTTCTTTAACGTAGCCAACATGCTGAACAGGGACTGGGGCGTGTCCAAGCTGCTGGGTAAGCAGAACATTTACTCCCTGGGCGGTTTTGATAAAGCTACCTCCACTTATAAATACAATGTGAATGTGAACTCCGGCGTTATTTCGCCGGGCGGTAATCCCTGGCAGATCCAGCTGGGCATCCGTTACGGATTTTAAGCGATCTTATTTAACATATACTCAAAAGAGGCTGTTTATAATACCCGCATAACACCACGCGGTGTTATGCGGGTTAAAAGATCTTTATACCGGTATTCATCAGCAGCATATACACGCTGGCAAACACGATCAAAAAACCCAGCGATAAAGAAAAGTAACGCAGCACGCCCCTGCTGCCCTTTTTAAACGGAGCCAGAAAAAGCAGGTTAAATATTATACTAAGCAAGGCTACTGCAAAATTCGCCACCACCAGCGTGCAGCAAAACGCAATGGTAAATACAGCCGGCTGCACTATAATACCCGATACCGCACCATACAACGCACCCATTACCGCGCCTGTTAATACAAACCATAACGCATATACACACCCCTTTTTGACATTCAGCCGGAATACGCTGCCAACAGATGGTTTTATAACCGGGGCTGCCGCCACTGTATGGATCTTTTGCCGGTACACCAGCGTAATAGTTTCATCATCATCCGCTGCAGCGTCCATTGCTTCAACCGGCGCTGCCACAACAGCTTTAGCCGGCTTTTTATGCCGCTGTTTTTTCCAGCGCGGGTACCAGATAATAAACCCGGTAACAAATAATACCGCCGGCATTAGCCCGGCCAGTAAGGCCAGCAGCTGGGTAGGTAACCCGCCAAAAGTGCCAAAGTGCAGGGGCACCAGCCAGCTTAAATAAGCATTGGCCACATTCGGAAAATCAGTACGGCTGTTCAGTAATATCTTACCGGAGTATTGGTCCAGTATCAGCATTTCCCTTTTGCCGCTGTGCAAGCTGCCTTTGCTCACCAGGTCCAAACGGAAATTACCGGTGCTGTCTGCCGGTAAGGCAATACCGCCCACCCTGCAGCCGGGCATAGCTTGTTTGCTGATAGCCATTACTTTTGACAAAGGCAGGGTAGTAGCGCCTTTCACATACACCGATCTGGCGCCCAGCACCTGCGCCGCTCCCTGCGGGGATCTGCCGCTTAATACAAATAACAAAGGGATTACCAGCACAGAGAACGTGATACAAAAACCGGTTAATGACAGCAAAGAAACTACCGGTGCAGAATAAAACCCGGTTACATTATGCCAGTCATAATTTTGCCGTTTAAAGCTGCCTTTAAAATTTACGGTCAGCACACTTTTTAGCTGCTTCCATTTTGCAGGTATCCATAAACGCAGCCCGCTGATGGTAAGTATCAGCAGCACCAGGGACGATAATCCTACTATATACCGTCCGGCGGCAGGTATCAGCAGGGTACGGTGGATTTCTGTAACGGTATGTATAAAACCGCTTTCATAAGACCGCTGCCCATTGAATGCACCGGTATAGGGATCAAAAAAATATTGCTGCTCTTTTACATAGTCATAGATCATATAGGGGGCAAGCGCCGGCCCTTCTTCCGGTCCATACAGGTAACTGGTGTGAATGGCCGGGTAACGTTGCTTAATAAGCGCCATTATTTCATCCGGCTCCATTTTATGCATGCCGCTGCTTACTTTAAAGAGCGCCGGGTTCAGCGCACGGTCTATCTCTTGCTGGAACACCAGTATGCTGCCGGTAATGCCGGTAATAGCTACTATAAGCCCGGCAATAATACCCAGGTACACATGCCATTTGCCGAACCATCGTTGCTGATGTTGCGCCCAGCGCAATTTAGATTGCTGCTTTTGCCCCTTCATAAAGATCAGAATTTAAAGGTGCCGCTGGCAGAAAAACGCCGGGGCATTTGCGGCTCAATGGTTGACCAGCCTTTGTAATATTCTTTATTCGTCAGATTATCCAGCTTAAGGGAAATATTGAATTTTTTGGTATCGTAAAATAATGCCGCATTCAATACCGTATAGGAAGGCAGGGTGAAAACACCGGTCACTTCCCGGTTCAGCACCATATTCTCACCGGCATAGTTGCCGCCAAATCCTGCTCCAAAGCCCTGCAGGTGACCATCCGGGCATTTATAGCTGATCCAGGCATTGGCAATATGTTTGGGACCAGCGCCTTCCGGGCGGCGGTTCAGATAATCTTTGGCATCTGTTGCAGTCACCTTGCTGTTGTTATAGCTGTAACCAGCCACAATATTCAACCCGTTAACAGGGCTGGCCACAATATCGGCATCTATACCGCGGCTGTATTGTTTACCGCCCTGTGTATAAAAGCCTACCCGGGCAGGGTCCTGCATAATAGTATTGGAAACCTTTATATCATAATAGCTCACGGTCGCAGTCAGTATATCCGCCACCAGGTTGGTTTTAACACCCACTTCCCATTGGTTGGCATGCTCCGGCTTAAAGGTTTTAATTGTATTATCATTTTGCCGGCGGGGTGCGCTGTTGGTAAACCCGTTCATATAGTTGGCAAAAAGGGATACGATGTTCTGCACCGGCTGGTATACCAGGCCAAATTTCGGCGATAAGGTGGTTTGATTGTATTTAGCATCTTCCGTAATACTAAGGCCGCCTGTTTTAAAATGGTCTACCCGCAGGCTGGCCATAGCAGAAAGCTGGGGCAAAAAGTTAATTACATCGGAAATATAACCGCTGACCACTTCCTGTGAAAGATTGCTGTTGGTTACAGCAGCGCCCTGCAACAGGGAATCTGTATGCTGCCTGGATAAAACACCTGAATCAAAACCGGTCATGTTCACCACCCCGTTCAGCACATAACCGGCGCCGTTATCAGTAGCATCCTGTTTCAGGTAATCCACACCGATCACTACGCGGTTGCGCAGGCTGCCCAGCTTAAAGTCGCCAATAAAATTCTGCTGTATATCCGTAGCCGTAGTAGTATAATTCTGGTCGCTCACATAACGTCCAAAGGTGCTGGATACATTGGGATAGTCCGGCAGGGAGCTGGAGATCTCATACAGGTAAGAGTAGTAGCCCTGTGATTTGGCGCTGCTCCTGGACAAGATGGTTTGCGAGGTCCATTGGTTTGATAATTTATACTGCATTTGCGCCTGTAAGGTAGTGGTAGGCGTTTTAACGGAAAGGTTGTTACTGGTAAAAGAGTTCTTGTTATTGTATCCCAGCTCTGCCAGGTTTTTAGCTTTCAGCGGCGAGGCACGGTCAAAGAAAAGCATGGTCGGGTTCGTGCCTTCTGCGCTCAGAAATTCTGCATTCAGCAAAAAGGTAAGCTTGTCTGAAGCCTTGTAAGTAAGGGAGGGCGCCAGAAAACGGGTTTTCTTAAAGCCGGCGTCCTGGAAGCTGTTCTCATCATGGTAAGCGCCTACTACGCGCAGCAATACTGTCTGATCTTTATCCAGCGGAGTATTAATATCAGCCGTAAAACGGTTCAGGCCATAGGTGCCGGAAACAAAGCTTACGGTGCCGCCAAAATGATCGTAGGGCCTTTTGGTAACCGTATTAATAAGGCCGCCGTAAGAAACCAGCGTGCTGCCGAACAGGGTGCCGGAAGGGCCTTTGATCACTTCGATCCTTTCCACATTCGCTACATCCAGCCCGCTGTTAGTTAAGCCGGCCAGGCCGTTCACCAGCGTGGGCTGCACTGCAAATCCGCGCAGGGTGTAATAACCGGCGCCATCACCGCCACGGCCGGTAGACGACCATAGCTTGCTGAGGCCCGGCGCATTCTTCAACGCATCGTCATAGCTGGTAATTACCTGTTCTTTGATCATTTCCGAACCTACTACGGCATAGACCTGCGGGTTCTCAATATTTTTAAGTGGCAGCTTAGCTACATATTCACTGTTAGTTGGGGTAAACCGGCTATAGGCCCCCGTTACCACCACTTCTGAAAGGCTTTTTGACGATACCTTCAGCTGCAGCTGCACGCTGATAACCTCGTTCTGTTTTACCGTTACTGTTTCGGAAACCGTTTCATAACCTATCAGTGATACTTCTACGGTATAAGTGCCGGGGGGTACATTTCGTAATACAAAAGTGCCGTCGTCATTGGTACGGGCTGCTTTTTTGCTGCCCTTCAGCAATACGGATACTGCTGCTGCAGGCTGATGATCGGAGGTGGTAACGGTTCCTTTGATAGTGCCCCCGTTCTCATTTTCATTATCATTTGCAAAAGCGCCCGCAAAGCCCAAGCTGCACAAAACAAGTATTAATACTGTCCTTTGTAAAAATGCCCAATAGTTAAAAACTTTCGCCATACCCCAAATTTTGTTTGAAATGATGGCGCAAGATGGTGCAGGGGGCTTTTTCTTTGGTGTCCGATCCGGAAAATTATTTACGCGAAAGGGAAAAAAAGCAAAACAAGTGTGCCACACCTTTGAGGTGTGGCACACATAAAAAAGGTGGGTTTACAGGAACATACCGCCGGAGGCTTCCAGGCGCTGGGCAGTTACCCAGTGGGCGTCATCGCTGCACAGGAAGGCTACCACGCTGCCAATATCTTCCGGTAAGCCAACCCTGCCCAATGCAGTTTGTGAAGCAATGGCAGCATTCACCTGTGCATTGTCGCGCACAGCGCCGCCGGCAAAATCCGTTTCAATAGCGCCCGGTGCAATGATGTTAGCGCGTATACCCCTTGCGCCCAGCTCCTTGGCCAGGTAACGGGTAAGCACTTCAATACCGCCTTTCATGGCTGCATAGGCTGAATACCCCGGTGTGGAAAAACGGGCCAGGCCGCTGGATACATTTACAATGGCCCCGCCATCTGCTATAATGGGCAATGCTTTCTGTGTAAGAAAGAATACGCCTTTAAAGTGTATGTTCAGCAGCTCATCAAACTGCGCTTCAGTAGTATCTGCAAAGGACTGGTGAATGCCGGTACCTGCGTTGTTCACCAGGTAATGGAATTGGTCTGCATTAAAAGTGCTTTTCAGAATGCCTTTAAGATCGTTGAAAAACTTATCAAAGCTTTTTACATCGCCGGTGTTCAGCTGCAGGGCAGCAGCTTTTACCCCCAGTTGTTCAATGGCTTTTACCACTTCCTGTGCAGCGCCCTGCTGGCTGTTATAGGTAATAATTACATGATGGCCTTTTTGTGCCAGGCTCAGGGCCATATCCTTACCTAAGCCGCGGCTGCCGCCGGTTACCAGCGCTATTTTATTTGTCTGTGTCATATAATGAACGTTTGTTTTTAATAATTTGACAAGACAAAATTAGAGCCAGCCGCGCTTATAAAATGGTGTTATCTTAAGTATTTTCCGGCTCCGGCAGCTCTTTACGTTTACGCCAGAAGATATATGCAGCAATCACGGTGGCAATGGGCAGGCCTATTCCAAATTCATCTATATAAAAGTTGGTGTTGCCGGTATCTGTGGTGAGCGGTGTAAAAATAACCTGTATAAAAAGATTATGGCTGGCATGCAAAATGGCGCCGGTCCACAAGCTGCCGGACTTTAACCGCATCCAGGTAAAAATAAAACAGGAAGATACTACCATCACCGTAAAACATAACAGGGCTAACCATTTGGGGCCACCGGAATTGTAATCGGAAAATAACAGTAAGGGGTAATGGTATAAAGCCCATATCAACCCCATCCATAGCGAGGTACCGGTATAGGAATTGATCTTTGCCAGCTGCGGGGTAAGAAAGCCACGCCAGCCAATTTCTTCACCCAGGGCAGAGCTTAAAGAACGGGCCATGCCAAAGGTGCCTGCCAGTAGTGTAAACAAAACGATCGTTACACCGTCCGGCAGGGTAAAGCCAAAGCCCTGTTCTATCTTAGCCACCAATTCATGGTCGTAAAAACCGCCTTTACCACTGATCCAGATCACCAGGTAGGTAACCAATGCATATAAAATAGGGATCGCATAAGACCATAGCTGGTATTTGGTTTGGCCCCATTTCCAGCCCAGGGAGGCAATGGGAATACCTCTTAGCCGGCAGGTGAGCAGGCCTGCCAGCCCGGGGCACCACATCACCATTAATGCATATCCCGCAGGAGGGTATCCCCCGCTAAGGCTGCCTTTACGGGCGCACAAAATATAAATCGGCAGACAAAAAAGGGTGGTAAGCACCAGGTACGTAGCAATATTTTTACGGATAGCTGCTTTGTCGGCTGCAGTTTTCATAAGCGGTTTTGGTTGATGGTTTAGATTCAGGTTATAGGTATACTTACTAAAATAATAAGAAATATGTTGCCGCAGTAGTTTATTTCCCTGAAAACAGCAGCTGTAAACAGGAAAGCCACTATAAAAAGTTAGCAGGGCTATAGGGTTAAGCGGATCACGGCGCAGGATACACCACTACTTCCGGCGGCGGCCCCCAGGCCGCAATATCATCAGCCGTTAGCACATTAAACCGCGCCGTACCGCCCAGCTGACCGCAGGTATTGGTAAACACTACCCGGCTTATCCGGTGGTGGCGGATCACATAGGCGCATAACGCACAGGGCTCTACGTTGCTGTACAGGGTAGCGCCGGCACAGCTGCCATGCCGCTGCAGGGCATCCAGCACCGCCAGCACTTCGGCATGCCGGGTTATATCTTTCAGCTGCCTGCTTTTTTCATAAGCTTCGCCCAATATTATACCATCCTTCACAATAATGCTGCCCACCGGGCTTTCGCCTTCCGCAGCAGCCCTTGCAGCCAGCTCCAGGCAGCGCTGCATAAAGGGTGTGTGTACATCCATATCCGTATTCATTTCCGGATCCAAAGCTATTATTTCTGTGGCAGAGTGTTGAAAAAATGAGTAGCAAAACGATAAATAAAATACTAATTTTTTTAGCATTTATCCTATATTTGAAGAAGGATGTTTGAGAGTGCCATCCTCCTTAAACCAGCGTACCATGAGCGAGCGGATCAGTGAGAAGCTAACCATATTATCAGATGCGGCCAAGTATGATGTGAGCTGCGCCAGCAGCGGCAGCGACCGCAAGAATGAGAACAAAGGGCTGGGCAATGCCTCGAACGGCATCTGCCATGCCTACACAGAGGACGGGCGATGTGTAAGCCTCCTGAAAATACTGCTTACCAATTACTGTATCTATGACTGCGCCTATTGTATCAGCCGTAAAAGCAATGATATTAAACGCGCCGCTTTTACCGTGCAGGAAGTGGTAGACCTTACCATGAACTTTTACCGCCGTAATTATATTGAAGGGCTGTTCCTGAGCTCCGGCATTTTCAAGAACGCGGATTATACCATGGAGCGCCTGGTGCTGGTAGCTAAAAAGCTGCGCACAGAGCATAAGTTCAATGGTTACATTCACCTGAAAACCATTCCCGGCGCCAGTGATGAGCTGATGCAGGAAGCCGCCCTGTATGCCGACCGGCTGAGCGTGAACGTGGAAATGCCTACCAAAGAAAGCCTGCGGCTGTTAGCACCGGATAAGAACCGTAACGACATGCTGAAACCCATGCGTTACATTGACAAAGCGCTTACACAGAACCAGGAAGAAAAAAAGCTTTTCAAAAAGGCCCCTACCCTGGCGCCTGCCGGGCAAAGCACGCAAATGGTCATTGGCGCCACGCCGGAAACAGATCTGCAGATCCTGTACATGTCGCATTTTTTTTATCAGAAGATCCATTTAAAACGCGTGTACTATTCCGGTTATGTACCGGTAAGTAACGATAACCGGTTGCCTGCCATAGGCACGCCGGTGCCCTTTATCCGCGAAAACCGTTTGTACCAGGCCGACTGGCTCATGCGGTTCTACCACTTTAGGGTAGATGAAATTGTATCCCCGCAGGAACCGCTGCTGGATGCACAGATAGACCCCAAGCTCAGCTGGGCTTTGCGCAATTTGCAGTTATTCCCGGTTGACATTAATACGGCCGATTATATGCTTATTATGCGCATCCCCGGCATCGGCATCCAATCAGCCCGCAAGATCTGCGAAGCCCGCAAGTTCAGCCGCCTGGGCATGCATCATCTGCAAAAAATAGGCATTGCCGTGAACCGCGCTAAATACTTTATTATTACCAGCGATGCGCCTGTGCTGAAAGATTACCAGCCCATGCAGATCAAAGAATTTATTTTAAATGAGGGCAGCAGCAAATACCAGCCGAATTTTTCACCGCAGCTGAAATTGTTTTAGCTATGCAAACCGTTTTATACGATAGCAGCTTTGAAGGCTTTTTTACCGCGGTATTCGAGATCTACGAGTACAAAATAAAAGATCCGGACATTCAGCAGCAGGGCGCAGCCCCTGTGAGCCTGTTTGGCGGGCAGCATACCGTGCATACGGATACTGCCAAAGCCATGCGCGTTGTTAAAAAGCTGGAAGAAAAATTATCTGCAGATGCGTTTGCAAACATTTACCGCGTGCTGCTGTCAGAACAGCCGGGCATGGAGAATGTGCTGTTCCGCTACATCCGATACGCCCTGCAGTCCGGGCAATCCATTGAAACAGATTACAGCCACCCCGACGTATTGTGGATCCAGCAGGTGGTGCGTAAAATGGGCCGGGAAAAACACCGTATGGAAGCCTTTATCCGTTTTCTGAAAACAAAAGATGGGCTGTTCTACGCCACCGTGGAACCGGATTTCAATGTGCTGCCCCTGATCCGTAAACATTTCGAAGACCGCTATGCCGATCAGCGCTGGCTTATTTACGATACCCGGCGTAAGTATGGATTGTATTACGATCTGCACAGCGTAACAGAAGTAACCATTGATTTTGCAGCTACCTTAAATGACAAGGCCTCCCTGCGCACCTTGCATGATGAGCAGGAAGACCTTTACCAATCTTTATGGAGAACTTATTTTGGCAGCACCAACATACAGGCCCGCAGGAATATGAAATTGCATATTCAGCATATGCCGCGCCGGTACTGGAAGTATTTAACGGAAAAGCTGCCGGAATAACCTATTCCTTCACATTCACAAAATAACGGCCCACAAAACGGTACTTCAGCTTTTTATTTTTCACTGTACCATCTTCCGCCACATCGGGGAAAGTAAGCGTACCTGTTTCATCATCATACTCGATCAGGTCCACCGGTTTGCCGCGTTTTTTTGCCACGGTATTAATATCGTAGGTAAAACCCAGCTCAGGGCTCAGCTGCTTATCTGTTTTAATAATGGACAGGGTATCGTTCAAGCCATTGCGGTCGGTAGCAAAAATGCGGATGCCCTGGTAAGTATCATGTTCAGAGTAGGTGGCGTTGCTGATGCCGATGTAATAATTTTTACCGCCTGCTTTTTTCGGATATACCTCAGAATACCAGTAACCCGGTGCACCGGCAACATCCTCTTTTAACACTGCCGTTACCTTATTGCCGATCTTGTATTGATAAATATTACCAAAACGCGCAGTACCGCCGCCGGAAGGCCAGGAGTATATGCGGAACGTTTTATCCTCAGAGCTCGCAATCTTTAATCCTTCCCGTTCCAGCGCCTTAAAATCGTAGGTTAAGGAAGCAGGATCGGTGGAAGTAACGGCCAGCAGGCTTTCCCGGAAATAACGGTTGGCTTCCTGCAGGGAATCCTTGTTGCTGGCATCTTTAAAACTCACCCAATGATTTAACGATTTAAATGCATCCACCAGCCTTTTTTCAGCGGCAGTGATGTTTTGAGAAAAGGCGGCATTGCAATAGAACAGTGCCAGGCCGGCGAGTAGCTTTTTCATAGAATGGATAAATTAGTATGTGTTGATATAAAGATAAAAAAATTATTTATCATGTATAATCTTCTTATTTTTATATCAGGATCAGTCACTTACGCCCTCTTTTCCACAGCATTTTTTAAAGGACTCTTTTTATCAGCCGGCTTTTCTTTTTTAATAATTTACCCCCCTGCACCGGTCCTACCTGTCTATTTGAATATAAACCCAATTAGAATATGAGCTTTAAGACGATACTGCCATTGGCGTTCCTGCTGTTTTTATTTTCAGGTGCGGAAGCACAGGGTAATAAGGCACTAACCCTGATGGGTAACCGCTTCCTTACCTTTAATACCGTTATCCGGGTTAACCAGATAGAGGTTTCGAGGAACCGTAATGTTGGTGAAGATGAACGCGCGCTGCATACACCCGCAAGGGTGATAGCATTCAGGAACGCATTGGCCGAAGGCTTTCCGGGCGGAAAAATGACCTGGTCATTCAGCTGGCTTGCCCTGAACGATACCACCGCAAATTACCGGGAGATCAGGAAGCTGGTGGTGGCCTACCATTATAAATATGGCGATGATGTTACTTTTATACCCGGCGCTTATTTTGCCAATGCTTATAATACCACAGAGCAGGTGAACAGGGATGTACATGATGCCTTGCAAATTATTGGGAAGATGGTGGGTAACGGTTACCGTCCCCTGAGTATTGTTGCAGGATTTATGTCGGCAAAAAATCAACAATACCTTGCGGAAACAGAGGGCATCCACGTGTGCCAGGGAAATATATGGAGCCAGTTCAGTATTGATAACCAGGATGGCGATGGAGCGGTAGTATATCCTTTTTATCCTTCAAAAGAACATTTCTGCAAACCTGCGCAAAACAGGAACGATTTTATTGACTGTGTAAATTTAGATGGCTGGTCGGTTGATTTTCTTGCGGCCAGAAGGGAAGGTTTTAAGGAGGGATTTAACAGCCGTATGGGCGTTGGCCCCATTGAAACCATTGGCAAATATGGCAACGAAACAGGATTAAAGGAAATGATGCACACAACAGCTATTCATTTTGATGATGGCTTTGCACTCAACGGCTTTGGCTGGGTTACCAATTGCTGGGAGCTGAGCCTGCCTTATGATCCCGCTACCCTGAAAAACTGGCTAATGGCCATCAGGGAACGCTGGCCGGATACTAAATTAATTACCCAGGGCGAATTTGGATTGCTATGGCGCAAACATTATAAAAGCAATGATTTCAATTACCGGTTTGTTGAGCGGGGCTCTGGTATTGGCGGTTCTGATGCGGATAAGGAGATCAGATGGTTTATGAATAAAGACTTTCGCCTGGCATTACTAAAGGACTGGAAGAATAATACGCCTGAAAAAGTAATAGACTTTACCCGCTACGATCTTCCTGCTGCCGAACCCAAAGAAATGACCCGGAAATGGAGCCTGTTAGGCGCCATTAACCAAAAGCAGTCGCGCCCGCAGGATAAACCGGTTCCGCTTGATTCACTTTCAGCAAAAGAACGGGCTATCATTGCTGCCCGGTACAAATACCTGTTAAACAGGGCTGACTAAAAAGAATGTAAAATTTTAAACCGACGAAGGAGGTTCATAGAGACCATTTAAAAGACTTTATGAACGAGATAAATCATAAATGTAAAAGTAAAATACCGGGAACATAAGTCCATACTTGGAATCGTGGCATTCTACTTTTACATTTTAAATTTTACATTTATGATTTTACATTCTTTTTAGTCAGCCGCTGCAAAAGGTTAACGGTAACGGATGTATGCTTGCGCTATTTTCTTTCGTTATACACGCCCAGTTCTGCAATGGCCGGCGGTTCGCTGTACGTGTCTATTAAAATGCGTATGCGGTTGCCCCATACCCGGTTAAAGCGGTGCACATTTACACGGCCTTTGCTTTCACTGCTTAACAGGGGCAGCCACTCCCCGTTCAGGTTATATTCCAGGCGGTACTTTTTAATGCGGGGTTTGTCTTCCACAATCGTGATCATGTTAAAACCCTGCTCCTTATTCAGATCCACTTCCAGCCAGGGCGCCTTTACGCTGGGGTTCGACTGCCAGGTGCTCCTGAAATTATCGTCATTCGCAAAATCCATAATGTTCATATCATTACTCCAGCTGCCGGCTGTAGCCTGTTTCTTAGCCAGGTTAGTGGATATAATGGGAGCTTCCACCGCGGGCAGCGGGCTTACGGCCCCTTCATTTTTCCAGCTTTGCCCAATGGTTTTTAAAGCAGCCAGCGCATTATCATCTATTAAACCTTCGCGGTTAGGCGCTACATTTAAAATAAAGTTGCACCAGGCTTTATTATACGGTACAATATCGTCGGCTATCAGCTTGGCCGGGTCTTTTACAGGCTGCGAAGGGAAATACGGTTTCCAGAACCAGGCATCATTAATGGGCAGGCAGGCCAGCGCCGGCAAGCGGTTAGTGGCAGTGGAAATATGCTGCCCTGCACCCTGCTCATAAGATTTAATATCCGTATAGAACAATCCTTCAGCAGGATACTTCGCGGCGTTTAAATCCATCACCAGGCAATTAGGCTGTATGGATTTAATGAGGTTGTAAATTTCCTCAAACGGCACATCATCATATGAAATGCGCGACCAGGGAGCATCCCAGCCGTCAATGATCAGCGCTGTGATCTCGCCGTACTGTGTCAGCAGCTCCCGCAGCTGCGCCTTTATCATTTGAATATGCTGTTTGGTAATGCAGCCCGGCCGCAGCTTATGATGCGTATCCAGTATGGAGTAATACAACATTACCTTTAACCCTTTGGCGCGGAAAGCATCTGTATATTCCTTTACCACATCCCTTTTCAGAGGGCTGTTCATCACATTATAATCCGTGGTTTTGGTATTCCAGATACAGAACCCGCTGTGGTGTTTGGTGGTAAGGCAGCCATAGCTCATATTGGCCGATCTTGCCGCCTGCGCCCACTGCTCACAATTCAGCTTAGTAGGGTTAAAGATCGCCGGCAATGCATCCGGGTCGGCCCAGTCATCCTGCATAAAAGTGGGAATATTAAAATGGATGAACATGCCAAAACGCAGGTCCACAAATGACTGCTGCAAAGCATGCAGGTCTTTTCCTTTGGGCGCGGCTGTTTGCGCATGAACAATACTGCCCAGCAGCAGCAACAATCCTGTGCCCAGGCTGATGATGAATTGCTTTTTCACTTATCTTGATTTAATTGGTTACTTCCATTCCGGCTGCTGTTGCAGGTTACGGGCCTGGTCCAGGATACTTTGCGGTATAGGCCACACGTAAAACTTATCTGAATTAAAATATCTTTCTTCCAGCTTTGTTTTAGGATACTTATTGGTTTTGCCGTTGCTGGCGTCTATGGCCGTAAGCCCTTGTGAGGCATCCAGCGTATAAATGGGCCCTTTTAATACCTGCTGTCCTATACGCCAGCGCAGTATATCAAAGTAGCGGTGCCCTTCACCGGCCAGCTCTATGCGCCGCTCATGGCGTATGAATGTGCGCATGGTTTCCTGGTTTATCGTCCAGCCGTTAAGCGCAAAGGTGGCGGCTACCGTGGGCATATGCGCACGGGCCCTTATCTGATCTATGGCGCTGATCACGGCTGCACCGGGTCCGGTGGCCTCATTGGCAGCTTCTGCATAAGTGAGCAGCACTTCTGCATAACGCAGTATTTTCCAGTCGTTGCCCCCATTATCACGCGCTTCAGATTCTGTTTTATCAAACATCTTCTTAAAGGCATAACCGGTATAGGTGGCTTTATCGCCGCCTATTTTATCCAGGGTATTGTTAAACGGATCATATACTTTGTTATTGGGCAATGTGCTGCCGGGATAATAGATGGTAGCGTTCAAGCGCGGATCGCGGTTATTGTAAGGTGCATGTACATCATACGCGGGGTCTTTGGTGTAAGGGTAATAACCCGCAGCGCTTTCATAATCATCCACCAAAGCAGGCAAAGGGTTCAGGTATAACGTGCCTGTACATACGGAGTTTACGCCCAGTATATCCCGCAGGCCATTGGCTTTAATTTCCTTTACGTGAATAAAGCTCATAATATCCTCCGGGGAATAATCCCCTTCCTGCTGGAACAGGTTGTAATAATCGGAATACAGGCTATACACGTTCAGGTCCATTACCGCTTTGGCGGCGGCAGCAGCGTTCACATAATCACCGTTGTACAGTAATACCCGCGCCTTCAATGCCAGGGCAGCGCCTTTTGTAAACCGGCCTTTATCATCGCCGCTATAGGCAGCAGGCAGGTCAGGCGCAGCTTCATCCAGCCACTTTAATACCTGTGCTATTACAGCTGCCTTTTTATCCTGCGGTACATCAGATTCTTTTATATCAGTAAACACTTTCATTACCAGCGGTACATCGCGGTACAAAGTGGCCATCATAAAATAACGGTAGGCCAGCGCTACTTTCACTTCGCCTACCAGGCGTTTTTTCAGGGTTTCGTCCAGGTCCGGCACCTTATCTATATTCTGAAAGAATTCAAAGCAGTGGCGCACCTGGCCATATTGCCATTCATCACCCAGGTTACCGGTGGTTACTACAAAAGTGCTGTTGCCTATCAGCTGCGCATTACGCAGCGTATTACCCCAGGAAGCGGTTTTGGAAAAAGCGTTGTCGCTCATGCCTTCATAGCACACAAAAAAATCAGCTGTAGGCATAAACTCATATACCCGGGAGGCAAACTTTATGGCATCCTGCGGGGTCGTCCAGTAGGTTTCATCCGAATACTGGTCCAGCGGCGAGCGGTCCAGGAAGTCCTTGGTGCAGGCGCTGAGCAGGGTAAAAAATAATATAGCCGTATAAGTGAGTATCTTTTTCATGTTATCAGAATTTCAGGTTAAGGCCCAGCGTATAGGTTTTCATTTGCGGAAAGTTCACGCCGCTTTGCCAGTTGTCAATTTCAGGGTCAAAGCTTTTGGGAAAGTTCTTTGACTTAATGGTGAACACATTTTCCAGCATCACATACAACCTTAGCTGGTTTATTTTCAACCGTTGCAGTAAGTTCTGTGGCAGCGTATACCCCAGCTGCAGGTTCTTGAGGCGCATGTATTTTGAATCAAATAACCACCAGTCGGAAAAGTCGTAGTTCACACTCAGGTCCTGCCGCATTAAGGGATAGCGCGCAGCGCGGTTATCCGGCGTCCAGGAATCCATGAGGTCCTGCGTAAAGCTGCCGCCGTAATTGAATGGGCTTACTGCATAACCGGTGAGGTAGGTTTTATTTTTCAGCACGCCCTGGAACAGCAGGCTCAGGTCAAACTGCTTCCAGCTGGCATTGGCGGCAATCCCAAACATGCGGTGCGGGTCTGCATCGCCTAATATTACCCGGTCGTCCGGGGTTATCTTACCATCGCCGTTCTGGTCCTGGTATTTAATATCACCGGGCTTGTTCTGCGGTTTGTAGCTGGGAGAATTTTTTACATCATCCTCCGACTGGTATAAACCAATGGCCTTATACCCGTACCAGGTCCAGCGCGACTGGCCTACCATTACCGGGTTCACATCCAGTATGTCCGGTGTGCCGCCCAGGTCCAGGATCTTGTTGCGGGCGTCATAGAAATTTACCAGCACCCCATATTTCAATGCATGATCGCGATTCTGGTAACCGATGCTGATCTCATAACCCCGGTTGCTCATGCGCCCCAGGTTCATAATAGGCGCGTCACGGCCAAAGGTGGAGGGTACGCTGGGTGTTAGTAAAATGCCTGCGGTCCTTTCCCTGAACACATCGGCCGTGAACGTAATTTTTTCATCCAGGAAACCGGCATCCACACCAATATTGCCCGTAGTTTTTTCTTCCCAGGTAAGGTTGGCGTTGGCCGTGTTGTTATAGTAGGTAGTGGTTTGCGCTTTATCATTAAAATAAATAGCGCCGGTGCCAATAATGTTGGCCCAGGGATACAGGCCGGTGGCGTTCTGGTTGCCTACCTTACCATAAGAGCCGCGCAGCTTCAGGTTGCTGATGGTACGGGAGCTTTTCAGAAAATCTTCTTCCGACAAACGCCAGCCCACAGAAAAGGAGGGAAAGAAACCCCAGCGGTTGTTTTTAAAACGGGAAGAGCCATCATAACGCGCGCTGGCTTCAAATAAGTAACGGTCGTTATAGCTGTAGTTCAAACGTCCGAAATAAGATTGAATAGCCCATTCATTGGCGGAGCCGCTGGTTTGCCAGAAATCTTTATCTGCGCTGCCCCCGTTAATGGTATGAATGCTGTTGTTCAAAAAATCGCTTCTGCCTGCGCCCAGGCTTTCATACGAATAGCTTTCCCGGCTAAAACCCGCCAGGGCCTTAATATCATGGCGGTTTATGTTTAACCCGTAATTCATGGTAGCAATAAAGGTTTGGTTCACCTCCGTGCTCTGGTTATCCGTTAAGGAGTTGGGCGACTGGTCCGTTAACACCAGGTTCTCATTATCATCATACAGGCGGTAAGTAGCCCGGAACACTTTGTGTTTAATATCGCGGGTGCTGTATGCATACTGCCCTTTCAGCGATAGGCCTTTAGTGATGCCATATTCCAGGCTCATATTAGTGTTAAGGTAATTATCCTTGTAATGTTCAAACCCGCCATCGTTAATAATAGCCACCGGCTGGGAGCCGCCGCGGTAATGCCGGTTGCGGCCTTCCGGTGTGTAGGGCCATTCCGTGGGGTTCAGGATGTAAGCCCAGTGCATAGCCGTGGTATAAATACCTGCGCCTGCAAAACTCTTGGGCGCATTCATGTACACGGTGTTAATGCCAAACTTCAGGTTATCTGTTATTTGTGTGTTGATGTTGATGCGGGAGCTGTAACGCTGGTTCAGCACGCCCTGCACCAAACCTTCCTGCCGCAGGTAACCCAGGGATACCAGGTAATCGGTATTCTTACTGCCGCCGGATACGCTGATGTTGTGCTGCGTTTGCAGGGCGTTTTCCTTGAAGATGGCTTTGATCCAGTCGGTGCTGGGCTTTTCGCCGCTGGCATATTTCGCAATGTCGGCATCTGAAAAACGAACCGTGGTGCCTGGGTTATCATTCAGCTGCGATTCATTCCACTTTTTCATAAAGTCCACGGCATTTACCAGCTTGGGTAAATAGGTGGGCTGCTGTGTACCAACATATGCATCATAAGAAAGTACGGGTTTGGTATTTTGCCGCCCTCTTTTAGTAGTGACCAGCAATACGCCGCCCGATGCGCGTGCCCCGTAAATTGCGGTGGCAGAGGCATCCTTTAATACGCTGATGTTATCAATATCCTGCGGGTTCAGGGTTTCCAGCTGCCCGGCTACCCCATCCACCAACACCAGCACCGGGTTATTGGAAAGGGTGCTGATGCCGCGTATATTCAGCTTGGTGCTGCCGCTGCCGGGCATAGCGTCTGTTTGCTGTACAAACAAACCAGGCACCTGTCCCTGCAAAGCATTCACCACATTGGGTACCGGGCGTTCTGCAAGGGTACTGCCTTTAATGGTGGCCACGGCGCTGGTTAAGCTGGTCTTTTTCTGGGAACCATAACCTACCACAATTACTTCGCCCAGCTTTTTGGTGTCTTCCGCCAGCACAATGCCTAATTCCGTTTGTGTGCCGGAGGCTACTTCCTGTGTTATAAAACCAATGAATGATACTACCAGCACCGCATCATCCGGTACGTTCTTCAGCTCAAACTCGCCATGATCATTGGTTACAATGGCCTGGTTGCTGCCTTTAACCTGGATGGATACGCCGGGCAGCGGATCGCCTTTTTCACTTACCACCCGCCCTTTCAGCGGTTTGGTTACGGCGGCTGTTGTTGCGCGGGTCGTAAGCGGCGGCGTGTTTATTTTATCTGCCTCATGGCGTATGATCACTTTATCATCTGCCACAAAATACTCCAGCGCAAAAGGGTCCAGTATTTTTTTGAGGATTACGCTTACCTTCTGGTTGCGGGCGTTAATACTAACCCTGCTGCTCAATACCTCTTTGCTGACCGCATAGCTGAATGAGATGTTGGCCGCAGCGCCGATACGGTCCAGCGCCTGGTATAAGGCGCTTTGCTCCATCCTTAACGTGATCTTTTTCTCCAGTAATTGTGCGGCCGGTCTTTTGGCCATGAGTGAGAGTGTGGTACTGCATAAGATAACAAGGATGCACAGCGAGCTTTTGGTAAGCAGCCTGGTTACCGGTGTACATTTTTTCATACATTTACGTCGATTATGGTTGAGTAAAAGCCGCTATGTTTTTGGTTTACGAGGCCGTTGAACATACGCGGTGTAAAAACTTAACTAATGGGTCCTCCTTTTTTCCGGGAGGACTTTTTTTTGCTACGTGAGGGGCGGATGCCTGTTCAGCAACGCACCTTTTTGATCACATAGGTATCTCCCTTTTTTTCTAACGTGGCATTGAGTGTAAGGCATAGTTGTTTTAATGCTTTTTCCAGCTGGCCATTGGTATTAAATTCCCCGAAATAAAAACATCCCTCCGTACTACCTGCTATGTTGATGCTGACATTATAATAATATCCCAGCTCCGCTGCCACGGCAGCCAGCGCAGCGCCCCTGTATTTCAGGATACCGTCACGGCGCAGTAACAGCTGTGCCGTATCCACATTTTCCTCCCGCTGAATGCTGCCGGTTTGTTTGTTAAAAACAGCCCGCTGCTGCGGTGTTACCGCCACCGCTTCACTTTTTGCAGTTTTCACCGCCACCTTGCCCGTTACAACGGTTACGCCTATGTTAGGCTGCTGCGGATACGCCTGTATGTTAAAAGAGGTGCCCAGCACTCGGGTATCTACCGCACCGCTGTGAATAATAAAAGGCTGTTCCTCATTAGCCGCTACATCAAAAAAAGCTTCTCCATGCAGGGTCACTTCCCGCGTATGCCCGCTGAACTTTTCCGGGTATTGCAGGAAAGAGGCGGGGCTTAACCATACCTTAGTACCATCGGGCAGCTGCAGCTGCCGGTGCTGCCCCGGTTGTGTGCTAAAAGCCTGCTGCTGCACCGGCGGCAGGGGTTTCCATACCATATAACAGGTAATGCCCAGCGCAGCTATCAGCAATGCAACTGCTGCTGCTATGCGTAACCAACCGATACGCCTTACCGGTATAATAGCCGGCTGCTGTGGTATTTGCCGGATGTTTAACAGCAGCTGCTGCTCCATTTCGGCCTCCAGCTGTGCTTTTGCGCCCAATAAATGCCCTTCCCATTCCGGCGCTTCCCGGAAGCTGTAGTAATAGTTCATGAGCGCCTGTACCTCTGCATCCGTTGCACAGCCATCCATCCATTTATCTATAAGCATAAAAAAAGCCTGCCGGTCCATAGGGAGTATTTGTAGAGTAGTGACAAATAAGATCCACTACCCCCAAGGCATGTTAAAAAAACACCAGTAATGGAGAAGATTTCAGGAGAGCAGCTTTACCAGCACCAACAGCGGGCCTATGCTGTAATGCAGGCCTGTACGCAAACGGCGCAGGGCAATATTGATCTGGTTCTCCACCGTTTTTACGGATACATTCAGGCGGCTGGCTATTTCCTTGTAAGACAAATGTTGTTCCCGGCTCATACGGTAAATGGCAGCGCATTTTTCCGGCAACGCAGCTACCAGCGTATTTAACTGTGCCTGTAATTCTTTAGCGGCCAGCTCACTTTCCGGGGAGGGGGTTTGCATTCTTTCCGTGAGGTGCTCAAACAGGGTTTCCTGCGCGGGATGCTGGCGTATATAACGGAATACTTTATAACGGATGCTGGCAGCCAGGTAGGCTTTAAAGGAACCGGTAAGCTGAATGTGATTACACTTTTGCCATACCTCTGTAAACAGCTCCTGCACCAGGTCTTTACAGGCCTCTTTATCTTTCAGCACCTGGTAAGCGGCCAGGAATAAAGGTTCCCAGTGGCGCCTGTACAGCCATGTTAATGCCTGCTCGTCCCCGTTTTGCAGCAAGTGCAATAATTCTTCATCCGTGCGCCCTTCATTGGCCAACATGGCTTGATGTCTATTATTAATTGGTTAAAACTGCCCGCATAAATATAGAGATTAAAATTACAAAGTTGCATACCGGCAAAGGCGGGCAATGGGGGTGGCATCGGGGGGCAGGTTCCGGCTACCGCATTTCCGCATGGCAAACATGAATATTACTTTGGTAATTAGTACCTTTCATAATTAAGAATGAATAATTAACAATTAATAATGAAGAAGGCTGTGTTTACGTGCAGCACATGCATAGCGATTATTAATTATTCATTCTTAATTATTAATTATTATAAATGGATGCTTAGATGAAACCTGCACAAAAATCAACCCCTTCCGTTATTGTTATTTTCGGCGGCACGGGCGATCTGTCTAAACGGAAGCTGATCCCCGCCTTTTACAACCTGTTTATTGAAGGTTGGATGCCCGAAAGCTTTAACATTATTGGGTTAGGACTGGAAGACTATGACGATGCTGCATATCACCAGCATTTACTGGATGGATTAGTGGAGTTTTCCCGCAGCGGTACGCCGGAAGACACCAAATGGCATGCATTCAAATCGCGGGTGCATTACCTGAAGTCGGATATTAACGATCCGGTGTTTTACAGCACGCTGCTATCACGGCTGCAGCAGCTGGACCAAACCCGGGGTGCGCGTGCCGACCGCTTATTTTATTTATCTGTAGCGCCGCATTTCATTGGCCCCATTACCACCAACATGGGCCGGGTAGGCCTGGCGCCCGATCCGCAGGCCGACCGCATTATTATAGAAAAACCATTTGGCTCTAACCGGGAAACCGCTACGGCGCTGAATAATATGATCACCAGCACGTTCCCGGAAAACCAGATCTACCGTATAGATCATTACCTGGGCAAGGAAACGGTGCAGAACATACTGGCCTTCCGTTTTGCCAATGCGCTGTTTGAGCCTTTATGGAACCGCAGCTATATTGATTATGTGCAGATCACCGTGGCAGAGCAGGTAGGCGTGGAGCAGCGCGGCAGCTATTATGAAGGCGCCGGCGCTTTACGCGATATGATCCAGAACCACCTGCTGCAGATCTTGTGTATGATAGCCATGGAACCGCCGGTATCTTTTGAAGCAGAGGAGATCCGCAACCGCAAGGTAGATGTGCTGCGCGCCATACGCCCCATTAAGCAGGAGGAAGTATATAAATATGCGGTGCGCGGGCAATACGGGCCGGGCTGGCTGCAGGGTAAAAAAGTGCCGGGCTACCGGGAAGAACCCGGCGTAAAACCGGATTCCAATACGGAAACCTACGCCGCTATTAAATTTTACCTGGATAACTGGCGCTGGCAGGATGTGCCCTTTTATTTACGCACCGGCAAGCGTATGCAGGAAAGAACTTCCTCCATTACCATACAATTCAAGCCGGTACCGCATTCCACCTTCCCGGATAAATATGCGGATAACCTTACGCCCAACCGCCTGATCATAAACATACAGCCGCAAATGGATATCCGTTTGCGCTTTACCGCTAAAAAGCAGGGACTGGAAATGAGCCTGAACCCTGTAGAAATGGTGTTCCATTACGATAACGCCACTACGAAAACACCGGAAGCTTATGAAACCCTGCTGCTGGATGCATTACGCGGCGATGCTACCCTGTTCATGCGTTCCGACCAGGTGCTGACTGCCTGGGATGTGATCACACCCATTTTAGAGAACTGGGAATCGCACGATTCACTGGACTTTCCCAACTACCAGGCAGGTACCTGGGGGCCGGAAAATGCAGAAGCGCTGATCGCACGCCAGGGCCATACCTGGACCGCCCATACTATGGGAAAGGACGATCCATGCTGATGGAATGTGAATAAAAATCCACGCAGGCCGCCGGTCCCGGCATTATTACTCCGCTCTGAATAGCCCGCCGGGCAGGGTTCATGCTGGCAGTTAAGCCTGTATAGCCCTGCCCGGTAGCAACGGTATGATATTAGCTTTATGTTGTAACACTTAAAACACAACAACATTATGGCTGGATCCATTTTAGAAAAAGGCGCCCCTGCCCCGGATTTTGATCTGCACTGCACTCCGGACCAACGCTTAAAGCTGCAGGACCTGAAAGGCAAACGGGTGATCCTGGCTTTTTACCCGGCAGACTGGAGCCCGGTATGCAGTGATCAGATGGCAGTATACAATGAGGCACGCAAGCTTTTTCAGCAGCATAACGCAGAAGTGATCGGCATTTCAGTAGACAGTAAATGGTGCCACCTGGCCTTTGAGCAGGACCGCCATTTGCATTTTCCGCTGCTGGCTGATTTTGAGCCCAAGGGGGAAGTATCCCGCCTGTACGGCGCCTATAATGAGGAAGAAGGACAAAGCAAACGTGCTTTGTTTGTGATCGATGAACAGGGCGTGATACAATGGAGCTATCTTTCACCGGATGGCATTAATCCCGGTGCAGACGGCATCCTGGAAGCGCTGGAAACCATGGATAATGGTCAACATTAAAACAACAGCTTATGTCAACATTAAAAACCCCTGTCTCCGGCAGCGACCGGCAAACCGGCCACCGCAGCGCTCCTGTTACGCTGGTTGAATACGGCGATTATCAATGCAGCCATTGCGGTATTGCACATCCGTTCATCAAAAGATTGCTGTCCGAAAAAGAAAAGGACCTCCTGTTCGTGTTCCGCAATTTCCCTTTGCAGGAAGCGCACCCCGCCGCTTATATCGCTGCGCTGGCAGCGGAAGCAGCCGGCCAGCAGGGCAAGTTCTGGTTAATGCACGATCTTATTTTTGAGCACCAGGATCACCTGGATGCCAACAGCCTGCTTTCCTTTGCAGAAGCGCTGGACCTGGATCTGCAGCAGTTTGCGCAGGACTGGAAAAGTGAGGCCCTGCAGCAAAAAGTAGAAGCCGATTTTGAAAGCGGCATCCGCAGCGGGGTAAATGGTACGCCTACATTTTTTGTGAACGGAGAAAAGATAGACTATAACGAAACGTACGAATCACTCCTGCATGCCGTGGAAAGGGTAGCGCAGGCACACCGTTAAAACCGTTCGTCCAGTTTCTGGTAATTTATCCTGTTAATTTATCAATTTGAAAGCTAAATTAGAGGATTAAATTATTTGTGATCATGCATAAGAGAATACTTGTAGCAGCAACAGCTGCTCTGCTAAGCACTTCCGCGTTCGCTCAAACCAAACCTGAAGAAACAGAGGTATGGTCTCCGGTTCCAAAAGTAGTTACACCCGGCAAAAGCGCTGCCGATGCACCTTCCGACGCTATTAAGCTTTTTGATGGCAGCAACCTGAGTGAATGGGTATCTGTAAACAATGAAGGACAGCCCGCCAAATGGAAAGTGGGCAACGGTATTTTAACGGTTGATAAAACCCAGGGCAACATAGAAACCAAACGTACCTTCACCGATTACCAGCTGCATATTGAATACCGTATCCCTGCTAACATTACCGGCACCGGCCAGGCGCGCGGCAACAGCGGCATTTTCCTGGCATCTATTGGTAAAGGGGATGATGGATATGAGCTGCAGGTATTGGATAATTATAACAACGCTACTTATGTGAACGGACAGGCCGGCAGCTTGTACAAGCAAACACCGCCGCTGGTGAATGCCTGTAAAAAACCCGGTGAATGGCAGGCGTATGATGTGTTTTGGACAGCACCCCGTTTTAACGACGATGGCTCTCTGAAATCACCAGCCCGCGTAACCGTGATCCACAATGGCGTGCTGGTACAGAACAATACTGAGCTGCAGGGCCCTACCCGCTATATTGGTAAAGCTTCTTATGAGAAAGCAGCTCACGGTCCTGCGCCTATTAAGCTGCAGGCCCATGGCGATAAGAGCGAGCCGTTGAGCTTCCGCAATATTTGGGTAAGAGAGTTATAATTAATAATGAATAATTAAGAATGAATAATAATGGAAGCAGGTATACGGTTAGTTTATACTGCAATAATGCAGTATAAAACTTGCACGTAATATCTCCCTGCGATTATTAATTATTCATTCTTAATTATTAATTAAAAAGTCCTGCACCGCGTGCAGGACTTTTTTTTATCGCCTCAATGTTCATCGGCACAAACCTTCCCTTTAACGGCAGATAACATTTTAGCTCCCCGCTTCCCTTAATCTTTACACCAGCAATAAGCCACAACAACGACCACAGGAACCTTCTAAAATTACATTGTATGGAAAGAAAGCTCTTTTTAAAGAACAGTTTAGCCGCTTTAGGACTGGCCGCTATAGCGCCACTGGCTAAATCCTGCACCAAAGACGATGCTGCCGCCACCACTACCACCACCGGCACTGAAACCAGCAGCGACGGCAGCTGCTCTACCACACCTACTGAAACCGCAGGGCCTTATCCCACTAAAAGCCCTTCTTCTTATGTAAGAAGCAATATTGTAGATGGGCAGGCCGGTGTACCGCTTACCGTTAAGATCTATATCAAGAACGTTAAGAACAGCTGTAATGCGCTGGCCAATGCGCTGGTGGATATCTGGCATTGTACATCCGTAGGCTATTATTCTGAATACACCGTAAACCCGGGCGGCGGTTATTCCACCGTAGACTATAGCGGCTCCCACTTCCTGCGTGGCCGCCAGACTACGGATGCAGACGGGCTGGTAACCTTCACCAGCATTTTCCCCGGCTGGTACTCCGGCCGCGCACCGCATATCCATGTGCATGTGTACAATGCCAGCGGCACCTCTCTAATGGTAACACAAATTGCTTTCCCAACAGATGTGTGCAACACGGTATACACTACCGCAGCCGATTATAAAGCACACGGCACGCAGGACACCGCCAATACAGCCGACATGGTGTTCAGCGATTCTTTAAGCAGTGAGCTGGCTACTGTTACGGGCAGCGTAAGCAGTGGTTATACCCTCACGCAAACCATTTATGTAAGCGCCTGATAATAATGATCACCGATGTCAAAAAAGAGCATCCGTTTATTATACCGGAAAGTAATTGATGCACAATCCCGCAAAACATGGGAGCAGCATGTGTTTGAGGATAGCTATACCGAATTTCTGATGCAGGCGCAGTATTACAACCAGGAAAAAAAGTACAGCACCTTTGGCGAGCTGCTTACCTATGTGCCGGGTGCGGAGCAATTACATTTCCTGGTAAGTCCTGCCGTAACAGGGCATCTCATGCCTTTAAACGCTAAGGTTCCGGATATACTGAATGCCGTAGGAAAACACTTTTTACCGTTCAGGAATTTTAAGTTCGAGATCATTAACAGCAACATCCGGCAAAAAACGCAGCACCAGGTAGCCATCAACTTCTTATCGGAACCGCTTACCTGGTACGATACCATCGGCAACCAGCTGCTGGTGGCCTTAAGCGATACCCCGGATGAGGAAGGGCGCATAGCTACAGAACTGTTTACGCTGCAGCCTTTCCTGAATATTCATGATATAAAGCTGCTTTAATATGCTACCGCAATCACAGGGGAAAATATTCCTGGCAGACGAAAGAGGCCTGCAGGAGCATGCAGGGCGCCGGCGCTATTACACCTTTAATGCCGATGGATTCTATAATGAGCATAAAACGCCTTTTGGCGCGCTGTACGCCCTGCATGAAGATACCCTGGATGCGGAGCAAAGTATTACCCTGCATGTAAATGCAGCTGCTGAGATCCTGCTGCTGCCGACTGTAGGCGCCATTACCTGGAAAGACAATACCGGCCAGGCTGGGCAGGTGGTAGCCGGACAGTCGTTGTACTACACCACCCAGCAGGATGCAGTGCTGGTTATCAGCAATCCCTACGAAAATGCTTTAGTGAATTTTTTGCAGTGGTGGTTCAAACGCAGCGCAGCTGCGGAATACAGCGCCACACAGCTTACCGCCTTTGACCTGAACCTGCATAAAGACCAGCTGATCTCCATGGGGCGGCAGTGCCGGATAGGGAAGTTTAACGGACGGGCTGAAGCCGTACACTCCCTGGCCGCCCCGGATCAGGGCTTATTTGTGTTTGTACTGGAAGGCGCTTTTGAGGTCCAGTACCGGTTACTAAATGCCAGGGATGGACTGGCGCTGTGGGGTATACAGGAAATTGAGCTGGAAGCGCTCTCCAATAACGCCATTGTGATTATTGCAGCAGTGCCTTTACCCGCACAATATGATGAGCGGCAGGTGTAAACTGGTATTTAGTAACCGTTTTTTGTATTTTGTCAGTAAACCAGCAACTGACTATTGTGCGCACTATTCCACGTTTACTTTGCCTTTGCCTGTTTTGCCTTCCGGCAATGGCGCAAAAGAAGAACGAAACATTTCAGCTTCATATACGCAGAACCGCTACCCCGGTGAAGGTAGACGGTATTATTGACGACGCAGGCTGGCAGCAGGCGGATACTGCTACCAACTTTTACATGATCCTGCCCATGGATACCAGCTACGCCAACGTGCGTACAGATGTGCGTATGACCTATGATGCGCAGCACCTTTACCTGCTGGTAGAAAACTACAACGCTCTCCCCGGACCTTACATGGTGGAATCTCTTAAGCGAGATTTTGCTTTCCTGAAGAATGATAATTTCTTGTTGTTCATGGATCCCTTTGACGACCAGACCAATGGTTTTTCCTTTGGCGCCAATGCCGCCGGGGCCCAGTGGGATGGCCTGATGTATGATGGCGGTAAGGTTGACCTGAGCTGGGATAACAAATGGACCTCTGTAGTGAAGAACTATCCGGATAAATGGGTGTTTGAAGCCTCCATACCGTTTAAGACTATACGTTATAAAAAAGGCATCAGTAAATGGGGTATTAACTTTGGCCGCAATGATCTGAAAACAACAGAGAAAAGCAGCTGGGCGCCTGTGCCACGGCAGTTCCCATCCGCTTCCCTGGCCTATACCGGCGTGCTGGTATGGGATGTGCCGCCGCCTGACCCCGGGCCTAATATCTCCATTATTCCCTATTTGCTGGGCGGCATCAATAAAGATTATGCAGCCGGCACCAAAAATAATTACCGCCGTGAAGCCGGTGTGGATGCCAAGATAGCCGTTACCTCTTCCCTGAACCTGGACCTCACCGTAAACCCGGATTTTTCCCAGGTGGATGTAGATAAACAGGTTACTAACCTGGACCGCTTTGAACTGTTTTACCCCGAGAAAAGGCAATTCTTCCTGGAGAATGGCGATCAGTTCACCAATTTTGGATACGCTACACTGCGGCCTTTTTTCTCGCGCCGTATTGGGTTAGGAGTGCCTATCCGTTTTGGCGCACGCCTGAGCGGAAAGCTGAACCGCAACTGGCGCATGGGTTTTATGAACATGCAAACGGCTAAGGATGAAAGCCTGGGCCTGCCGGCGCAGAATTTTACCGTAGCAGCTTTGCAGCGCCGCGTGTTTGCCCGCTCCAATGTTGGCTTCCTCTTCATCAACAAAGAATCCCTGAACTATACGCCGGATAATCCTTCGGAAAAACCTTTGTATTCCCGTTACAACCGCAACCTGGGGCTGGAGTATAACCTGGCCTCCGCCAATAATTTCTGGACCGGTAAAGCATTGTTATTAAAATCCGCCAGCCCGGGTAAAAGCGGGCATGACTGGGCGCAGGCGGCTAATCTGCAATATACCAGCCGCACCTGGAACATTGGCTGGCAGCATGAATACGTGGGCCGTAACTATAATGCAGAAGTAGGGTATGTACCCCGCCAGGGTTATATAAAGCTGGTGCCGCAGGTCACGCGCCTCTTTTTTCCGAAAACAGGCCCGGTATTGAGCCATGGGCCGCAGGTTATATCTACCAGCTTTTATGATGAGCACATGAAGCGTACGGATAATGAAACCATGCTCTCTTACGCCATTGTGTTCCGCAAACGCAATACACTCACAGCCTGGGCATCCAACAACTACATTAAGCTGTTATTACCTTTTGACCCTACCAACACCGGTAAGGACAGCCTGCCAACCGGCTCGCAGCATAACTGGAATACAGTGGGGGTAGATTATGTATCCAAACCGCAAAGCCTTTTCACTTACTCTTTCTCCGGCCGCTATGGCGGCTATTATGCAGATGGTACGCGTACCACGCTGGGCACTGAGCTGGGTTACCGCTTTCAGCCCTATGTAAGCATTGCATTAAGCACCACCTATAATGATATCCGCCTGCCACAGCCCTGGGGGAATAATAAATTCTGGCTGGTAGGTCCCCGCCTGGATGTTACCATGACCAACACCCTGTTCTTTACCGGTTTTATGCAGTATAATGAACAGCTGAAGAATATGAACCTTAATACCCGCTTCCAGTGGCGTTACCGCCCGGCATCGGACCTGTTCATTGTATATACCGATAACTACCTGCCCGCGCCTTTTTATGTAAAGAACAGGGCATTGGTGCTAAAGCTGGTGTACTGGCTGAATATTTAGCCTGCTATAAAGCAGCCAGCATTTGCCCGCCCGGCAGCTCTGATGCTGCGTAGTACAGGGTGAGGTGGCTTTGGGCATTATTTTTTTCCAGCTGCTGTAATGCCTTTACCGGGATGCTCATTCCTTTTTTACCATCTTCAAACTTCCATTCTTTTACAATGCGGCCGCCATCATCTTTAATGGTAAGGCTGCGGCCTGTACCGGATGCTTTACCGCGGCAATGTGTGTAATACACTACCAGCTGATCATCGGGACTGGCCTTATCCAGCGCCAGGCTTTGTAAGCTGATCTCCTTGGAAGCATATTGTTTTAATACTAGCTTGTTGTTCAGGTAAATTTCATAACTGTCTACCCCGAATGGCGCTTTAAAGGAGAACAGCGCCAGGCATAAAAAGGCCAGCAGGCCGGTTCTTAACAGGGTTTGTTTGAAAGCTACATGTTGCATACGATCATGTTTTTGAGGTGAAGGATCATTTGTTATTCACCACAAAGCAACAGCATTCGGTTAATGCTCCCTGGCGGGTCTTGACAAGGGGAATGGAATACTTGACATCAGGCATGGCCACATGATCAGTATGGCCGGTTTTGCCCCGCAGCCGCTTTTAAAAAGCCTTATATTAGGATATGCGTACAGTATTTTTCCTGCTGCTGTTGATCAGCAATGGCGCTTTTGCGCAACAGTTTGAAAAAGATTCCGCCACACTCATTGGCATTACCCAGGCCCTGGTGGATGCTATTGCACCCGGCGATACTGCAGTGTGGATCAAATACCTGCACCCCGGCTGTATTTATACCGCGGAAGACGGCGCCGTAAAACGCAAGCCAGACCTGATAAAGGAGCTGCAGCCCTTACCGGCCGGCTATGTGGGCAGCATTAAGGTTACACAGCCGCATGTGCTGGCTTTTGGCAATACCTACATTGTAAATTATGTGGCAGATGAAAACCTGGACCTGTACCGGCAGCATATTCATACGCGGTATATTGAAACGCAAACCTACCTGAAAACCGGGGATCAGTTCCAGCTGGTTGCATCTGAAATATTTGAGCTGTTTGCCGATCCCACACCAGCCGCCGTGCCGGCAGCCATCCTGCAAAAGTATACCGGCGTCTATCACCTTTCACCGAAAGTAATCTATACCATTACGTTGCAGGGCAATCAGTTAATGGGGCAGCGGAATGGCCGGGCCGCCGTACAGCTGATACCGGAAACAGAGAATGTATTTTATATAAAGGGGCAGCGTGGCCGCAAGATCTTTGTACGGGATGCCGCCACTAAAACCAGCCTGCTCATAGACCGGCGTAATGGCAATGACCTGGTCTGGAAAAAATAATTAAACTTTCTAAAAACCTGCTGACATAAGGTTGTCACAACCCGGTAGTTCCTTTGTATCAACAAACAAAAAACTACCTACCATGACACAAATGCAACTGTTACTCACAGAACTCGAAAACGAAGCCAGCACCACCCTTAAAATGCTGGAACGCGTACCAGCGGATAAATTTGACTGGAAACCCCATCCTAAAAGCGGTACGCTGAAATGGTTAGCCACCCATATAGCGGAGCTGCCAGGCTGGGTAGAAATGACCCTGCACACCAGCGGGCTGGATTTTGCCAATAACCCTTACAAACAGGAAGTAATAGAAAGCACCGATGACCTGTTAGCCTATTTTAACAGGAGCCTTTCCAAGGGCAAAGCTGCCCTGCTAGGCGGTAAAGACGAGCAGCTTGCCGATAGCTGGACCCTACGCAATGGCGACCAGGTTTATAGCTCCCGGTCCAAGGCAGAGGTACTCCGCATGGCATACTGCCAAACCGTGCACCACCGCGCCCAGTTAGGCGTGTACCTGCGCCTGCTGGATGTGCCCATCCCCGGCAGCTATGGCCCCAGTGCAGATGAAATGAATTTCTGAGGTAGCAATAAATTATAATAGAAAGGTGCAGTGGAAACGCTGTGCCTTTCTTTGCATATATGGGTTTTGCAGCTGCAGCTTTACCGGCTAACCCTCACGGAATAAATATTGGCGCGGCCGTAAATGGAAGGGTGTTCATGCAGCCGTTCAATAGTAGTATAACCAACCTTGTGAAACAGCCGTAGCAGTGTGTGATAGCTCAGCGGGTAAGGCACCCAGCGGTTAGCGCTATCCGTATCATATTCACAGATCAGGAAGCAGCCATCCTCCTTCAAGTGCCGGCTCAGCTTGCGGATAAACCCCGGCTGATCGCTTACATAATGTAAGGAGTTGGCCATTAATATCCCATCCAGGTCCTGGAAAGGCAGCTCATTCGCCACAAAATCCAGCCGCATGGGCTGCACCTTCACTCCGGCCGGAAAGTCGTTGTTTTGTAATTTTACAGGCGCCCTGTCCACCGCGTAAATAGTGCTGTTAGCAGGCAGCAGGCTGGCTAAAGCCGCCGTGAATAAGCCTCCGCCACAGCCCAGATCGGCCCATGTGGCGCTGTTGTTCGTATTAATCCCCTTGTTTTGTACCAGTGCAATTGCGTCTTTAAGTTCCATCCCTGAAAATTGAGTATCTTTGCGGGCGCAAATTTACAAAGAGTTTTGATCAGAATAGGAAACATATCACTGCCGGATTTCCCGCTGCTGCTGGCGCCCATGGAAGATGTGAGCGATCCGCCTTTCCGCATCCTGTGTAAGGATAACGGGGCAGACCTCATGTACACGGAATTTATTTCCAGTGAGGGCCTGATCCGCAACGCCATTAACTGCCGCCGCAAGCTGGATATTTTTGAGGAGGAGCGCCCCGTAGGCATCCAGATCTTTGGCGGGGATGAGGAAAGCATGGCGCTGGCATCCGGTATTGTGGATGTAACCAACCCCGACCTGCTGGACATTAACTTTGGCTGCCCGGTAAAAAAGGTAGCCTGCAAAGGCGCCGGGGCCGGCGTGTTAAAGGATGTGGACCTCATGGTGCGCTTAACCGCAGCCTGTGTAAAGGCCACAAAACTGCCGGTTACCGTAAAAACCCGCCTGGGCTGGGATGAGCAAACCAAGAACATTGAAGAAGTAGCCGAACGCCTGCAGGATGTGGGCATACAGGCCCTCTCCATCCATGGCCGCACCCGCAGCCAGATGTACAAAGGGGAGGCCGACTGGAGCCTGATAGCCAAAGTAAAGAACAATCCCCGCATTCATATTCCCATTTTCGGCAACGGTGATATAGACAGCCCGCAAAAAGCGCTGGACTATAAGAACCGCTACGGCGTGGATGGCGTAATGATAGGCCGCGCCGCCATTGGCTATCCCTGGATCTTCCGTGAAATAAAACATTATATACAAACCGGCGAATTACTGCCCCCGCCCACCGTTGAGGAAAGAGTAGCCGTTTGCAGAAAACATTTACGCGAAGCCATTAAATGGCAGAACCAACGTGTAGGCATCAACGAAATGCGGGGCCGTTATGCCAGCTACCTCAAAGGCTTACCCAATATTAAAGAGTACCGCAACCGGCTGAACCGGCTAACAGAAGTAGAAGAAGTAGAAGCCGTGCTGAACGAGATCCTAACAACCTATGCCGGGTTTGAGCTGCAAAGAACGCCCATTGAGCTGATCGATTACCACGAGAATTGCCCGCTGTAAAGGAGCTGAAAGAATGTAAAATCATAAATGTAAAATTTTAAACCGACGAAGGAGGTTCATAGAGTGGAATGCAGCGAAGTTTGGCCGGAACCAAATTGCTGCATTCCACTTTTACATTTATGATTTAAAATTTTACATTTTACATTTCTCAAAACGACGTTTCATCCGCACCAATATCCACCCTCCCATTCCTTACACGCGTTTGTTTATCAATATCAAACTCCTGGTACCCTGTCACAAATGCCGGATCGCCCGCATTCACAGCAGCAGAGCCGCTGGCAAGATGCAGGTTAAGCGTGGCCAGGGTGCTGTTCACAAAAGACGGGATGCCATAAGTAGAATGTACATCCTGCCCGGTGGCGCTTACAAAAGCAGCAAGCGATCCATAGGTTGTTGCGGTCATCGCCCAGTCAAAAGTAACAGTTGCTGCACTGCCGGAAACAGAATAATAACGGTTGTAATCCATGTGCAGGTTAGTAGAAGTATAACCGGAAAGCGCAATCACAACAATATTGCTGTTGGATTGTACAATGTTATTCCTGATGGTAGCTTCATCTGTGTTCTGCAGGCTGATCTCGCCGCCCCATCCTCCTTTCGTATAATTCTTGAAGAAGGTATTGTTGGTGATGCTTGAGTTGATCACTTTACTGTTGGGAGCATTGGAACCGAAAATGATGCCCGCATCCTTGTTATTATAGATAAAATTGTCGCGGATGTTAATGCCATCAGCCGTGTAGTTATTGTTCTCGCAGCCAACCGTAATACCAGCCAGGTTCTCATAGCAGGTATTGCCCTCTACATTGATCCACTTGCCGCCATCCACATAAATACCGCCATTGGTAGCCACCGGCGATACGCAGTGATGTACAATGTTATACTTTACATTACCGTTACGCGCAAAGTTCACATTATCCGGCGCGCCTGTCCAGGAGTAATGTCCCGTCATATCAATACCTATGTTCCTGATATGGTGTACAATATTGCCCTCTATAAGGAAGTTCTCCACGTTGCCGGCCATGGTAAGCCCTTCGCTATAACCGGTATTGCAGCTGTATATTTCATTATCTCCTACAAAGATCTCGTTGTAGGAATCAGCTCCGGAACCAACCACTACCAGCGGATTGGCATTCTTGGAAGAAGAAGGTACAGCAGTGGAATCAGTGGTCCAGCCAATGTTATAGATCTTGCAGTTAGATACCTCTACATCTGTTCCGGACCCGATAATATAAATACCGGCAGCAAAATCGCGGATGTTGTTCGCTATCCGGATCCCGTCAATACGGATATGGCTTCTGCTGCTAACAGCGATCATCTGGGCCTGTGCATCGTTCGTTGCATTTACCCCATCCAGGATCACCACGCCGTCATTATAGTTGGTGAGCGTAATAGGCTCGTCGGCAGAAGCGCCTGAATGCGGCCACCACAGCCTTTCCTTATAGGTGCCTGCCACTACATAAATGGTAGCGCCTACACCCTCTGTTGTTTTGTTCAATGCAGCCTGTATGGTCTTTAAAGCAGTAGAGGTGCTGGTGCCGGCATTAGCGTCGTTACCGGAGGCGCCATTAACATAGTAGCTCACAATAGCCAGCTCAGTTTTTGCCTTCCCCTTTGATGGGGATTGTGCTGCTTCTTCCTTTTTGCAGGAGGCGATCACCAGCAGGCACAAACATCCTGCAATGAATGCTTTCATTACTTTGGGTTTCATAGTTTTCCATTTTAGTGTTAATCAATGCGAGTAAGGGTACATACTACAATATAGTTTTTCAAAATAGATGGCCATCTGGTATAAAGACGAAGGGGCTGATTGAAAGGACCGGGGAAAACCGTGTTTTTTTAAAAGTTTTTTTACCGCTCCGTTGAGTGTATCTCCACGCCCAACCCGCACCGTTCATCCATTAATTAATAAAAAATAGTCCACCACTCTTGTAGACTAAATATTTTTTATCTAATATTGTGACAGATTTAACACCTTCAGGTAATATGCTGCCGCTAAGCCCACCACTACCCAGCAGCATAGCTGTAGTGCTGTATACAGGTCTTTGGGATCTTATTCATACTAAATAATACATCGGGGAACATGAACACAACTAAAGGAAATGGCCTTCACCGCGCAGGTGGTGTGAGGCCGCGTGACTGCCTATGTTACAACGCACGTTAAAATGAAAAACCGGAATTGCTGCAACAATTCCGGCGAGTAAAAAAAGGCTGAGCTAATGGCTGTTAGTGAATAGATCACTAGCTGCCTGCCTTATTATTTATTACCAATACAAATATAATGAAGATTGCCATTATATCGTGGATCGTGCTGCTCCCGCTCTTTACCTATGCACAGAACCAGGATAACATCACGCTTTCGGGCGTAGTCATCGATGCACAAACAAAAACACCTTTACCCGGCGCCACCGTACATATTAAGAACACTACGCACGATGGTTTAACCAACGACAAGGGTGAGTTTAATTTCTTAACCGGCCAGCACTTACCGGTAACCTTCCAGATCTCTTACATCGGCTATAAACAGGCGGAAATAACCGCCAACCAGCGCACCGGTATTGTGCTTGCATTAGAGGCTGCCAACACACAGCTGAATGATGTTGTGGTAGTAGGTTATGGTACACAGCAACGTAAAAGCCTCATCAGCTCTATCTCAAAAGTAAATGCAAGCGGCATCAAGGATATTCCGGTAGCTGGTGTAGATGCGCAGCTGCAGGGCAAAGCAGCCGGCGTACAAATTAATTCCAACACCGGCGTACCGGGCGATGGAGTGTTTATACGCGTGCGCGGCGCCACCTCCATCAACGCAAGTAATGATCCCTTGTATGTAGTGGATGGAGTGTTCATTAACAACACCAGCCTGCAAACCGTAAGCACCGGTGGCCGCGCTACCTCTCCCATCGCAGATATTAACCCGGCAGATATTGAAAGCATTGAAGTGCTGAAAGATGCCAGCGCCACCGCCATCTACGGCTCACGCGGCGCCAACGGGGTAGTGATCATTACTACCAAACGTGGTAAGTTTGGCACCAGGCCCACCGTTACTTTTAATACTTCACATGGCTGGGCATGGGCGCCGCAGCTGTGGGATCTTACCACCGGCCCGCAACATGCGGAGATCATGAATGAGTTTTACAGGAACTCAGAAGCTGATGCTATTGCAGCCGGCGACCAGGCAGGCATAAAAAAATATGCACAGGTGCCCTTCCGTCCTGTATCAGACGGTGGCCGCGGCACACCGGAACAACAGCAAACCTACGACCGCCTGCATAAATTGTTCCGCACCGGCTTGCTGCATAATTATAACCTGGCTTTGCAGGGTGGCAGCCCTACCAATAAATATTATATCGGCGCCGGCTACACGCAGCAGCAGGCGGATATTAAGCCCATTGATTTTAACCGCGCCAGCTTAAAGTTCAACTTTGATCAGAAGATAGGCGATAAAATTACCGTAGGCACCAGCAACAGCCTGTATCGCAGCTTCCGCAACCAGGCCCGCTCCGGCGATGGCCCGCAGGGTGGCTTATTACAATCAGCCCTGCACACGCCTACTTATTTACCGGAAGTGAATCCGGATGGTACGCCAGCCCGTTATGCGGGCTTTGATAACCTGGATGTGCTGCTGAATAATTACGATGTAAATACTACCAGCCTGCGTTACATCGGCAATATCTATGCAGAGGCAGAGATCATCCCCGACCTGAAGTTCCGCACCAGCTGGAGCCTGGATTATAACCACTATGATGAATCAGAGTACTGGAACAACCTTACCCAGCTGGGCGCCGCGCCTACCAATGGTTTGGCCACTTCTGCACTTACGCAGAACACTACCTGGATCAATGAGCAAACATTAACTTACCGCAAAACACTGAACACGGTACATACTTTTGGTATCCTCGTAGGTAATACTTTACAAAGTAATATCCAAAGCACTACCTCTGCACAGGGTTCCGGTTTTCCCAGTAACGCGTTTAAGCTCATCTCTGCTGCTGCTACCCGCACCTCCTCACAATTATGGAGCAAGGCCAACCTGGCCTCTTTCTTTGGCAGGGTAGATTATAATTATGCCAACAAATATTTTGTAGAGTTCAGCATGCGTGCAGATGGATCTTCGCGTTTTGGCGCCAATCACCAGTTCGGGTATTTCCCGGCAGTAGGCGCCGCCTGGCGTTTGAAGGAAGAGAATTTCCTGAAAGAGGTGAACACCATCAGCGACCTTAAGCTGCGCGGCAGCATTGGCCTTACCGGTAACCAGAATGGTATTAACAACTTTGCCGCTCAGGGCTTATGGTCCGGCGGCGCAGGATACCCTGATAATACTACCAGCGGCGACCAGCCGGGTATTTACCCTTTGCAGCTCTCCAATCCTGACCTGCGCTGGGAAAAAACAAGGCAGGCCAACATTGGTCTGGACCTGGGCCTGCTGAATGACCGTATAGGCATTGAGGTGAATTTGTATTCCAAATACACCACCGATGCATTATTGCAATTACCGGTGAACGCTATTTCCGGTTTTAATTCCTACTCCAGCAATGCCGGGGAGATCAGTAACAAAGGATATGAAGTAGCCATTAATACCATCAACATCCGCAACCGCAATTTTACCTGGCAAACCAACTTCAATATCTCCGGTAATACCAATAAGATCGAAAAGCTGCCCGTACCGGTTACTTACTACAACCGCGACTGGGTAAGGCTGCAGCAGGGTTACTCTATGTACTCCTTCTGGCTGTATAAACAGCTGTATGTGGATCCGCAAACCGGTAACGCCGTGTTTGAAGATGTGAATAAGGACGGGCAGATCACCGTGGCCGACCGGCAGATCATGGGCAGCGCTATTCCCAAATTCTTTGGCGGCATTACCAACAACTTCACCTATAAGGGTTTTGACCTGGGCCTTGCCTTCACCTTCCAGTATGGCAACGATGTATATAACCTGAACCGTTTCTTTGGCGAAGGAGGCGGTACCCGCGACGCCAACCGCGTATTATTTGCCGACCAGCTAAAACGCTGGCAAAAACCCGGCGATATCACCGATGTGCCCCGCGTTACTGCTTACGGTAACAACTATACGCTGGAGCAGAACAGCCGTTTCCTGGAAGATGGCTCTTTCCTGAAGCTCAGCTCTCTCACCTTGGGATACACGGTTCCTAAAAGCATTACTTCCCGTGCAGGTTTCCAGACCGTGCGGGTATACTTCACCGGCAGCAACCTGTTACTGCTTAAAAAGTACTCAGGGCCTGATCCGGAAGTGAATGTAACCTCCCTGCAGAACGTACAGGGGCTTGACCTGGGCACGGCGCCACAGCCCCGCACCGTGCAGTTTGGAGTGAATGTAACGCTTTAATGAACCGTTAAAAAAGAACACAATGCAAACACATAAATACATCCTTCCTTTACTGGCCTCCGTGCTGCTGCTGTCCTGCAAAAAATTCCTGGACGTGCAGCCGCAGGATGCTATTTCAGATGAAAGCGGAGCAGTGATCACGGATAAAGCATCCGCAGAAACCGCAACCAGGGGGCTTTACAGGGCCTTATCCGCCGACGCCTATTATGGCAGCAACTTTGTTTCCATCGGGTATTTATCCGGCGATAATATTGTATGGACCGGCTCCCAATCCATTATACAGCAGTTCATCAGCCATAATGTGCGGGCCGACAATGCCAATATTGCCAGCGCATGGTCCGGCATTTACGCCACTATTAACCGCGCCAATCATATCATTGCCAAAGTACCGGCTGTTACAGATCCGTTGCTTACACAGCAGCTGAAAAACCAGTTTACCGGGGAAGCTTATTTTGTAAGGGCCCTGGGCTATTTTGACCTGGCGCGTACCTGGGGCGGGGTGCAGATCACGCTTACACCTACCATTACCCCGGCTGATAAATATGGCATTAAACGCAGCAGCCTGGATCAAACCTATAACCAGGTGCTGAGCGACCTGGTAGCAGCCGATTCCCTGCTGCCGGCCACCACCAACCGTTTCCGCGCCACGCAAAAAACTGCCTGGGCCTTACGCGCGCGCTATCATTTATACCGCCAGCAATGGGCCGATGCAGAAGCCTATGCCACCAAAGTGATTGCCGATTCTGCCAACTATAAGCTGGTGCAGCCTTACAGCGCATTTTTTGCCAACAATGCCACTGCCACCTCTGAATCTGTGCTGGAGCTTTCTTACAGCGCCACCTATCCCAACTCACACCGCAACAGCTGGCAGCCGCCCGCTAATGGCGGCACGCGCCAATGGGCGCCCAATGATGCTTTCCTGGCGCTGGTAAATGATCCTGCTATTGGCGGTAACCGCAGCGCGCTGGTAGCAAAAACATCTGCCGGTCTTTGGTATGGCAACCTGTACTACCGCAGCCCTGCTACGGATCCTGCATTTGTAATACGTATTGCGGAGCTGTGGCTGATACGTGCAGAAGCGCGTGCACAGCTCAATAACTTAAGCGGCGCTGTCAGCGATCTGAATGCAGTACGCAGCCGGGCCGGTGTGCCGCCCAGCGAAGCAGCCACGCAAAGCGCCCTGTTGCTGGCCATTGAAAATGAAAGACGGCTGGAATTTGCTTTTGAAGGGCACCGCTGGTACGACCTGGTGCGTACCAACAGGGCCGCCGCTGTATTGGGTGTTACCAATGTTAACAAGCTGGTGCTGCCCATACCTGCCGGTGAAGTGCTGAACGATACAGACCTTGAACAGAACAAAGGATATTAATGTGTCATCATAAATTTTAAAACATGACAACAGCCACCTACAATCCCGCACATACGCCTCCTGCATCCACGGGGTGGAAAGCATATCAGAAGATCCTCTTCCGGTTCTTCTTTATTTATTTCCTGGTACAGGTACTACCGCTGGACTGGAAATTTTACCGGGACCTTTTTGCCATTAACTGGCTGCACCTGCAGTATGCAGATATTTTTAACATCGCGCATTACACGCCAAGCTTCTTTGCCGGGCAAACGCGTTTTGCAGACTGGGCGATCTTTCTGGGCATTGCAGCTGCCGGCACCGTAATATGGAGCTATTTAGATAAGAAGAACCAGTACAGCACCAATTACGATGCCCTGTACTACTGGCTGCGCGTGCTGCTGCGCTACCGCCTGGCCATTGCATTGCTGGCCTACGGGTTCATAAAATTCTTCCCGCTGCAGTCGCCTCCTCCTTCCCTGAGTAACCTGAATACACCTTACGGTGATTTTACGGAGTGGAAATTATTTTCCTTAAGCCTGGGCATTGTACCGGGCTATGAAACTTTCCTGGGCCTGGTGGAGATCATCGCAGCCCTGCTGCTGCTATACCGCAAAACCACTACGCTGGGTGCATTCATTGTACTGGCTTTTACCGGCAACGTGTTTATGTCTAACCTGGCTTATGGCGGTGGTGAAGCGGTGTATAGCTTTTACCTGGTATTAATTGCGTTGTTCCTGTTTGCATATGATGTGCCCAAGCTTACCAACCTGCTTGCTTTTGGCCGCCCTACCGCACCCAATAATTACCGGCCTTCATTCACCCGGCCCAGGCTGCGGTATGCCCGCCTGGCGCTGAAAGCTTTTGTAGTGCTGTTCTTTGGCGTTATCTATGGCGCGCAAACCTATGCCGCCATCCAGCATGATCCATATCAATACCCTGCGGCGCCTGGTTTGGCTGGCGCACAAGGTTTATATAACGTACGCGAGTTCCGTTACAATCATCAGACATTGCCCTACAGTGATATTGATCCTGTACGCTGGCAGGATGTGGTATTCGAAAAATGGAATACGCTCAGCATCCGCTCCAACCGCCCGGTGGTTATTGATTCCACGAATGTGGACAGCATTTATACTGCCGACGAGGACCGCAGCTTTGAGCTGCAGGGCAGTGCTGCAAGGCATTACTACAGCTATCAGGCCGATACCGTACATCAGCTGCTGGTGCTGCAAAACCGCAACCCGCACCATCGTACGGAGCAATGGCTGCTGCATTATGAGCGCCCCAATGATAGTACGCTCATCCTGTCCGGCGCTAACCAGGCCAAAGATTCCGTGTACGTGGTATTAGACAGGGTGCATAAGAAATACCTGCTGGAAGAGGTAACTAAAAAAGGCCGCAGCAGGTCCATCAAACTATAATCGGTTCATCTGAAAAATATTGTTATGTCTACCATCACCATTCCTGAAATACATGCTGCACGGAACAACCAGCTTCCGCCCCTGCCCGGCATTTCCACGCCCTGGAAAACATATGAGCTGATTGCTTTCCGCATTGCATTCATCTTTTTTGTGGCCATCTCCATTCCCAATAATGCGGAATGGTATAGCCATGTATTTCATATTAACTGGGCGCGCCTGCATTACCGCGACCTGTATGATATTGCGCGGTTTGGCTCAGGGATCAATGTTTTTGGCAACACCATCTTTGGCAGTCCCTTATACGGTTATGCTAACTGGATCATTACGTTCCTGGTATCTGTTGCAGGAGGGCTGATATGGACAGTGATCGACAGCCGCCGGAAAAATCCGCCATTGGAATATAACCAGCTGTATTACTGGCTGCGGGTAGTGGTACGTTACCGTGCAGGCATCGGTATTATTGGTTTTGGCTTTACCAAGCTGCTGCCGGTGCAAATGCCTTTCCCCTCCCTGGGATTGCTGAACACTAACTTTGGCGATTTCTCCGCACAAAAGATCTACTGGCTTATCATTGGCATAGTACCCTGGTACCAGGTATTTGCAGGCATAGTGGAGGTAACGGCCGGTACGCTGCTGTTCTTCCGCAAAACCACTACCCTGGGCGCAGCCCTGCTGGTAGGCGCTTTAGGCGATATTGTATATGTGAACTTTGCCTATGATGGCGGTGTGCACGTATACAGCTCTTACTTTGTGCTGTTAGGCGGCTTTTTGCTGGTGCAGGATGTGCCTAAGCTGTACCGCTACTGGATCAAAGAAGAATATACCGTTCCGGTATACCATTTCCCCGTATTATCAAAAAGCTGGCAATATGCGCGCGTAGCGTTGAAAGCCGGTGTGATAGTATTGTTCCTGGGTGTGTTGTATTACCTGCAGCTGGTGAACTATAAGTATGATCCCTACAAACAACCCTCCACGGCCGGTGTGCGTGCTTTAAGAGGCAACTACCGGGTAACGGAGTTCCGCATTAATAACAGGGTTATTCCTTACGATCCTACGGATAGCATCCGCTGGCAGCGGGTAACCTTTGAAAAATGGACCAGCCTTACGTATACGGTTAACCGTGCAACGTTCATTGATCTCTCTAACGGTGGTGGCGATCCTATGCGGGATATTAACCGCACCTTTGAGCTTACCGGTACCGGTGGCGGGCAGCGGGTATTCCATTACTATGCAGATAGCATTGATCATGTATTATACCTGCAGGATAAATTCAAAGCTATCCCCGACCGCAGGAACCGCGTAGCCGGTGTGGGCGGCGATCAGAACTATGATCTGAATGCAGGCAGGCCGCTGGCTAAAGAAAACCGCAAACGCGACAAAGATACCTCAGGCAGTAACTGGATCTCGAAGGCAGCCTGGGCGCATATTGGCGATGAGAACCACATGATCGATAAAACAGTATGGACAGCGCGCCGCGACCGTGAATTTGCAGTGCCGCTCAAAAATGAGCACCGGAACCGTATGGTGCTGCAATATGAAACAACAGACGGATCGCACGTAATACTGAAAGGCGTGGATGAGCATAAAGATTCTATTTACGTAGTGCTGGACCGCATAAACCGGCCCTACCAGGTAAAACCCAGTACGTTGGATGCAGGTAAATATTAAAACGTATATGCTGTACGGTTATATGCTGCTCTGCATATCCTGTAAGCACAATAGTAACAGCACAGTGGTTTTACAGGATACTGCTAACTGGCCGGCTACCTTTGGATTGGGCCGGCCGGCCACGCAGGCACAAATAGCAAAGCTGGATATAGATGTACGGCCGGATGGAAAAGGATTACCACCCGGCGCCGGTGATGCCGCTACCGGCAAAACCATTTACATGGCCAAATGCGCCGCCTGCCATGGCGCCGGTGCAGAACCGGTGGATGTGAAGCTCCAGGGCCCTGTATTGATGAATGACAGCGCCGGCGCAGACCGTAACAAGCTAAAGACCATTGGTAACTACTGGCCCTATGCCACTACTATTTTTGATTATGTACGCAGAACCATGCCATACAATGCGCCGGGTACCTTAACGGATAATGAGGTATACAGCCTTACCGCTTACCTCTTACATGCCAACAATATTATTACCGCGCAAACAGTGATGAACGCAGCATCTTTACCAAAGGTGACCATGCCTGCAAAAAAATTATTTGTACCGGATAACCGGCATGGGGGGCCGGAGGTTCGCTAACCGTGATTTTATGAGTAAACGAAAGATCAGCCGGCGCACCATGTTAGGCGGGGCCGCCACCGCCGCTGTAATGTTGTTCAAATCC
>NZ_DATCRF010000106.1:0-2196 GCF_036569125.1 Chitinophaga sp. | reverse complement strand
ACCAAATACGAAGTGGAGAAAAAGCAGCACCAGCTGCTGGAAAAAGACCGGCAGGCATTGCACCAGCGTTTGTGGTTAACAGCCGCCATTGCAGGCATCCTGATCTTATGCTTATTGCTGCTGCTCACCTACCGTTATTACCGGCAAAAACAGCAGGTATTACAGGCCGGGCAGGAAAATGTGCGCCTGAAAGCCTTGCTGGAAGGGCAGCTGCAGGAGCGGCAGCGCATTAGCCAGGAAATGCACGACGATATGGGATCCGGGTTAACCGCCATGTTATTCCTGAGCCGCAGCATCCGCGAGCCGGAAACAGCTGCCGTTAAAATTCAGCGCACCGCCGCAGACCTGGTACGCAAAATGAATGAGATCATCTGGACCATGAACCCGGAGCAGAACTCGCTGGACAGCCTTATTGCCTACATTAGGGTGAACACTGCCGAAGCGCTGGAAAACGCAGGATTAGCCTATCAGTTTCATATGCCGGAAAACATTCCCGCCATAACTATTCAGCAGGAGCTGCGCCGCAACCTGTACCTGGCAGCTAAGGAAGCGGTACATAACATAATAAAACATGCCGGCGCCACAGCAGTACATATAACCATTACCGTTAACAACGGGCTTGGCATAACAATACAGGATAATGGCCGTGGATTTGAGGCTGCAGCCACCGCTCCCTTTGGTAATGGCTTGAAAAACATGGACCGGCGCATGCGGCAGGTAGGCGGCGCCCTGCAGATAATAAACGACAAAGGCACCATCGTATACTTAACAGCGCCTCTATAACTTTTGTTATATACCAGGATACTGGTAAATAGATCAATTTTATAACATGGAACCAATACAGGTAAGCATAGTGGAAGACATTACGGAAATACGCGAAGGCATGCGCTTCCTGGTGAACCAAACACCGGGCTTCAGCTGCCTTTCGGTATACGACAATGCAGAAGCAGCCTGTAAAGGCCTGTTAGCCGACCCCGCGGACCTGGTGATCATGGATATTGCGCTGCCCGGCGCTACCGGCGTGGATTGCATACGGCAGCTAAAAGCGGCCGGCACTAAAATGCAGTTCATGATCTTCACTATTTATGAGGACAGCGACCAGGTATTTGAAGCGCTGGCAGCCGGCGCCAGCGGCTACCTGTTAAAAGATACCGCCCCGGACAAGATCATTGCCGCGCTAAAGGAGCTGCACGAAGGCGGATCGCCCATGAGCATCAGCATAGCGCGCAAAGTGGTAGCCTCTTTTCATCGTACGCCGGAGCCTTCGCCGCTCTCACCCCGCGAAATGGAAGTGCTGACCCTCTTAGCCAAAGGGTTGTTGTATAAAGAGATCGCGGAACAGCTGCACATCAGCACCGGCACGGTGCGCCAGCACATCCACAACATTTACGAGCGCCTGCATGTGCAGAACCGTACAGAGGCGCTGAACAAAGTATTCGGGCAACCCCGCAAATAGCGTATAACCATTGTTCTATTGTTCAGCCTTCGCCCGCTGGGTAGTTTTGAACCATCAAAACTTTTAAAACCCAGCATATGAAACCGATCTTCTTCTTCTTGCTTTTGCTTTTTCCTTTTGTATTACAGGCGCAAACAGATAACCGCGGCGGATGGTACGCCGGTATTGGCTTTGCGCGCATGCACTACAAAACCAACTGGTACTATTACCGCTATGATGGTATTCCCTGGCACGACAATTATCCCATTCACAGCATTAACAGCAACATGATCACACTGTCGATTGAAAAAAAGTCGCTGTTTAAAGCAGGTCCCCTACATTTTGATCTCAGTGGCGACCTGCTGCTGGGTATCACCGGCAAGGCAAAAGGGGAGTGGCTGCCCGATGACGATGTAATTTCAGGCAGCGGCAAAGCCGCCGGTATCAATGTGCTGCTTAAAGCCGTATATCCTTTACCGGTAAGCGGTAAAGTACGTATTGCGCCGTTTGTAGGTTTAGGCCCGCAATTCACTTTTTTGCACAATAATGGTAAAGATGCAGGCGAGTTTGCCTCCCTGCCTTATCTAAGCTATACGGACGGCTGGAATGAATATGTGCTATTGTTCAATGGCGCAGCAGGTGTGAATTTTGAGTTTTCGTCGGTTACTATTACCCCGGCATTTCATTTTGGATTGGTGGGTACTTCTTTTACAGACTGGGGACCGAATGAGGATGGTGTGCAAATGGAATCAATGCCCGCG
>NZ_DATCRF010000105.1:0-9062 GCF_036569125.1 Chitinophaga sp. | reverse complement strand
TTGAAAGATGTGCATGCGTTACAGAGCTACTTTATCCAGCGCATGGAAAAATACCTGAACAGCAAAGGACGCCGTATTATTGGCTGGGACGAGATCCTGGAAGGCGGCCTGGCCCCTGATGCCACTGTAATGAGCTGGCGCGGGGAAGAAGGCGGCATAGCAGCAGCCAAACAAAAACATGATGTGATCATGACGCCGGGCAACTACTGCTATTTTGACCACTATCAATCCAAAGGAAAAAATGAGCCTGTTGCCATTGGCGGCTATACACCGGTAAGTGAGGTATACAGCTACGAGCCTGTACCTGCCGGCTTAAGCAAGGAAGAAGCTACCTACATACAAGGCGCACAGGCCAATGTATGGTCTGAATATATGCTGAACGCGGAGCACGTGGAATACATGGTGTACCCCCGCGCAACCGCCATGGCAGAGGTTTTATGGAGCCCTGCTGAAAAACGTAATTACGATGATTTTGTGGAAAGGCTGAAGCAGCACCTGCACCGCCTGGATATGAAAAAAGTGAACTACGCCAAACATGTATTTGAGATACGCGGTGAGGCCGACAGCACTGCCAGCGGCGTATCCGTAAAGCTGGACAGCAAGCTGGATGGCGGCAAGATCTTTTACACTACAGATGGCAGCACCCCTACCCCTCAGGCTACTGCTTATACCAATCCTATAGTGATAGACAAGGCAGAAACCATCCGCGCGCTGGTGTTCCTGGATGGTAAACCTTACGGCAATGAGTACACGCAGCCATTTGTGTTCCATAAAGCGCTGGCTAAAAAAGTTACCCTGGCGCAGCCGCCCAATGGCAACTACAATCCCGGCAGCCCCTTTGCATTGGTGAATGGTATTGAGGGCGTAAAGGAATACAATGATAACCAGTGGTTTGGCTACAGCGGCAACAACATGGAAGCCACGGTGGACCTGGATAGTGTGCAGGACATTCACTCCGTAGGCGTGAACATCCTGAATGCCAAGGGCCCGGGCATTTACCCGCCCAAACAGGTAACTTTCCTGGTATCTGACGATGGACAGCATTTTAAGGAAGTATATAAACAAACTACCTTTACCAAAGAAGGCATTAACCAGGTACGGGCGCCTTTACAGCAGGTAAAAGGCCGTTATGTGAAGCTGGTAGCCCAGAATGCAGGCACCATACCGGCAGGCGCAGAGGGCGCGGGCAGCAAGGCCTGGCTTTTTGTGGACGAAGTAATAATTAATTAGTAGATGTGCAGATATGCAGATGTGCAAATATGTGAAAATTGCAGAATAAGGGCTCGCACCCAACATCTGCACATTTGCATATCTGCACATCTGCACATTAAATAACGGCTACTTTGTTAAACAACAGCTAAAAAGCTACCAGATTAGCACATTTTTATTTAATTTTCCGGCTCGTTTTTTAAACGCCTCTAATCCAAAACATCACTTACCATGACGCTTAATCACCAGGAGATCGAACTGATTGACAGTTTTGAACAGATAGCCGTGGATATTCATCCCACAGCTAAGGAAGGATCCCGCGCAGTAGCACAGGAAATAGCAGCACTAATCAAAGCAAAACAAGCCGCCAAAGAAACCTGTGTACTGGGCCTGGCCACCGGCTCTACGCCCAAGTACCTGTATGCGGAGCTGGTACGCCTGCATAAAGAAGAAGGCCTGAGCTTTAAGAATGTAGTAACCTTTAACCTGGATGAGTATTATCCCATAGAGCCGGATGCCCTGCAGAGCTACAACCGGTTCATGAAAGAGCAGTTATTTAAACATATAGATATACCGGAAGGCAATTATTTTGTACCGGACGGCACCCTGCCCAAGGAAAAAATGAAAGCTTACTGCGAAGAATACGAGCGCAGAATAGAATCTGCCGGCGGCATTGACCTGCAGGTACTGGGCATTGGTAACAACGGCCACATTGGTTTTAACGAACCCGGGGCCAGCGTAAACTCCCATACCCGCCTGGTAACGCTGGATAACAGCACCCGCCTGGCCAATGGCTTTGAGTTCCCGAATATGAGCCAGGTACCCCGTTTGGCTATTACCATGGGTATTGGCACTATTTTCAAAGCCAAACGCGTATTGCTGATGGCCTGGGGCTCACACAAAGCCAAGATCGTACGCAGGGCGGTAGAAGGCCATTACTCCGACCAGGTGCCCGCCTCCCTGCTGCAACAGCATCCGAACTGCCGCTTTGTGATAGATGAACAAGCCGCACAGGAGCTTACCCGTTATAAGGAGCCCTGGCTTACCGGCGATTGCGAATGGACACCCAGCCTGCGCCGCAAGGCAGTAACCGGCCTGGCCATGAAGCTGGATAAGCCCATTCTGATGCTCACAGATAAAGACTACAATGAGAATGGTTTAAATGACCTGATCGTGCAATACGGTTCTGCATATGAGCTGAACATTGAAGAGTTTAACGGCATCCGCGATACCATTACCGGCTGGCCCGGCGGCAAACCCGGCGCGCCCCTGCCTCAGCACCCGGAACGTTCAGTGCCTATGCCTAAACGCGTACTGATCTTCTCCCCTCACCCGGATGATGATATCATTTCCATGGGTGGTACTTTCATACGCCTGCATGAGCAGGGGCATGATGTGCATGTAGCTTACCAGACCTCCGGCAACATTGCAGTAACCGATGAATTTGTGCTGCGCTTTATTGACTTTGCCGTAGGCTTTGAAGGCATGTTTGATATAGACAGAAGCAAGAGCTCCCAGATACTGGATGAAGCAAAAGCTTTCCTGAAGATCAAGAAACCCAGCCAGAAAGATACGCCTGAAATACGCGCCATTAAAGGCCTGATACGCCGTTGCGAAGCAAAGGCCACCTGCCGTTACGTAGGTATTAAGGAAGAGAACATCCACTTCCAGAACCTGCCTTTCTATGAAACCGGTTTGGTGGAAAAGAAGCCCATGGGCGAAGAAGATGTGCAGCTGACCATGCAGTTGTTACGCGAGGTAAAACCACATCAGATCTTTTGCGCAGGCGACCTGGCCGACCCGCATGGCACCCACAAGGTATGCCTTGACATTGTGTTTGAAGCGCTTAACCGTTTGAAACATGAGGAGTTCATGAAAGATTGCTGGGTATGGCTGTACAAAGGCGCCTGGCAGGAATGGGATATCCATGAAATTGAAATGGCGGTACCCATGAGCCCCGACCAGGTGGTTCAAAAACGTTTAGGCATCTTTATTCACCAAAGCCAGAAAGATGTTGTACCTTTCCAGGGAACCGATCTGCGTGAATTCTGGCAAAGGGCCGAAGACCGCAACGCTAACACCGCTGAGCTGTATGATAAACTGGGATTACAGAAATATGCTGCGATGGAAGCTTTTGTACGGTATCATTTTATGTAAGCCATAAGGGATCACAAGTATGTATATAACGTAACACCTCCGTAAATACGGGGGTGTTATTTGTTTATAGCCATATCTTTCCAAAACTTTTTTTTCACTACACCAATCCAACCATTATAAGTACCAAGGTCCCGTACGGATACACCAACCGCCCCAAACGCAGCTCAAAAACGCCCCATTTCCGCCATCAGCAAGCGTTTCAGCCAACCGCCCATTGTTAATACAATTTAATTTCATGAACTTAGCAGGGAAGCAATGTATACTTTATAATTCCCAAAAAAGATGGCTGACAGATTCCCCATATACAAACAACTGGACACTAAAGACTGTGGCCCCACCTGTCTCAGGATCATTGCCAGGTATTATGGCAAAGACTATCCCCTGGCGCTGTTAAGAGAGTTCTGCAACATTGGTAAGGAAGGGGTATCACTACTGGGCATCAGCAATGCAGCGGAAAAAATAGGTTTTAACTCCATTGCATTAAAGGTAACTTTTGATATTCTGAAAGATAATATCACGCTGCCCTGTATTGTGCACTGGAAGCAGAACCACTTTGTAGTGGTGTATAAGATCACGGATAAATATGTGTATGTAGCGGACCCCGGCACCACCAAACAAAAGCTTAAAAAAGAAGAGTTCCTTAAGAACTGGGTAAGCACCAAAACACAGGACCAGCCGGTAGGCGTAGTGCTGGCGCTGGATGTGCTGCCTGAATTCTATGAAAAGACCTTTGATGTACGCAAGGAAAATGAAACACGGCGCGGTTTCAACTACTTAATAAAACACCTGGCAAAATACAAGCTGCTGCTGGCGCAATTGCTTATTGGCGTGCTTTTCAGCACCATTCTGCAGCTCATCTTCCCTTTCCTTACCCAAAGCATTGTAGATACGGGCATTGCCAATAAAGACCTCAATTTTGTATACCTGGTGCTGGTGGGGCAGATCATTATTTTCCTGGGCGAAACTATGGTAGGCGTAATACAGAACTGGCTGCTGCTGTACCTGGGCACGCGCGTGAACGTGGCCATGATATCGGAGTTCCTGATGAAGCTTATGAAAAAGCCCATCAAGTTCTTTGATACTAAAAACTCCGGCGATCTGCTGCAGCGTATAGAGGATCATAAACGTATAGAGGAATTTCTTACCTCCGGCACCCTGCGCCTGGTATTTTCCCTGTTTACGCTGGTGGTGTTTGCAGGGCTGTTGCTGTATTACAGCCTCAGTATTTTCCTTACCTTTTTTACCGGCGGGTTCATTTTTGTGCTATGGATCTTCTTTTTCCAGAACAAGCGAAAGGTGCTGGATTATAAACGCTTCACAGAGCTATCGCACAACAAATCCAAGCTGGTGGAGCTGATCAACGGCATGCAGGAAATAAAGCTGCAGAATGCGGAAAAACAAAAACGCTGGGACTGGCAATCCATCCAGGCGCGCCTGTTCCGCATTAATATACAATACCTTTCCCTGGAACAGTTTCAAAGGGGCGGCGCTGATTTTATTAATACCAGCAAGAACATTATCATCACTTTTATGGCGGCACGGCTGGTAATTGAAAACTCCATGACGCTGGGTGAAATGATGGCCATACAATATATTGTAGGGCAGCTGAACGTACCGCTGGCCACTTCGGTAGATTTCATCCACTCTTTCCAGGATGCCAGGATCAGTATTGAACGGGTAGGTGAAATACAGGAAGCCATTCCCGAAGAAGAAACAGACCCACTGATGATACAGGCCAGCAGGGCCGCCATGCAAAGCGAATCCATACACATAGAGAACCTGAGCTTCCGGTATGAAGGCACCCACTATTTTAATGTGCTGAAAAACCTGAACCTGCATATACCCAAGGGCAAGGTAACAGCTATTGTAGGCCGTAGCGGCAGCGGCAAAACTACTTTATTAAAGCTGCTGCTGAAATTTTATGAACCCACTACCGGCGTTATTAAAATTGACCAGGAAAACCTGACCCGTATTGATGAAAAAATCTGGAGAAGCAAATGCGGGGCCGTGCTGCAGGATGGCTTTATATTTTCCGATACCATTGCAAACAATATAGCTGTAGGCGCTGACAGTATTGATAAAACCAGCCTGCTGCATGCCGTGGAAACCGCCAACATACGGGAGTTCATAGAATCATTACCCTTAGGTTACAACACCAAAATAGGCGTGGATGGCATGGGGTTAAGCCAGGGGCAGAAACAGCGCATACTCATTGCCCGCGCAGTGTACAAGGACCCTGAATATATTTTCTTTGATGAGGCCACCAATGCGCTGGACGCGATGAATGAAAGAACCATTATTGATAACCTGGACCGGTTCTTTAAGAATAAAACCGTGATCGTTGTGGCCCACCGTTTAAGCACCGTAAAAAATGCAGACCAGATCATTGTGCTGGAAAACGGGGAGCTGGTGGAATCCGGCACCCACCGGCAGCTGGTAGACCATGCCGGCAACTACTTTAGCCTGGTAAAGAACCAGCTGGAACTAGGTACCTGATCATAAATAATAACACCAATGGATATACATGAAATGGAGATCATTAGCAATGAAGCTAATGATGCGCTGAATAAACCGCCTTCCTGGATCTTTAAATGGGGCATGCTGTCGGTAGCATTAACCGGCCTGGCCATACTGGCTTTAATGAGCATTATACCCTATACTGAAAAGCTGGTGCTGCCGGTAACACTGGATGCCGGTCATATACCCGTTCCCGTTATAAGCCCTTATACCGGTACCCTAACGGCCATTCATTTTAAGAACGGAGCGCCTGTACAAAAGAATGCCGTACTGGCCAGGCTTGGCGATAGCAGTCAGATCTCTGCGCCCGTGAGCGGTTATATTTCCCTGTACAAACATTCCTTACAAACGGCGCAGCTCATTAATGCCAACGATACACTTTGTTATATTATTCCCCAGCCGCTGCAAAAAGATACAGTGGTATATGTAGGTTTAATTAACGGGGCCGATGCGGATAAAGTAAAACCAGGCACGGGCGTTTCCCTGTTATTTAATGACCAGCGCATTGTGCTGGCAGGTTATATCCGCGAGCTGTCCCTGGTGCCTGACCCTGATGGCAAACGGGCTGTATTTATTGCTTTGCGGGATGATAGCACACAGGCTGATCAGCTGCCTTTTTATGCCAGCCTGGTAAAAGGAAATGCCCGTATTATTCTCCGTGAAAGAAAGATCATTCAGCAGCTACTACAATGATGGCTGCGCAAGCTTCATTACCTCATTCAGCACATGGTCCTTGTTATCTATGAAACCTTTCAGATCCTGCTGCAGTGGTACCTGCGGCATAATACCGCGGCCAAAGGGAATGGCGGGTAATGGCTGCACATACTGTTTTACATTTACTACAGACAGCATAATGCTGATGTGTGAATCCGGCAGCTGGTAGGTAACGCTGTTATGCCCGGTGTGCCCGTAATAACCTCCCATAGTTTCCTCTCCCACTACTATTACCTTATTCTCACTTCTTACCATACTGGCAAATAAAGAAGCTGCAGAAGCTACCTGCGGCCCTACCAGCAAATATACCTTACCGTGAAAGGCTAAGGGGTTGGGCTTCCATAAAGGATTAAAAGAAGGGTTCTGGTAATACTTACCATCTACCAGGCGGTTATGCTCTTCTTTAAAATTAGATTCCAGGTCTGGTATGTCACTGGAATCCTCTGCCTGGTAATATTGCTTAAAGGGCAGCTTTTGAAATAACGTATAGGCTTCCTGGTTCTCTTTATAGGGCTGGTAAGCCAGGTATGAAAAGGTAAGCAGGTCATTAGGATCATCCCCGCCGCCATTCTTACGGATGTCTACTACCAGGCTGGCGGCATGTTTTGTTTTTAGCAGGGTGAACACTGAATCCAGAAAACGGCTGTAAGCCTTGTGTTTGGCTGATTCCGCATTGCCCAGCGCAAAAGTATTTACCGTTAATACCGGTGCGCTGTCAGGCGCCCAGCTAAAGTAGTAGTGGTTATCCAGCAGGGTATCCAGGTATAGGGAGTGGCGTTTTTCGTACAGCTTTTCATAGGCGGTAAAGGTAACGGCAGGCAGCACTGCTGTTTTTATGGTGCTGCTGCCATAGGGCAGGTAGCTTATGTTAAACTCATCCTGCATACCATATTCAATGGCATAGTACCAGGGAAAAAAGTGTGCAATGCCTACTTTTTTGCCGGTGGTATTGTAGCCATCTGTTGTATAATAATGCCCCAGCGTTTGCAGCAGCTCCTGTGTGGTATGGCCGTTAACAGCGGTAATAATGGCGCCTGCAGGAATGCTGCCCTGGTCTGTATTTACCACCATACTATCCTGAATGATCTCCAGGGGGTAAGGGAAGAAACCTTTTTGCCCTTCCAGGCTATCCCGCAGGGCATCAGGCAAAAATACATCATCGTGCAGGCTGCCAATGTAAGTGGTAATAATGCAAAGGTATTTGTAAAACTCCGTAGTGCTGGTGTACTGCTTACCTGCCAGGGTGTTGTAGTAAGCGAAAATACTGTCTATGGATGATTTACTGTGATAGTTGTATAAACCTGCATGGGTGGCCTGTAATATGTTCTCATACAATACCAGGTCGTTCAGGTAATTGCCGGCTAAGGGCGCAGGCTTTTGCGGGGCGCAGCTTAACAGGAAACAGCAGGTGGCAATGGTAAGGGCTTTAATGGGTCCGGTCATTCCGGAAATTAGTAATTTTTTCTGAGGCGATAACAGTGTTAAAGGAAAAAGCCTTTAACACTGTTTGTGGTTGTTGTATTTAACGGGTACCCAGGATAGTTTCAGGACAGACCCCGCATGTATTGATCATGGTGGGGTTACCGGTGGGCAGCTCCTTTATGGGACTACCGGTTAGCTTTACAATTTTGATCTTGCCCAGTGTGAGCTTTTTTTCAATTTTCTTTTTCATGCAAAGTGGGTTTAAGGTAAAATAATTATTTCCGGATGCGGTCCAGCTCTGCTGCATTGCTTTTATTGCCGCTGTGCTTATCTGTTTTTTTCAGCTTGCCAAAGTTCCAGGTAAGGGCTACAATAAATAAGCGGGTTTCATTGGTATTGTAAAAACGTTCATCCAGGTTGCCTACCCTGTTCACGCCATTACTGCGGTAGGTATAGAACAGGTCTTTTACCGCCGCTTTCAGGATCACTTTATTATCTATTAATGTGTATTTACAGCCAAGGTCTACCCGGTAGCGGGCAAAGCTGCGCTGGATCACATCAATAGTGGGGCTGCGGTAAATGCCGGTGGCTTCCAGCATTAAACGCTTATTTACTTTGAATGTGTTCTTAACATTGCCGGAAAAGCTAAGGATGTTGTTATTAATGGGGGCATTGTTAAACCAGGCGGTATAGCGGTCGCTCCAGGTGCTGAGGTTTACAATGCAGGTCCACCAGTCCGTGAGCTCCTGCGTAGCGCTTACATCCAGGCTTATATTACGTGCTGTATTAAAGTTGGCAATGGTTTCTTTTGTGATGTTGGTGCTGCTATCCAGGTAAGAGATGTACGTGAAATAGTCCTTAATGGCAGCATAGCCCAGGGTAAGGGTATAATCTTCCTTAAAGGTCCAGGAGGCTTCCAGCGAATGTGTGTACTGTGGCTGCACATAAGGATTGCCCTGGTAGTATGCATAGGGCGAGTTGTAATAAATAAAGGGGTTCAGATCCTGGTAAGAGGGCCGGTCAATACGGCGGCTGTAAGAAAA
>NZ_DATCRF010000104.1:0-14478 GCF_036569125.1 Chitinophaga sp. | reverse complement strand
AGTAAAGGTAGACCGTATTGAAATTGCGTCTGCCCGCGTGTCTGAAGGCGAGTTTGCGGCCGTAAAGGCCATTACCAAATGGGCGAAGGCTAACGGCTTTCTGAACAGGGTGGAAGTGCTGACGTTTGTGGATGGCGATGTAAGCGTGCAATGGATGCAGCAGGCAGGGGCCAAGGTTATGAACCTGCTTACCAAAGGTTCACTGAACCATTTAACCCACCAGCTGAAAAAGAAACCGGAGCAGCACTTTGCAGAAATAGCAGCGGTAATAGCGCTGGCAAAAAAGAAAGGCCTTGAATGTAATGTGTACCTGGAAGACTGGAGCAATGGCATGCGCCACTCCCGCGATTATGTATTCCAGTTCCTGGATTTTTTACAAACGCAGCCTGTTAAACGTATTATGCTGCCGGATACCCTGGGTATCCTGATCCCTTCTGAAGTTTTTGAATATACCTCCGCCATTGTGCAGCGCTATCCCAAGCTGCACTTTGATGTGCATATGCATAATGATTACGACCTGGGTACAGCCAATGTGCTGGAAGGCGTAAAAGCCGGCGCCCATGGTGTGCACCTTACCATTAATGGTATGGGCGAGCGGGCCGGTAACGCGCCCCTGGCCAGCGCCATAGCTGTGCTGCATGATTTTTTGCCGGAGGTAAGAACCGCCGTGGAAGAAGAATCACTGTACAGTGTGAGCAAGCTGGTGGAAACCTTTTCCGGTTTTCGCATACCGGCTAATAAACCGGTAGTAGGGGAGAATGTATTTACCCAAACAGCAGGCATACACGCAGATGGCGATAAGAAGAACAAGCTTTACTTCAGTGACCTGATGCCGGAGCGTTTTGGCCGGCAGCGCCGTTATGCGCTGGGTAAAACCAGCGGTAAAGCCAATATAGAGAACAACCTGCAGCAGCTGGGCATTCAGCTGAGTGAGCCTGACCTGAAAAAAGTAACCCAGCGCATTATTGAGCTGGGCGATAAAAAAGAAGTGGTAACCCAGGCCGACCTGCCTTATATTATTTCCGATATACTGGACAGCAAAGCCATTGAGGAAAAGGTGCGCATAGAGAACTATGTGCTTACCCATTCCAAGAACCTGCATCCCTCTGTATCCCTGAAGATCTCTATTAAAGGTGAGCTGTTTGAAGAGCACTCCCAGGGCGACGGGCAGTACGATGCATTCATGAATGCGCTGAAAAAAGTATACAAAAAGCTTAAACAGGAGCTGCCGGTGCTAACCGATTATGCAGTGCGCATTCCGCCCGGTGGTAAAAGTGATGCGTTATGTGAAACCGTTATTACCTGGCGTTATAATAATAAGGAGTTCAAAACCCGGGGGCTCGATAGTGATCAAACGGTATCGGCCATTAAGGCAACACAAAAAATGTTGAACCTAATATAATCTTCATAACAATCCACAAAAGCATGGCAAGCAAGCATATTTTAATTGTTCCGGGCGACGGAATAGGACAGGAAGTTACGGCCGTTGGTAAAAAGGTATTGGACAAGATAGCCGCTAAATACGGGCATACCTTTACTTACGACGAAGCGCTGATAGGCCACGTAGCCATTGAAGCTACCGGTAATCCTTTACCGGATGAGTCACTGGAAAAAATGCGTAAGTCAGATGCAGTGTTATTTGGCGCTGTAGGCCACCCTAAATACGATAACGACCCATCTGCCAAAGTAAGGCCGGAACAGGGTTTGCTTAAAATGCGCAAGAAGCTGGGACTGTACGCTAACCTGCGCCCCATTAAGCTGTTTGATGAGCTGCTGGGCGCTTCCAGCATTAAACCGGAGATCTTAAAAGGAGCAGATATCCTGTTCTTCCGTGAGCTGACCGGCGATATTTACTTTGGTGAAAAAGGACGTAAGAATAATGGAGATACTGCTTTTGATATTGCAGAATACAGCCGTTACGAAGTAGAGCGCATAGCCCGCAAAGCCTTTGATGCAGCCCGTACCCGCAGAAAGAAATTATGTTCTGTAGATAAGGCCAATGTAATTGAAACCTCGCGCCTGTGGCGTGAAGTGGTGCAGAAAGTTGCGCTGGACTACCCGGATGTTGAAGTGGAGCACCAGTTTGTAGATGCTACCGCTATGCTGCTGATCAAAGATCCGCGCCGTTTTGATGTGGTGGTAACTGCCAACCTGTTCGGGGATATACTAACGGATGAAGCTTCGCAGATAGCCGGCTCCATGGGTATGCTGGCCTCCGCCTCCATAGGCGATGGCACGGGTGTGTACGAGCCTATTCATGGCTCTGCGCATGATATTACCGGTAAAGGCGTGGCTAATCCCTTAGCCTCTATCTTATCAGCTGCGCTGCTGCTGGATATTTCTTTTGGCATGAAAGCAGAATCCGAAACGGTGATCAGCGCGGTAGATAAAGTGCTGAAAGCCGGCTTCCGTACCCGCGATATTGCGGATGCGCAAACCGCTGCAGATAAGATCTTAGGCACCGCCGCTATTGGCGAAGAAGTGCTGAAACATATTTAAAGTAATACAGAATGTAAAATTATAAATGTAAAATTTCAAATGTGAAAGTGGAATGCAGCGAATAAGGAGGCTGCATTCCACTTTTGCATTTTACATTTTACATTCTTTTTCAGTTTGCGTTATTATAAGGCGGTGCTTTTCCGGATCAGCTCCGCTATCTGTGTTCGTTGCAGGTGCAGCGCCCAGTCCAGCGGGGTGCCGTCATATATCTTATCTTTTATTTCCAGGTTCGGATGCGCGCTGAGCGCCAGCTGCGCCAGGTGTACATCATTACGGTCAGAAGCTATATGCAGCAGCGTGGCCTGCCACTCGCCATACAGCTGGTTGTTTACCAGGGAAGGCTGCGCTTTTAACATGGCCGCCGCCAGATCGCGTTTGCCCAGGTCCCAGGCATCTAATACGGTGCAGGTTGCGCCCTGCTCCATTAACCATTCTGCAGCGGCTGCCCGTTTGGTATGCACGGCCAGCTGCATCAGCGTCATACCATTGTTGAGGGGCGTATTGAGATCGCCGGTATTGAATTTTTTAACCAGCTCATTTAACGCAGGTACATCTCCGTTACCTACCGCTTCTGCCAGGGCCACCTGTTGCCGCGTAGGCGGGTTGGTGCGGTAGCGCTGGTTTTGCAGCCACCAGGTATCCCCGAAACCTACCCATTTAAAACCTATCTGCTCATACATACGGCGCCCGGTACCGTTTAATACGGCATAACGGTAACCTTTTTCCCTTGCATACAAACAGGCGGCCAGCACCACGGCTTTGCCAATGCCTTTTTCCCTTGCACGCGGTACTACGCCCACACTGTAAATGCCGGCCACGCCATTGCTGCCGGTAGTAAAAAATACTTCACTGTGCGCTACTATCGCCCCATTGAGCGTAGCAATAAAACGCTGTCCAAGCTCGGGGTACTGTTGCTTAAGCTCATGGGAAAGGCTGTTGCTGTTGGCGTAGGGCAGGTTCTTAATATCATGGATGGGCGTAACATTATCTGCCTGTATCTGCAAGCCGGCCGGCCGCGCATGTTCCGTTTGCATGGCTTCCAGGTCAAGCGCCATCCATTGCGGGCGCCAGCCCGGCTGAAAACCGCGTGCCAGCAGCAGTACGCCCAGGTTAAGCGGCTGCGTGGGCGCCAGTGACCAGCAACCGGCGTCTTTAGGCGGATGTGCACGGTAATGGTCCATCATTTCATCCAGCTGCGTGCCGGCGGTGGCGGCATCCATAGCAGGGAAGAGCACTACAGAGCTGTTAGCAGCCCCGGCATCGGTCCAGCTAAGACCATTATGGCCGTATACTTTACCGCCTTGTGCAATGGCATTCAGGGCAAACAGTTCCCGGTGATTATTTGCTACGGCTTGTTCCAATTGGGCCGGGGTAGCGTTATTGAGCACATTCATAATGGATGGAGGTTTATAGCAGACAGGAGCATAAGCAGCAAATAAAGATACCAAAAGTGGTTTGAGTTTTGTAAAGGTTTCTTAAACGGGTATCATGAGAGCGCGGCCCATAAAGAAGAGATACATTATCATTGGCAGCATCATCCTGCTGCTGATCATTTTACGTTTATTGCTGCCTTACATTGTACTGCGGTATGCGAATAATACCCTGGCGCATATGAATGGCTATTACGGGCATGTGCAGGATATTGATATTGCCCTGTACCGCGGCGCCTATCAGCTAAATGACATTTACATTAACAAGCTTGATTCTGCCACGCAGAAACAAACTGAATTTTTTAAAGCGCAAACCATTGACCTGTCCGTAGAGTGGCGTGCTTTGTTTGAGGGATCTCTTGTGGGCGAGCTGGAGCTGCTTTCTCCCAAGCTGGTGTTTACAAAAGATAAAGCGGAAATAGGGCAGGTGGCTAAAGACACTAACGACTTCCGCAAGGTGCTGAAAGATTTTATGCCGTTAAAGGTGAACCGGTTTGAAGTGCACAACGGCAGCATTCATTATGTGGACAGCACCTCCGCACCTAAAGTGGATATTTCCCTGAAGAATACGTATATACTGGCCCGTAACCTGAAGAACACTTCTGATAAAAAGGAAAAGCTGCCTTCCAGCTTAGTGGCCAGCGCAAATGCCTATGGCGGCAATCTTTCCCTGAACATGAAGCTGGACGGGCTGGCGAAGGAACCCACCTTTGACCTGACGGCGCAAATGACCAGCGCCAACCTGGTAGACCTGAATGATTTTTTTAAGGCTTATGGCAAGTTTGATGTGAGCAAAGGATCCCTGGCCCTGTATTCAGAGTTTGCCGCAGATAACGGTAATTTTAAAGGTTATGTAAAACCCATCATCAAAGAGCTGCAGGTAAAAGGTACGGAAGATAAGCACGATCCTTTTTTGCAGAAGGCCAAAGAAACCGTGATAGATGCTGCGGCGCATGTGCTGAAGAATCCGAAGAAAAAGCAGGTGGCCACCAAAGTGAATGTGGAAGGCAGCTTTCATGATTCACACACGGATGTGATGGGCGCGGTATGGGAGGTATTGAAGAATGCTTTTATTGAAGCCCTGCTGCCCAGTGTGGATAATGAGATCGATATCAGCTCCGCATCGGAAGTGCCGAAGGATGAAAAGAAAAGCTTCTTTAAAAAACTGTTTGGCGGAAAGGATGATGATAAGAAAAAAGAAGCGCAGGAAAAGGAAGATAAAGAGAAAGAAGAAAAGCGGAAGAAGGAGGGCCTGGAAAGGTTTAAAACGTCTGATGAGCATTAGAAAGTGCCCTATACCATAAAGGTACAGGGTATTGGTTTTGCCGGCCGTGTGGGAAGAGCAGTTGCTATTAGCGCTGTGCAATTTCCTTCATCACCGCATTAAATCTTGCCGCTTCTTCAAACTGCGGTATATGCGCTGAATTCTCAAACCAGATCAGCTTTTTAGCCGGGGCCTTTACCTGGTTGTAATACTTTTCTACCAAAGCAAAAGGAGTATTATAGTCGTACCGTCCTGTTAGAAAATATACCGGCACTTTTAATACCGGCGCTGTTGTTAAAAAGTCAATGTTCAGCAGCTGTTTCCATAGGGTACGCATAGAAAAGGCTTCACCTGCCTCCACCTGTTTCTCATTAAATAAAGGATCGCCCGGTTTAATACGGCTGAAAATATAGCTATAATCGCGATGCCCCCGTACGGCGCCGCCAAAGTAAGAGAGCCATTTACGCTGCAGGTACAGGTCATTCAGGCTGGTGTCGTTCTTAGCAGGATAGCGGTGCGCAATGGTACTCAGCTCTCTCATGGCGGTTGTATCATGCGTTTTGCTGGCCATTTGAATAGTGTATTGCAGGGAGATCCGTTCATTATCCATCATGTTCACGATCTGGCCTACGCCAATGTAAGCAGTAAAGTCCTGCGGGTAACGCTGCACCAGCAGCAAGCCCAGGGAAGTACCCCAGGAATGGCCCAGCAGGAAGATCTTATTTTTTTTAAAGCGTTGTTTTAAAAGCGTAACCAGCTCATGGGCATCTGAAACAAATTGATCAATGTTCATGCTGGATTCCGGTATAGATGGATCGTAGGAAGCCGCAGCGCCGCGCTGGTCCCAGTGTACCACCACATAATCCTTATCCAGCGCCCGGTTAAAGATGCGGAACAGCGCCATTTCCGTATACCCCGGGCCTCCGTGTAATATCAATAATACCGGCTTGCTGCTATCGGTACCGGTGGTTAAGATGGTTTGCGGAATGCCGCCCAGCTGCACCTTTTCCAGGGAATAAATACTATCTGTCTTTTGTGCAGATGCTTGATGCAGTACCATTATAAGCGGGAAAAAAAGCAATACAGGCAGGTGCTTCATAATAACAGGTTTATTGATCGGTTAAAGAATGACGGCTTAAAATGTACAAAAAAAAGCCGGTATCCAAAATTTCTACAGAATCATTTGGGATATTAGCTGTATTCCCCGGGTTGGTATATGGACTATAATGAAGCTGAATCTCATATCGGACAATATGTGACCGGTTTTTTTGGATTTCATGCTAAGGAACAGTTTCCTTATCATAACCTGCTGCATACCCAAAGCGTAGTGCAGCATGCGGAAGAAATAGCTGCGTCCTACGCCCTGGGCGAAGAGGAACTGTTTATCATAAGAACAGCGGCCTGGTTCCATGATATAGGCCACCTTACAGGCGGCATACAGGACCATGAGGTAAGAGGAGTGCAGCTGATGCGGGAGTACTTTCAGCAGCACTGCCTGCCGGGTGCATCCATTCCCTTTATAGCCGGTTGTATTATGGCTACCCGTTTTCCATCCCATCCCTGCAATTTCCTGGAATCTGTTATCTGCGATGCAGATACTTACCACCTGGGCACACCGGTGTTCCGGAAAACAGATCCGCTGGTAAGAAAAGAAATGGAGCTGCGCACCGGCAGGCAGTTCCCGTACTGGTATCAGAGCACCTTACGCTTTTTACAGGCGCATACCTTTTATACAGATTATTGCCGTAGCCTGTTGAATGCAGGCAAGCAGGAGAACATTTACTGGCTGCAGTCGCTGGCAAAGCAGGAAAAGTAACGGTTATTTCCGCAGATCCACTATTACATGTGTTATAACCCCTAATACCCGGAACTCCATTTCCTCCGTGATGATCACCGGTTTATAAAAAGCATTTTCCGGGTGCAGCACCCAGTTACGCCCCGCTTTTACCAGCCGTTTTACAGTTAGCTCATTATCCAGCATAGCCACTACAATGGAGCCGGAAGAAGGTTTTGCGATACGGTCAACCACGGCCCAGCTGCCATGCGGCATATTGGCGTCCTGCATGCTGTCGCCTTTGATCTGCAGCATGCTGCTGTTGCCGGGGTGGGGTTGCAGCATTTGTCCCAGGTCCAGCAGGTTTTCGGTATCGTGGGACGCCGGCTCGCGGTATGCGGCATTTGTATCAATGAATGGGATTACCAGGCTGGCGGGCGCCAGCATTCCTATCGTCTCTTTCATATTCACCAATAATTTTAGTAAATGTATGCTAAAATTATTAGTATTTCAATTGGATTAACAATTTGAAAACAATTTACTTTGCGGCATAGGTTGGCACCGGAAAACGGGCTGCACTGGCTGCAAACAGGCTGGCCTGCGGTTGTCCGGAAAGCGTGATCTCAAGATTTTCCGTAGGCCCATAGCCTGCTTCGGTGGTAGCATCATTTAACAGCTGTGGAAATACGGTTATCACAAAAATCATTTAGTGTGGCGCCGTGTTGCATGCCGGGGCCGGCAAGCGCAGTTTGAACTGCAGGTGGTATCAGCTTAAGACAGTTTGCCGAAACTTCTTTTGAATTCAAGCGGTGTTAAACTGGTTTTCCGTTTAAAATGATTTGAAAAGTACTGACTTGATTCAAACTTAAGATCAAAGGCTATTTCTTTCACTGATTTTTGAGTGTTTACCAGCTCTTCTTTTGCCTTTTCCAGCTTTAGCTGGATCTGGTATTGTAAAGGAGCCATTCCTGTATATGCCTTAAACAGCTTCCGGAAACGGGAATAGCTTATCATGAGCTTATCAGCGATCTGCTGCGGGCTAAGGCTGTTATATAGGTTCGACCTGATGATGAGCCTTGCGTGATCTACAAGCTGTTCTTCATCGCCGGTAATAAAAAGCTGTTGTTTCGCAGCGCTGTGCAGCTGCCCCAGCATATACATCGCCGCACCGCAAACCAAAGGCTGGTAACCCGCTTTTTCGTTCTTAATGGCTGCTATTACCTGGATAAACAAATTTATCATGGTTTCATTATAACCCACATTGATCACCGGCATTGATGGACCAAAAAATTTCTTTTTTACCAGGTGATGCATATTAGGCCCATTAAAGCCGATCCAGTACTCAGTCCACCCGGTATCGGGATCGGGCCGGTAAGCATGCCTTTCATTCGGAAAAATAATAATTGCAGATCCTGCTGTAACAGGCAGCTCACCGGTTTCCGGCGAAGTATAAATGCCTTTTCCGCCTGTTATATAGATCAATGAATATTCCTGCAATACCCTGCCTTCCTTTGCATCAAAACAGTGATGAGAGGGATGGTCTTTATCCGGGTAGGCATTTCCCGGATGATAAAGGTGATACCCCGCATGCAGCATCTGCAATCCCCAATCCTGGTCCTCAGTGGAAACGGGTAAATATTTATAAAAGTTCTGCATAGCTAAATATCGGCAATATTTCCTTGTTTTCTAAGGGGTAGCAAAAAGCAAACTTATTATGTCAAATAGCATTACCACCTGCGCTTAAATCCATTCTATATTGGCTTTATTTAACTGATAAACCATCGTGGATGAAAACACAGCTCAGCAAACAACAAATTGCCGTTTACCGTGACTATTCCAATACAAATCCATCCTGATGAAGGTTTTGATGCTGGCGCCTCAATGGGGATCTGAGAGCCTGCCTTTTGAAGATTTTATTATAAAAATAAAAGAAGCCGGTTTTGACGGGGTCGATACATGGGTGCCTGAGCAGCCTGCTGAAAGGAAAAAATTCAATCAGCTTTTAGCGCAGTATAAGGTGCCTGTTGTTTGCCACCAGCACCAGGCAAAGGGGAATAACATTAAAGCGTTTTGCCGGTCTTTTGAATATTACCTGAGCCTTTGTTTGGAAAGTGAGCCGCTTTTGATCAACTCTCATTCCGGACGCGATTATTTCAGTATAGAGGATCAGCTAAGAGTGATTGATACTGCAAACGAATTTGCTGCAGCTCATGGTGTACAGGTGATCCATGAAACGCATCGCGGGCGGCTGGGCTATAGTCCGTACAATGCCGGGGAACTTTTTAAGCTGCGCCCTGAAATGAAGATCACGGCCGATCTTTCGCATTGGGTTTGCGTTACGGAAAGTTATCTCAGTCATTGTTCAGCAATTGTGGCCGAAGCCATTAACCGGGCCGCACATATACATGCGCGGGTTGGCCATACGCAAGGCCCGCAGGTGCCGGATCCCAGAGCTGCGGAATGGCAGTATGCAACAAATATATTCCTGTGCTGGTGGCTGCGGATCCTGGAGGCTAAGAAAATGCAGGGGGCAACAACCTTTACTATTACGCCTGAATTTGGGCCGCCGCCCTATATGTTCACCGATCCGTTAACCGGACGGCCTGTTGCTGATCAGTTTGAGCTGAATTGTTTTATTAAAGACCTGATCGTAAGATCGATCCGGTAAAAAGATCCAATTAATTATAACTACAGGACTTTTTGTTTGGAAAGGGCAGGCTTACGATCTTAATGGCGGAGAGAATAATTTATTGATCCCAGCAGCTTAAATAGCCTGGCTAAACAGCTGCGTGGCCGGCAGCTTGCGCCACAGGCGTGCATCAAAGGCCATACAAATATTGCGGATAAAAGGCTTGCCTTTAGCGGTAACTACCACCTTGCCTGGCAAGATCTCCACCAGCCCATCCTTTTCAAGCTCCTGCAGCCGTTCCAGGCTTTCAATAACAGCATCGCTCTGCGGATCTGATTTGAGGCGGGCGGTTTCAAAGCGGCACATCAGCGCCTGGATGTGACGGCGCAACAGCAGGTCTTCCTCATTCAGCAGGTGCCCGCGTACCACCGGCCATTGCCCTTTACCCACTAATTGCTGGTAAGTGGCTATATGTTTTTCGTTCTGCGCATAGGCATACCAGCCATCGCCAATGGAGCTGGCGCCCAGGCCTACCAGCAGGGAGGTATGGGTAACGGTATAGCCCATAAAGTTGCGGTGCAGCTGCCCTTTTTTATAGGCCTGGTGCAAAGCATCATCCGGCAGCGCAAAATGATCCATGCCTATTTCCGTATAACCGTAACCGGTAAACAGCTTTTTCCCTAGCTCATATAAACCCTGTTTGGTTTTTTCGTCCGGCAGGTCGGCGGTGGTGAACAGGCGCTGGCCCACGCCTTTTACCCAGGGCACATGCGCATAGCTGTAAAAGGAAATACGGCCGGGGCGCAGCTGCATCACCTGCCGGATAGTATCTTCCAGGCCGGCAGCGGTTTGCAGGGGCAACCCGTATATCAGATCAAAATTAATGGAGCTGTAACCTATCAGCCGGGCCTGTTCTACCACCGTGGCTACGGTTTCATAAGGCTGTATGCGGTGAATGATCTGCTGCACGCGGGGATCCAGGTCCTGGATGCCCAGGCTCATACGCCGGAAACCCAGGTCGTACAGGGTTTGCATATGCCCGGGGGTAGTGTTGTTGGGGTGGCCTTCAAAGCTCAGCGATGCATCCGGCAGCAGGGTAGCGCTTTTATAAATGCTTTCCAGCAAAAAACGTAATTGCTCCGGGTGAAAAAAAGTGGGGGTGCCGCCGCCTAAATGTATTTCGCGGATGCGGGGTTTTTGCGCAAACAGCTGCAGGTACAATTGCCATTCCTGTAACAGGGCTTTTATGTAAGGCGCTTCCACCGCATGGTTTACAGTAATGTGCTTATTACAGCCGCAATAGGTGCACAGGCTTTCGCAAAAAGGCAGGTGTATATACAGGCTGATGCCGTCTTTGCTATTGGTGGCCTGGAAGGCTTTTTTTAACAGCTGCTGCCACTGGGTAAGGTCAAAGCTGTTGGTATCCCAGTAAGGTACGGTGGGATAGCTGGTATAACGGGGCGCAGCTACATTGTATTTGCGAAGCAGGTTCATAGATCACGGTTTATGACATTCAATAATGTTGTGTGTGTGCGCGTGCATGGCAGGGCTCAGATAGGGAATGCCCAGGTTTAACCCGCGCACAATTAACAGGCCTGCCATAATAACCATTACCAGCGGTATCATTTGCCTGACGCGGTTGCGTACACGTAAGCTCAGCAAATGACTGCACCAGGCCACGGCGGTCATAGCCGGTAAGGTGCCTGCGCCAAAAGCTGCCATAAATAAGGCGCCCTGGTACACATGGGCCGTGGCTATGGCGCCGGTAATGCCCAGGTATACCAGCCCGCAGGGCAGCAAGCCGTTAAAAAAACCAATGGCATACAGGGTGCGGAACTGCTGCCGGCGTAATAAATTGCCCAGCACTTTTTGCAGGCCTTTGGTTAATACGCCCAGGTCGGAAAAAAAGGCGGAGCGCCTTTTGGTAATGTATTGCAGCCCTGCTATTACCAGCAATAAGTAACCAAGGGCGATGGATAGCCATTGCTGTAAGCCACCCAGGTAAAACTGCCTGCCTAACCAGCCGAATAACAGGCCCAGCAGGGCATAGGCGCTCATGCGGCCCAGGTTGTACAGCAGGATGCCCGCCATTTTTTTATACCCGCTTAAATGCTGTACCGGCAGCGTTAATGCAATAGGCCCGCACATGCCTACGCAGTGAAAGCTGCCTACAAAACCCAGCGAAAGTGCGGATAATAAAAGGAGTAGCATGGTTAATGTATATATAAAGCGGTTTCCTGGAAATAAGGTGTATTGTTCACGGTCCATTGGATCTTTACGCGGTAGTTGCCGGGTATAAATCTCTGCCTGCTTACCGGCATGCGGCCCTGCGCATCCAGCGTCAAAGGCAGGCTAAGATCTTTTTGCGCATCAGAAGGGCGGTAAAACAATACCTGCCCCTGCAAATTCTGCCCCTGCAGCTCTGCCGGGAAAGTGAGCAGCACCACGCCTTCGGGCTGACTAATGCTCACGGGTGCGGATAATGCTGCCGTATTCTGCCGCCCGTCTATTACCTGCTGGTATTTTAATTCTGCGCCGTAATAATCAGCAGTAACCATATCTATTTTAGTACCGATGCTTTTTACCACCAGCGTTACAATGCCGGCTGCAAAAAGCAGGAATACCAGTATGATCTTATGTCCCCAGTGAATGGTTTTCATCATTGCTAATTTTTAACATGAATGGGTCCTAAAAAAGTAGTTTTTAATGCAACGGTATTTTTATTGCCTGCGTACAAACTAATGTGCAGGGTAGACTTACGTTTGGTGATAGCAGTACGCGGTAATACAATGAAAAAAGTGCCTTCGCCCTGCTCGCCGGGTTTAATGTTTATCTGTGGCTGGCCTATCATAATGATCTGCCCGGGCACATCATTTAACACCAGGTGCAGCTGCATGGGTGTGGGCGTTTTATTCATCAGCTTAATGCGGTATAAATTACTGATGCTGTCTGTACCCCGCTCCTGGTAAAGCATACCGGCCGTGCGTATAATGGTGCCGCTTACCGGCGCACGGCTTGCCAGCAGGTAGGTAATGCCGCTTAAGATCAGCAGCAGCACCAGGCTGTAAACTTTTAAACGCCCGGTAAACCGTAAGGGCTGCTTTTGTGCAATACCATTCTCTGAAGCGTAACGTATCAGGCCTTCTGCCAGGTTCACCTTTTGCATCATGAAGTTACAGGCATCTATACACGCGGTGCAGTTCACACATTCCAGCTGGGTGCCGTTACGTATATCTATACCCGTAGGGCATACCTTTACGCATTGCAGACAATCAATACAATCGCCGGTGGTGCGGGTCTCGTTCTTTTTGAATTTGCTGCGTGGCTCGCCTCTTTCATAATCGTAGGCTACCACTACGGAGTTCTTATCCAGCAAAACCCCCTGCAGGCGGCCATAAGGGCATACAGTCGTACATACCTGCTCCCGGAAAAAAGCAAATACGCCGTAGAACACAGCGGAAAATGCCAGCATGGCAATGAACCCGCCCACATGCGCTTCAAAAGGGCCGCTGATAATGCGGCCTAATTCCTGTACGCCAATAACATAAGAGAGGAAAAGGTTGGCTATGAGCACAGATAAGGCAAAGAAGATAACATGCTTTAATGTTTTTTTACGGATCTTATCGCTGGTCCAGGGGCCTTTATCCAGCAGGCGGCGTGCAGGCGCATCGCCCTCGATCCAGTATTCAATGCGCCGGAACAGCATTTCCATAAAAATGGTTTGCGGACAGGCCCACCCGCAGAACAAGCGGCCAAAGGCCATGGTAAAGAGTGTAACAAACAGGATGAAGGCCAGCATAATTAAGCTGAAGAGGAAAAAATCCTGTGGCCAGAAAGAGGTGCCAAATAAAATGAACTGCCCTTCCACTACATTGAACAGGAACAAGGGCCTGCCGTTCACCTGTATGAACGGCAGGCTGAAAAACACCAGGAAATAGACATAGCTCAGGTAACTCCTGTACTGATACCACTTTCCTTTGGGCTGCTGTGCATATACCCAATTGCGTTTACCTTGTTTGTCAACCGTGGCTATATGGTCTCTGAATGATTCTTCCTGAATGGTTCCGTGTATGCTTCCTTCATCTTTCATAAAACTCAGTTTTCCGATACCAGGCCCTGTGGCTCTTTAGCGCCGGCAGGGTGGGTATCATGAATGCTTTTAATAAAGCTGGCCAGCTGCGCGATCTGTTTGGGTGAGAAATCATCTTTCCAGGACTTCATCCCTTTTTCCGGTACGCCGTATTTAATGGTGCTGAACACTTCATTTATTTTACCGCCATGCAGCCAGTAGTTATCAGTAAGGTTAGGGCCTACCATGCCTTGCCCGGCTGCACCGTGGCAGGCCGCGCAGTTAGTGCTGAACAGCTTTTGCCCACTGCTTATGTCGGCAGCATCTGTGAGCAGCTTTACGGAATGTTCGTCGATATTATTGGCGGCATTGGCCAGGTAGGCTTCTTTGGCTTCTGCGGCATGCGCTTCTGCAATGGCCAGCTCTTCCAGCTGCAGCGGTGCGCTGTGGGAAATGTGGTATACCCACAGGTAAATGATGCCAAAAATAAAGCTGAGGAAAAAAGCCCATTTCCACCAGGGCGGGGTAGGGTTGTTCAGCTCCCGTATGCCGTCAAAGTCGTGGCCCATATCCGCTTCCTGTTCTGCTTCCGCGCTCACGCTGCGGGTTTTGTTCACCCGCTCCCACCAGCTGATAGCGGGTTTACCGGCAGTAACAGCTTTACGTTTACGTTTGGATTCAATACCGGCCAGTATGCGCAGGGCATATAACAATACCAGTATTACCAGCAGCTCCAGCGCTATTACGGATGTAAGCACATAGAACGCAGTGGCGGAAAGCCCGTTAATGGTTTCTTTCACCGCAGGCGCCGGC
>NZ_DATCRF010000103.1:0-3174 GCF_036569125.1 Chitinophaga sp. | reverse complement strand
AAGCAAATGTGCCGGTTATTGTGTTAAACCTCTCGCCGGAAGCAAGTATAGATTATAACAGCTTTAATCAGCTAAAGGACCGCACCGCCATGACCGGTGAATGGCTGGCGCATTGTTCCTCCTGTTCAGTACCGGAAATAGCCAACCTGTTCAACCGTTGTAAGATCCCCTTTTACCAGGTAACCGGCATGCTTAACAACGATCCGCACGTTTGGAACGAGGTTAAAGATTGGATAGATGCAGCAAGGGTGGCGCGGATCATGTATCACAACAGGCTGGGTATAATGGGTAACTACTATGGGGGCATGATGGATATTTACACGGATCTTACCCTGCAGTGCGCCACCTTTGGCGGGCATATGGAAGTGATAGAGGTAGATGAGCTCTCAGGCTTGCGCGAATTGGTAACCGCAGAAGAGATCACAGTCAAATTGCAGGAGATTGAAAAAACCTTTGATGTACAATCCGATTGTTCGCCTTCAGAATTGAAACGTGCCGCGCAAACCGCTGTAGCGCTGGATAAGCTGGTATATAAATATCAGCTGGGCTCACTCGCCTATTATCATAAAGGAAGCGGCAATGCGGCTAATGAAAATACAGTGAGCTCCGTAATAGTAGGTAACTCACTGTTAACAGGTAAAAATATTCCCGTGGCCGGTGAGTATGAGATCAAGAATGCCCAGGCCATGAAGATCATGGATAGCTTTGGCGCAGGCGGCTCCTTCACTGAATACTATGCCATGGACTATAACGATGATGTAGTGTTAATGGGCCATGATGGGCCCTGCCATCCGGGCATAGCTGAAGGCAGGATCAAGCTTAAACCTTTACAGGTATATCATGGTAAAGTGGGCAACGGATTGTCCGTAGAAATGTCGGTTTGCTACGGACCGGTTACCTTACTGTCGGTAGTAGAAACCGGCGATGGCGCACTTAAGCTGCTGGTTGCAGAAGGCGGATCCGTGCCGGGCCCCATTTTGGAAATTGGCAATACCAACAGCCGCTACCGGTTCCCTGGTGGGGCCCGGAGTTTTGTTGAATCCTGGAACAAACAGGGGCCCGCACATCATTGCGCCATAGGGCGCGGCCATATTGCATCAAAGATCAAAAAGCTGGGCGAGATCCTGAAAGTTGCTACCGTACAGGTTTGTTAACCATAAATATTAAAAGATCCTGAGGAATGCCGTTTATTAAACACCTGAATACGATCCGTTCTTTAATATTGTTAACAGGCCTCGCATGGGGCGCCTGTTCAACAAAAAAGCAGCTGTTGTCCAACAATGCAGTAAAACCTTTATCCGGCCTCGAAGATGTTTTCACTAACATTCCCGATACCGTACAAACCAGTATTTACTGGTATTGGATCTCAGATAATCTCTCTAAAGAAGGAGTGATCCGCGATCTTGAATCCATGAAAAAGGTCGGGATCAACAGGGCTTTTATCGGCAATATCTGGCAGGATGATGTACCTGCCGGGAAAGTAAAAATATTTACTCCGGAGTGGTGGGACATCCTGCATACAGCGCTCAAAAAAGCAACAGAGCTGAATATAGAGATCGGGATCTTTAACAGCCCCGGCTGGAGCCAGTCCGGAGGCCCATGGGTTAAGCCGGAACAGGCCATGCGTTATCTTACCGCTTCCAGGATCATGGTAAAGGGCCCGGTAAAACTCAGCAGGAAGCTGGATCAACCTGCAAAAGATTTCCAGGATGTGAAGCTCATCGCCTATCCGGCAGATCCGCTTTTCGAAGAAAACATCGCCTCTAAAAAATCGCTTCTGACAAGCACACCGGCCCTGGATGGGTTAAGTAAATTAGTAGATGGCAATGATACTACCGGCATTGTATTAACACAGTCCGTCCCTTACACTATAAACATTGCATTGGAACAACCATATATAGTACGCAGCCTGGTAATTGTACCCACTCAGCATGAAATGAGCCTCAGTGGCGAGCTACAGGCCAGGATCAACGGTACCTACACCACCATAAAACACTTTACCGTAGACCGCAGCAATAGCCAGCTTAATGTTGGCTTTAACCCTTACGGCCCGGGTGCAATAGCAATACCGGCTACTACCTCGCAAAACTTCAGGCTGGTATTTAACAAGTATTCAAACAACTGCGGCATTGCAGAAATTAAGTTATCTCCCGGGCAGGTAGTTGAAGATTACATAGAAAAAACCTTTGCTAAAATGTGGCAAACACCCTTCCCTTACTGGGATGCTTACCAATGGGCGCCGGCGCCGCCTGCTGCCGGTAAGGAAGGTGTTATTGACCCGGCCAAGGTGATGGATATTTCCAGGTACATGACTGCAGATGGTACACTTAGCTGGGATGTACCTGCCGGTAACTGGGTAATAGAGCGCAGCGGCATGACGCCCACCCAGGTACATAATGCGCCAGCATCACCACAGGGTACCGGCCTGGAAGCTGACAAGATGAGCAGTAAACATATCAAAGCGCATTTTGACGCCTACCTGGGAGAAATTCTCAGGCGCATACCTGCCGAAGACCGTAAAACATGGAAGGTAACCGTGGAAGACAGTTATGAAACCGGCGGCCAGAACTGGACAGATGATTTCATTGAAAAGTTTAAACACACCTATGGTTATGATCCGGTACCCTATATACCTGTGATGCAGGGCAGCGTAGTTGGCAGCGCAGATCAGTCAGACCGTTTTTTGTGGGATGTAAGACGTTTGATAGCAGATAATGTAGCTTACGAATATGTAGGCGGATTGCGGGAAATAAGCCATCAGCACGGCCTTAGAACCTGGCTGGAAAATTACGGGCACTGGGGTTTTCCGGGCGAGTTCCTGCAATACGGCGGGCAGTCTGACGAGATTGGCGGTGAGTTTTGGAGTGAAGGCAGCCTGGGTGATATCGAGAACAGGGCTGCATCATCTGCCGCGCACATTTATGGTAAAACAAAAGTATCTGCTGAATCCTTTACCTGCGCAGGCGCTCCATTTTCGCGTTACCCCGCGGTAATGAAACAGCGGGCCGACCGTTTTTTTACAGAGGGAATAAATAACACGCTGCTGCATGTATACATCAGCCAGCCGGCTGATAATAAAGCGCCGGGTTTAAATGCTTTTTTTGGGAATGAGTTTAACCGGTTAAATACCTGGTTTTACGATATGGACATCTTTCTAAAATACATCAAAAGGTG
>NZ_DATCRF010000102.1:0-7973 GCF_036569125.1 Chitinophaga sp. | reverse complement strand
TATGTGCAAACCGCTACCGCAGCGGTGTTGATGTCCTGTTTAACCCATAATACCAATAAAATATTTGAGATGGCAAGTTTCAATAAACAATCCGTTACACGGTAACGGATATACGGATTATTGTACCAGAGCACGCAGTTTCTTTTCTATAACGTGAATGAACGTGCCGGTTGTTTTGCCGGCACCAAAGAGCAAATAGACGGAACAGTACCGTATCAGCCGTCCCGGTCGCGGGATGGCTGTTTCATGTTTGGGCAAAAGCTTATTTCTTAAGCCAGTAGAATGTTTGGGAGATCTGTACCAGCGGGGTTTCATTGTACTGAAAATCCAGGCTGTTATATTGCAAAGCGCTGTCACTGATGCCGGTGGCCTCGCACAGCAGGGAATCCAGGTGAAAGAACACGGGCGTAACCTCGTCAAATAATAAGCTGTCTAAACGCTTGGTGGCAGCAGTATAATGCAGGGCTACCCTGTCCTGCGTAAAATTAATATAGTCGGCGCCGTTATATTGCACTGTATCTATACGGCTATAAACCGTATCGCCTGCACTTACCGTGTATTGTTTATGGATGGCTGCTGTATAGAACCATTTCCCGTAAAATGACTTATGAGGTGTGGTGTTATCTTCTTTTTTACATGCACACAGCCCCAGTATCATGATCATCAAAACTTTCCGCATGGTGAAACTGTCAGATTTAAGGACGCAAAACTACTGTAAAACGATCTGACAGGCAAATTGTTACAATGTGCAGATATGCAAATGTGCAGATGTGCAAATGGGAGAGCTATACGCTGCATTCATTCATCTGCACATCTGCACATTTGCACATCTGCACATCAACCCGGTTTCTTCCCCATCTTGATCTTTACCTTTCCGCCCTTATTTTCGTCCGTGGCATGCAGGTGAATGACAATGCCCTTTTTCCGGCGCGCCTTTCTTTCTTCTTTGGACAGGTCCTCCTCTTTCTTTGGATTCCGCAGGGGTACATCCAGGTAAATATCCGTGCCCGTGGGTATGCCATATACGCCGGTTATGTCCATATACAGGGCGGTAGAATTGATCTGCATGGGCGGTATAATGATCTTGTTGCCCTGCAGCTGCAGGGTATTGGAAAGATTTTCAAACCGTATGTCGGACAGGTTCCGGTTAAAGAACACTGCAGAGGCGATGCCTTCCAGCGGCTCAAAGTTCAACAGGGCGCCCTGCCGCAGGTCAAACCCTACGGTGCCGTATATGGAGCGGGGCGTTAATTTACCATTATCGTACAGGTTACCGGTGATATTCAGCTTTGCGGAAAGGTTGCCTCTCAGGTTACGGGAGGTAAGGGATTGCATCCCGAAATTATCGAACGCATACCACAACTGATCAATGTGGACATTATTAATGGCGCCGTTCAGCTTAAAACGATTGTTATTACCCTGCTGGTGAATGCTGCCGTTCAGCTGCAGGCTGCCGCCGGCATGCGACAGGGATATTTGCCGCAGCAGTATATCCGACTGCGTAAGGCTTAGCTCCGCCACCACCTTTTGCGCATTGAAACGCTGGTAGTTCAGCTGCCCAAGCTGCAGGCGCATGTTCATATTACACAGCTCCAGCATTACATTCAGCTGTTTGGCCAGGCGGCTGGCCTTTCGTTGAAGGGAGGCCGTACTTTTGGCTTTGGTTTTGGCGGCAGCGGCCTGTTTGCGGGGCGATAAGAAGGCCTTAAACTCGTTCAGATCCACCTTTGGGCTGGTAATATTCCAGTCCATCAATATCTTTTCCGGCGCTTCAAAGTACAGGCGCAGCAGGTTGCGTATGCTGCCTTCCATAGCCAGCTCACTTTTGGCGCTTTGCATATGCACATTCATCACATACACATCCTGCCCGTTAAAGGCAATGGTGGCGCTGCAGTTACCTATTTGCAGGTTACGCGGCAGGTATTCCATTGCGCCGTTCAGCACTTTAACAGCGCCTTCCATCTGCGGCGCTACCGTATCCTTATCGCCAATGCCCCCCTTATAAAAAACATCTGCGCTGGCGGTGCCCTGTGTGAACTGGAAGGTTTCGCCGGTAATATCATTCAGCTCCTGTAAATTAAAATTGGATTTAAAACGCCCGGAAAGCACCGGTTGTGTAAGGTTTACAATGTCAACGGTATCTGAGCTGAAAGGCAGCCCCCACCATTTGGCTTTGAACTGGTAAAAAGAGATGGATGAATTTTCGTCCGTATATCCCATACCGGGATGCCGCTCATTGTTAAAATTCCCGCTAAAGCTGCAGTCCGTCCACTCCCCTGCTTTGGTTACCAGCGTATTGTTGGCGGTGTTCCATTTCACCAGCACCCGCGGCGTACCGGGGCGGTTCAGGTAGCCGGAAAGGTGCGCCTCTACATTCATGGGCTTTTGAATATCATAATTCTCCAGCTTGCGCGATATGTTGTCTGCCAGCATAGCGGCAGCGTTGCGGAACAGCACATCTTCCGTAGTAATATTTACAATGAACTGCTGCGTTTTAAAATTAAAGGTGGCGCCAATGTTAAAGGGATGTTTGTCTATCTCAATGCGCTGCGCCGGTATGGAAAGCACCCGGTTAGGCCGGTTAAAGTTCAGCTCCAGGGTGGTTTCCAGCGTTTTATTCTTCAAAAAGCTGCCGCGGTCCAGGTTAAAGGCAAAACTATTTACCAGCATGCTGGTACGCAGGTGTAAGCGCCAGTTACCATCATCCGCATCAGCGCTGCCTTCCAGGGAACGGATCCGGATGCTGAACAGCTTATTCTTTTGTTTATTATCGATCACAAACTGTATGTTGCGCAGCTCCAGGCTGGCTATATCGGCCTCCCGTTCTGTGCTGCTCTTGGCCTCTTTAGCGGGTTTATCCCGGCGTTTGAACACACTGGCATTCGTATACCCCTCCGGGTTGGTAAAGGAATAAAAAGCGCCGTCTTCCAGGGTTATTTCCCTTACATCCAGATGGTTCCTTAACAGGGTAAAGGTATTTACCTTAACGAATATACGCTTTACGGATAACAGGGGGTGCTTATGCTGCGCAAACAGGCTGTCCTGCAGCTCTACATCCTTCAGGGCCAGGGATACATGGGGGAAGCTGCGCAACAAAGAGGGCGATATATCCCCAATGGTAAGCTTGCCATTCAGCCGCTGGTTAGCCTTTTCAATGATCTGTTCCAAAAGCGCTTTCCGGTGCTGCTGTATGTAAAAGGCCAGGGCCAGCCATAGCAGGATCACCAGTCCAAGAAGGACTGCACCGGCTTTGAGGCATATACGTAACCATTTAGGCATTGGGGTGGTTTACATTAAGTTAAGAAAATTTCCAGGCTTTTTACCTGAAATGATATGCCTGTATAAAACCAATAATGATGCCTTTTGGGGAGAGGGTTATTTCAGCACATCGAACAAATGCAAAAAGCTATCAAGATAACGGCGGCTGTACAGGATGGATTGCCCGCCGGAGAGTACGATCTCATTCTCCTGCAAATTCAGCTTCATAACGCTGCGTATATTCACCATAAAATTGCGGTGCACGCGTATGAACTGCTGCTCCGGCAGGCGCTCCAGCAACAGCTTCAGGGGTTGCTGCACCAGGTATTTTTCCTTGCCGGCCACTATTTTACAGTACTTGCCTTCTACTTCTATGTATAAAATATCATCCAGCATGATCTTGGCCAGCGTATTCCCGTTCTTCACAAAAAAGAAATCGTGTATTAATACCGTATTTTTTTCTGCGGTGGCGGTGAACTGGCCGGTGTCTGCCCCGGCAGATCTTTCAATGGCCAGCTCCATGGCATACTGCAGCTCCAGCTCATTAAAGGGTTTTAACAGGTAGCTGAAAGGGGTGGTAAGGCGTGCAGCCTCAAAGGTGGTGCGGTCTGCTGCGCTGGTAAGGAAAATGAAAGGCTTTTGCATATCCCCGCTTTCATTGATCTGCGTGGCAAAGGTAATGCCGTCCCTTTTGCCATGCAGGTATACGTCAATGATCACCAGGTCCGGCGGCTGGGTGTAGAACAGCTTCAGGGCTTCCGGCAGGGTGCCTGCAATACCGGTAATTTCATAGTCCTGTTCCAGCAGCATATCCTGCAACAGGGCGGCCTGCTGCGGGTCATCTTCCACGATCATGATCTTTACGGGTTGCATAGCTTATCCTTTTGCCGGTAAAATAATGGTAACAGTAGTGCCTTTTCCCTGCTCGCTGGTAATACTCAGGCGGCCGTTGTTCTTTTCCGTCATGGTTTTGCACAGCCACAAACCTAATCCGGTGCTTTCATAACCATGCGTATCCTGCTGCACTCTTTTTTTGTTGGGATCAAACAGCGCTTCCAGCGTTTCACTGCTCATACCCAGGCCCGTATCAATGATCTTGATGTGGCATTCGTCCTGCTGCAAACAGGCGGAGATGGTAATGTAACCACCCACGGGTGTGAACTTAATGGCATTATCCATGATATTGCGCACAATGATCTTAAAAGAGTGAAGATCTGCCATAAAGATAATCTCTTCGGGGATCACTTGTTTGATCACAATGTTCTTATCTGCAGCCAGGGGGGTTACATCATGGCAAACCAGGCCTACTACGGTGCGCAGGTGCAGCTCTTCAGGGCGGAAGAACAGCTGGTCTGTCTGGCTAAGGGCCCAGTGCAGCAGGTTATCCATCAGGATATAGGTGCTGCCGGCAATTTTTTCATTACTGGCTGCCAGCGCAGCGGCTTCGGTAATTTCCTGCTTCCAGATGGCCTTTTTCAGCTTGGCCAGGTTGTTCTTAAGACGGTATACGGGCGAGCGCAGGTCATGCGCTACAATGGAGAATAAACGGTCTTTGGTTTGGTTTAAAATATTCAGCGCTTCTTTTTGCTGGGTGATGATACGCTTACTGCGTTTTTGCTGCCGGTAGGCAAACCAGATGGCGGTTCCCAGCAGCAGCAGGGCCAGGGCAGCCAGTAACAGGCTGTTACGCTGCCAGCCCAGTACATAAATGGTATGTTCCCGCTGCTGTAATGCCAGCTTCCTCTCCTGCCGGGCAAGCTCCCACACATGATCGCGGTTCCAGATGCTGTCCTGCAGCTCTTCATAGTGCTTACGGTAGTCTAACGCCAACGCATATCTTTTCCTGTTCTCTTCCACGGCAGCCATATTCCTGTAGGCATTGCGCGGCACTTCCGGGTTATTGGAATGTTTGGCGTATTCAAGCCCTTTTTCAAACAGGGGTATTGCCTTATCATCCAGGTACTGCGTATAATACAGGTTAGCCAGGTCCATATAGGAAATGGCCAGGCCGGTGGTATCCTGCACCTGCTCTTCCAGGCGCAGGCTGCGGTTAAAATATTCTTCTGCGGGCGGGTATTGTTTCAGGTAAAAATAGGCCAGCGCCTTGTTGTGATACAGGGTTTTCAGGGCATACACATCTGACCTGGGGCCAAAAACCTGCTCCCAGGTGCTCAGTACCTTTAGCGCGTCCTCATTCTGCCCCTGCTCCAGGTAAATCTCGCCCAGGTGGGCGTAACTATTGGCCAGCAGCACGGTATCCAGTCCTTTCAGGTGAATCACCTCCTGGTAGGTACGCAATGCTTCGGCATACAATTGTTTACTGTACTGGATCTTGGCTTTCAGGAAAAGCGCCGGCGGAAACAGCGGGTGCTTTACATCATTATCAATACCGTTCATGGTATTAATAATGTACGTATAGGCGGCATCGGGGTCGTTATCGGCCCAGGCCACATGGCTGTTATGGTAATTGATCTGGTAAGAGGATCCGTACTGGCCGGACATGATCATCCGTGCAGTATCTGCAGGGTGTTCACGGCATATATAGCAGTGCTGCTGCAGCTCATGATACCACGGGCCGTGGACCGGTGGCTGGGCTGCAGCAGCAGTTAAAAAAAAAGCGCGGTAATTACCAATATCGTTCTCATCCTGGTTTTCATATAATGGTTAGCAGATCGGCCGGCTTTTCAGCCTGCATTAATCTTCAGCTGTAGTGGATCTTTTTACGGTAGTTACGGTACCTCTGGGTGTTTCAGGCGTTTCCGGTCCTCCGGGATTTCCTTCACCCACGTAATTATATAATACCAGCACAGCCTGCGCTTCCGGGCTGGTGCCGGTCAACTGGTATTTCACCTCAATATTCCAGAGGGAATAGCTATGATGCGCACCAATATCCCAGGGTTCAATGTCCAGGTACACATAACGTGCATCCAGCTCATTGGCATCTGTGTCTATAGGCGCAATGAAGCTAATATCTTCATCCAGCACGGGCCTTTCCAGGTGGTCCGGTAAGTATGTGGTGATAGACAGCTTATAGATCTTTTCTGTTTCACTCACCGTTATTGCTGCAACCAGCGGCTCCAGGGAAAAAGGTTTTGCAAGGCCGCGAACTGTGCGTTTCGTGTGTGTGTCTAAGATAACTACATCTGAGGAAGTTGTTGTTGACATAGGTAAGAGGCTAGTTAAAGGTTAAAGAAAGGAAGTTCAAGGGCAGCAAAGATAATCTTTATATCCATTTTTTATTGTCCATAATAGTAATACTTTTTACACTTATACCCCGGGCCGTACCATTTATGCCTTCCAATACACCACTGCTGCCATTGTATTCCAGCGCCGTTATTACCCGCCGTACTTTTGGTATTGTAAGGCACGCACAACCACACACCACTAATCAGATCCGGCAAAACGTTCAGGACTATGACAAACATCTGGCTCAATCTTATTAACAATTCGAGTGACCGTACCAATGATGGCATTGTGATCTTCCAGAAAAATGAGGCCACTGCTACCGAAACACCGGTAGCCTGGCGGGTGATCCATAATCTGGGGTCCGGATGGAGCCATCCCTTTACCTATCCCGTGGCAATGGCGGTTGCGGCCAGTGATGGCCAGGGCAACTACAGCCTGCAGCTGCCAGCTGCTACCGGGCAACAATACCAGCTGGTTACAACGGATAGTGGCGATGTGCTTGAACACAGCGGGCCTGCTGCCAACGAGGAAGAGATCATTATATACAATGCCCTGGCAACCGGTATCATTAATGTACATGTGTACCGGGATGGAAAATTGCTTGCCCTGAAAAAGAATGTGGAGCCGGGACAACCGGCGGTATTCCAATTTAAGCCGACCCTTTGGATAGGCGTTGCACACGCAGTAACCGAAGGAGCATTGATCGACAGCGCTTTTACTTCACAGGTGCATACACAGCTCTCTCTATCTGGCATTAGCAGTGCGGACATTATTATGACCGGTGGGGGATTGGGCCCCGACACGACGCCGGTTTCGTTTTCTCTGCAAAATGTCAGATATGCGTGACCGTAACCCCGCCCCGGGAACCTTTCCCTCTGTCCCGGGGTTTCTTTTTTGATCATTTAGTTTTTAATATATATGGTTTATCCTACACAACTACCGTCCATGCCGTTTGGCATACCGCCAGGCGCTGTGATGGCCTTTTCCGGGAAGATAGCTGATCCTGATGCAGATGGCCCGGCCGAATTTGAAACACTGATTGAAACGTATGGCTGGATGGTATGCGACGGCCGCCCTTTGCATGCCGAGGACTACCCGCTGTTATACCAGGTGATAGGCCCGCAATACAACAAAGGCCTGGAGCCGGAAGGCGTATTCCGCTTACCGGATTACCGGGGCTACATACTCTGCATGACCGATATGAACAGTGGCAACGATCCGGAAGCCAAGGCCCGCCAACGGGCCAATGGCCGCCCGGGCAGCGATGTGGGCACCATTCAGCAACCGGTAGGCTTAGCGGCTTTGCGTAATGGTATCACTACGCATCCGGGGAATGTGTATGTATACTATATTATCAAATTCATTTAATGTTCCTTTTTTTCTGTTCCTTTTTGCTTCCCCAAAAAGGAACCAAAAAGGGGCCCGCAACCGGTTACCGCCCGGTTGCGGAGTGGTACCTTGATTAAGCTTTTTTGCTACTGTGGTGCCGGGCTTTGGGCCTTGATGATTGGGATTGATGATTGTGATAT
>NZ_DATCRF010000101.1:0-7689 GCF_036569125.1 Chitinophaga sp. | reverse complement strand
GGGCCGGCTCTTTTACCTTACCCTGGCCGGCAATGCTGTCAGTAAGCTGCTGCAGCGCTTTTACATCACCTGCTTTAAGGCTGTTGTCGTTATACCAGTTGTTAATCTTATTGGCGTCGATGTTAATGGCATTTTGCAGGTAACCATCTTCCAGCTTATTCACCTCTCTGGCCAGCAGCACATCCAGGATGGGGGCAGTGGGATCAAAGCGGTACACTTCCCGCAGTCCATTCAGGTTCAGGGTTACAGCTCTTGCCGCGTACATGGCTGCTACAGTGGCTTTTTCCGTATTGTTGGCGCATAGCTTCAGCACGGCTTTTTTATCAGCTTCTGCCCAACCGGTATTCAGGTAAGCCAGGGTACGCTGGGAGGGGGCGCCTTCAAACACACGGGAGAACAGGTACACGCTTTCTGCTTTTTTACCGGTCCGTAACAACGCGCCTGCCTTTAAAGCCAGTAATTTATAGTGAATAAAGGAGGTAGATGGCAATGGCGCTGCCAGTGAATCGTAGTAATGAATAGCGGTTTCGTATGACTTGCTGAAATGCGCCATGCGGGTGGCCTGGTAGGCAAATCTTTCCTTAATGAAAGGATCTTTACAGGCATTATACAGCTGTATGCTGTTGCGGGCCAGGCGCATCATGGCGGCGGGATCCGGTGTGGGCGGGTTCCAGGCGTCGGCAATGCTGGTATATACCTCGCATCTTTTAGCGAACATGAGATAACCCAGCGTTTCCTTGTCTTTGCTGCTGATGAAATAACGGGTAAGCGTATTATTGCTTACGCTGTCCGGCGCCTGCAGCGGCGTTCCTTTATCAATACTGGTATACAGCGCCGTCATTTGCGGACGGGAGTAGGTGTAAATAAAATCCAGGAGGTCCTTATCCGTTACCTTTGCATCCCTGCCGGAAAAAAAGGCGCTCCATTCACGGAGGTTAGCGGTTTGCTCCGGCTCATCTACCCCATAATATTGCCGCATGGAGGTGTAGTAGAAGGGCTCAAAGCCCTTGCCGGCAGCCAGGTTCGGGTTATAAAAATTGCTGTAATAATCATAGGGATCCGGCTCAGGGCCGCAGGAGAACACGTAAATGGTTTCTGCGAAAAAGCACAGCAGCAGGCTAACGAAGAATACGATAAGTTTTTTCCAGCTCGGGTAATGCATATTTTTTAAGCTCGTTTTCATCCAGGTGATAAAATATAACTACGGGGTTATAATCCTGCCGCTGTTTAGCCAGGTACCGGGCGGCGTCCCATAACAGCGCGGGCGGGCAGGTTTCATACCGTACCTCTTCGCCGGCATGCAAGGGATAGCCTTTTACTACAGTATCCTTTAACACGGTGTATAATTGTTCCCCATTTTTACTAAAAATACGATGGTTGCTGAAATCATTTTCATCCAGGTTACGGAGCAGGCCTGCGTAGGAATGGCGCCGGAATAATACGCTCCACCTGAACAATGGCAAAGCCAGGTCTAAAGATAACGGATAATGCGCGATCCTTTTGCTGCCGGCGTAGGATTCCAGGTCGTTCATGTTCAGAATGGAGTTATGATCGCCATACTGGCGCAGGTTGCCCATATTATAGCACATCAGCAGGCCTTTGTCGGCCGGCGGTGCGCCGCTGGTAGCCAGGAACTTTACCTGGTGCAGGCGGATGGTTACGGAAAGTTGCTTGCCCTGCATAAAAGGCTGTTGGCGAAAGGATTGGAGGAAGGCGAAATAGGCGGTTCTGCTGTTGCGTGTCCAGTCGCAGTCTATCTGCACTTCCCCTGCCTGCTGCGGGCTGGTTTGCGCCAGCAGCTGCGCCACCTGCCGGGCCAGGGTATCTGCATTCACCTGCTTCCATACTTCGTTCACAATGAATACGGTAGGTATTACCTGTATGCCGGCAGGGAAGGGGCTGCGCTGTTCCAGGCGGGCTACGGGAACGGCTGTATGTTTGCCGGCGTTCAGGCTTACGTCGAACATTTTTACGTAAAGCCTTTGCACGCTAAGGGCGTTCAGGGTATGCAGCTCAGTGCTGTCGGGCTGGTAACGCTGCTTCCAGAAATAGAAGGCGCGGGTAACAGGGCGCGGTTTGGTGCAGGCCAGGCAGCAGCAAAAAAGGTATAAAAGCCAACATTTATGCATTTGCGGGCAAAGATAGGGGAGTAACGTAAATTTTCCCCTTGGCGCGCTGTTTTAACAATTGCGCAGGACGTTGATATCTGTTTTTTCCTTAAGTTTGTAGAAATGACAGGTAATATATTCCATACAGTTAAAAGTCGCCCGATCGAGTATGTGATACTCGATATGAGCGATTGTTATACCTGGTCATTTCCCGAATTTCTACCCTTTTGTCTTCACCTGTACTATTTCTCCAGCTTTAAGGCCTTTAAAACTATTGCCCAAGCCTAATGAATCCCACAAAGGCTTGGGGTTTATCTGCATTTAATTATTCCAATAATTAATCATTTAAATGATCTTGCTATGCGCCGGAATCAACAAAAGATTGCTGCAAGCAGAACCGTAGCGGCAATGGCCTTTTTGCTGAATGCAATTGTGCTGGAACAGGGATTGGTATCCCATCCCAGATGGTATAACATTGCCTATATCACCTTTCCCTTAATGCTGATCTATGTGATCGCTTTTCGTAAGCAGCTGTACAGGCAGCAGGGGCTGCGTATTGATAACAAACAAAATGTGAAGCAATGAACGTATTATTTCAACGCCTCCGCCAGTTAGGGATCGATCATAATATTTCATTTACCGGGCAGGAATTACTGAAGGATTGTATCATCGGCTTTGCCGGTATGCACCGTAAAGTGATCGTATTAAAACAGCTGAATGATGCGGCTTTCCAATCCTTTGTGATAGACCTGAATGAAGTGAAAAGATGTACGGTAAGAAAGCAGTACGGCGCTATCCGGACCGGGGAGCTGAAGGCAAAGAAGCTGGATCACTACCTGGAAGAGATGGTGCTGCATTTTGAGCTGAAGAACGGGAAACCGCCTGTGGAGGTGCTGTTTTACAAACACCCCGGCAATTATGTTGGGGAGATTGCGGAGCTGGAACAGAAGGCCCGTTACTGGAGCACTCTATTGACGAAGATGTGCGTGCCCCTGGAAAAGACCGCCTGATGCGGGTTACATGAATGGGGACGTAATTGTAAAATTTAAAATTGATGATCTATGCAAAAGATAAAAGAGCAGCTTGTGTTAACCAAGTTTGATTATGAAGTGATCTTATCCAACCTGAAAAATGGATTAGTGCAGGCAACTTTTAACAGGCAGGATGCGGAGGAGCTGGGCGCTGAATTGAAAAAGGCTAAGCTGGTGGATAATGAAGATATGCCGCCTGATGTGGTAAGGCTTAATTCAAGTGTTACCGTTAAAGAGGAGCTGGAAAACAGAGTGTTAAAGCTCACGATCGTAGTTCCTGAGAAGGCCGATATAAAACAAAAAAAGGTGTCTATTATGTCGCCTATCGGAACGGCGCTTATCGGGTATAGAAAGGGCAGTAGAGTGAGCTGGAAAGTGCCTGCAGGCAGAAGAACCTTTACGATCCTGGAAGTATCTAACCAGGTGAATGCATAACCCTGGCAGGGCCGGGCGCGGTGCCTGGCCGGGAGCGTAATGTTATACCGGCGCCTGCGCGATGTTCAGCAGGCGCCCGCGGGTGGGGCGTATGATCCCTTTTTGTATATTTAATAATGTTTGACCAATTCCGGAATAAATTCCCGCTTGACGATAATAAATGGAACGACTATACCGGTTGTTTTAAACGCATGAAAGTTTCTGCGAGAACGGCGCTTTTAAAGGAAGGCGATGTTCCGAAGAATATGTTCCTGATTGAAAAGGGTTGTATCCGTGTGTGGTTTAATAACGATGGGAAGGATGTTACAACCCAGTTCTTCTTTGAGAACAATATGGTTTCTTCCATTGAAAGCTTCCGTAAAGGATACCCGAGCCCGGTAACCATTGAAACTATTGAGCCCTGCGTATTATGGTACATTCATAAAAAAGATGCAGACCGGATCATTGCGGAGGTAAGCGAGCTGCCTGTATTCCGGGAGATGATCCTGGATACTGTATTTGGGCGCACCTTTGAGTACATGAAACAGTTCTTTTCCTTTATAAAAGATACGCCCCAGCAACGCTACCTGAATTTGATAAAGGAAAAACCACAGGTGGTGCAACGGGTACCCCAGCACTACATTGCATCCTATTTAGGCGTTAGCACGGTACACCTGAGCCGTATAAAAAGTAAGCTGGCCAAAGAAAAGTAACAGCCCGTATTTGATAACAAATGTTATTGCCCGCCGGTTTATTGCCGGGTAGCTTTGCATTATAAAAATTATCAAATATGAAAGCAGCAGTGATGTATCAAAGGGATGGAATGCCGCAATACGCGGATTTTCCCGAACCGGTAGCTCAAAACAGCAATGAGCTTTTAATTACCATGAAAGCGGCCGCTATTAAGCAGCTTGACCGGTCAAGAGCCAGCGGCAAGCATTATTCCGTACAAAATGATCCTGAGCAGGCAACCGTTATTGGGGGCGATGGGGTAGGCGTGCTGAAAAACGGCGCCCGGGTATATGCCATTGGCGCCAGTGGGATGATCGCAGAAAAAGCCCTGATCGATAAAGACCGCATGGTGCCCTTACCCTCCGGTATTGACGATGTTACTGCCGCAGCCCTGCCCAATGCCGTGATCGGGTCAGCCATGGGCCTTCGTTTCCGGGCAGGTATGCAACGCGGCGAAACCGTATTAATAAACGGCGCCACCGGCTTCACCGGTAAAATAGCAGTGCAGGTAGCAAAACATTACGGCGCAAAAAGGATCATTGCAACGGGCAGGAACGAACAATCCTTACGCTCACTGCTGGCATTGGGTGCCGATGAAATTATTACAGTGGAACAGGATGATGCAGCCTTTGTTGCACAAATAAAAGCCATTCATAGCCGCACGCCTGTTGACATTGTCATAGATTATCTGTGGGGGCATACCGCAGAGCTCATCCTCTCTTCTTTCAAGGGCCAGGGCCTGTTCACCCATAAAACACGGTTTGTATCTATTGGCTCTATGGCAGGCGATCTTATTCAATTGTCGGCAGAGAACCTGCGCAGCGTTGATCTTCAGCTATCAGGCTCCGGTTTGGGCAGCTGGACAAAGCCTGAAGTACAGCAGCTGCTTAAAAAAATATTGCCGGAAATGTTTGAGCTGGCGGCAGCAGGTAAGCTGAAGGTGGAAACGGTTAGCGTGGACCTAAAAGATATTGCCAGCCTGTGGGACCTGGATATTCCCGGCGGACAACGCTTAGTGGTTACCATCTAATCTAGGGACGGTTATTTACAACCCATAAATTTAAGACGTTGAGAACAACTAAAATTACCTACTGGGTATCTACCAGTATAATAGCAGGAATGATCATACTATCGGCATACAATTACATGACCCGGGAAGAAGTAAAAGTGATCTGCCGGCCTGCGCTTAAACTACCGCTTCTTTATTATACCGCATCCGGTATTCCAGTGGAGACATGCCGGTTATTTTTCTGAATACCTCGCGGAACGCTTTCAGATCAGAATAGCCCACCTCATACATTACTTCATTAATTGTTTTGCGGCTGGTTTCAAAGGCTTTTTTAGCCGATTCAATCTTCACTCTTTGCGAATATTCAATGGGCGTATTGCCGGTGGCTTTAATGAAGCGCCGGTCAAAGTTCCGCCTGCCAACAGCAAATTTGGACGATAGCTGCTCAATAGATATTTTCTCCTGCAGGTTACTTTCAAGATAGGCCTGCGCCTGTTTTACCATTTCATCGCCGTGCAGCTTCTGACCCGTAAAAATGGTAAATGCGGACTGGCTTTGGCGGTCCATTTCAATCTGGAATACCTTGGAACAAAAAATGGCGGTTTGCCGGTCAAAATACTTTTCTACCAGGTACAGCACCAGGTTCAGGAAGGAATAGGCGCCGCCATTTGTATAGATCCCGTTTTCATCCGTGATCAGCTTATCCGGCTGTAAATTAACTTTGGGGAACATGGTTCTGAAATTATCCGCCGCCGCCCAGTGTGTAGAGCACGCCTTTCCATCCAGCAAGCCGGATGATGCCAGCATGAACGCACCCGTACAGATACTGGCTATTTCAGCGCCCTCTTTATATTGTTCCGCTACCCAATCGATCAGCAGCTGGTTACCCTTCACCGCTGTCTGATAATTATGATTCAGGGAGGGAATAACGATCAGGTTTGTTTTTTTGATGCTGGAAATATGTGTTTGCGGCCGCACGGCAAACAGGCCGCCATAGAACTCCACTTCATCGGAAATACCGGCTAATTCAATTTTGAATAATTCATTCCTGCCGCTTGCCTTCCAGTACTCATTGGCACGGGTAAATATCTTGTAGGTGCCCACTATGCTGCTCAGGTTATTCTCTCCCTCAGGCACTATGATGGTAAGATGTTTCATGGCGATTCCTTTTTATAAAGGTAGCAACTTGTACTGTCCAAATCAACCCACCAGAAATTCCATTTAGTACCCTGCCAATGTGATATTTAGACAATACTTTTGCTAAGTAAAGTTTTTAACCATCAAAATATATTCTGACAATGAGTACATCCTTTAGCACTACCTTCCAGGTAGACCAAACACCCAAAGAAGTCTTCAACGCCGTTATCAATCCCCGTGGCTGGTGGTCTGAAGAAATTGAAGGCAATACAGAAAAGCTCAATGAGGAGTTTTTGTATCACTTTAAAGATGTTCATGTTACAAAACTGAAATTAACAGAAGTTGTGCCTGATAAAAAAGTGGTATGGCTGGTATTGGACAACTATTTTGATTTCACGGAGGATAAAACTGAATGGAAGGATACAAAGATCATTTTTGAGATCATGGAAAAGGATGGCAAAACCCAGCTTCAGTTCACTCACCTGGGTTTAGTGCCTGACTATGAATGTTACAAGATCTGTTTTGATGCATGGAGCAATTACATTAACAACAGCCTGCGCAACCTGATTGTTACAGGAAAAGGAACACCCAATCCTAAAGAAGGCGGCTTTAACGCTGAGCTGCTGAAAAAATGGGAGCTCCAGGGATAATAAGACAATCATTCGCCGCTATTCTAAAACCATCAATAAAAGCTTATGAACAAGCAAAACTTCACTGTCTCCTTTTTGGCAGACCAAACACCGGAAGAAGTATTTAATGCCGTTAATAATGTTCATCAATGGTGGACAGAAAATATTGAAGGCAGCTTTCAAAAACAAGGAGATGAATTTGAGAAGGTTTAGTGCCTGATGAAGAATGTTACGATGCCTGTTCCAATGCATGGACCGGTTATATACAGGGAAGCTTAAAGAACCTGGTAAGCACCGGTAAAGGGCAGCCCACCCCGAAAGAAATTGTGGCATAACCTCAAAACATCCACTGTGCAGTTCCCTGAAAGCTGTGCAGTGGATGCTTGTAACGCTGTTCGGAAGCGGACAGTTTTTGTTTCGAAACCGAACAAACCCCTATTTGTAATATAACTACTGCATTGTAAATCAATCAGATGAATATGCGGCACTATCTTCGCTCGCAGTCCCCCGCAATCTTGTTTGTTACATTTCACTGAATGACCGATCTGCCATGATTAGGAATTTTTTCAAAGTCGCTTACCGGAACCTGCTGCGTAATAAAGGGTTTTCGGCCATTAATATTACAGGCC
>NZ_DATCRF010000100.1:0-2668 GCF_036569125.1 Chitinophaga sp. | reverse complement strand
GCATATTCCCGGCCTGGACCGCAATACGCCTATGTATATCGACAGCCTGCCCGGCGTAAGCCCGGCGGTATTTGAGGACAATACTTCGGCCAACGGCCAGGCCAGCATTGCCCATTACATTAAAAAGATATTCCTGGTCAGTGATAATGACGCTTTTAACCGCCTGTATGAGTTTGTGGGCATGGACGCCATGAATGAGCGCCTGTGGCAGATGGGGTACCCCCATGTGCAGCTGCGCACCCGCACCGGCGTAGGATTTCTGCCGCCCGACAGTAACCGGCATACCAATGCTATGTACTTTATAAACAACGGGCAGGAGGTGTACCGGCAGCCGGACCAGTACAGCCAGCTGGTTTTCAGCCCCCGGCATGACAGCGCAGGCAGGGCTTTTTATGACCGCAATAAAGCATTGGTACCCCGGCCCATGAACTTTTCAAAAAGGAACCGCCTTTCCCTGCCGGATGTACATATGATACTACGGAGCTTAATTTTTCCGGAATCTGTAACAAAAAGCCGCCGTTTCCGTTTAACGGAAGATGATTACCGGTTTTTGTACCGCTGCATGTCGCAGTACCCAACGGAAACAGCCTACCCGGCTTATGATTCCACGGAGTTTTACCCGGCCAAAGTAAAGTTCCTGCTGTATGGCGGCGACCGGCGGCTGCAAATACCACCCTACATCCGCATATTCAACAAACCGGGATGGGCTTATGGATATTTAACGGATGTGGCCTATATTGCGGACTTTTCCCACCAGGTAGAGTTTATGGTGGCAGCCACGGTATATGTAAACAAAGACGGCATCATTGGCAGCAACTATCAGTTTAACAAAACAGGAAAACCATTTATGGAGGCTTTAGGCCAGGTACTTTATAAGCATGAACTACAACGGAAAAGAAAATACCTGCCGGATCTTTCGCGTTATAAATATTAATTTATGTGCCGATGTGCCAATATGCTGATGTGCTGATTTATGCACCAGTATAGAAAAATATACCAGCACATCAGCATATTAGCACATCAGCACATTATTATAAATTTGCTAACACTTAAAAATCAATAAAAACAATCAGTGTGATGAGGACTAAAAAGTATCGTTTATGGGCAATAGCCGCCCTCGTTGTAACCGTAACCGGATTTACGGCCTGTTTAAAATCAGACCCTGTGCAGCCGCAGCGGCCGCAAGCCTACTTCATGTTCATTGGCGCTTACAGCACCAGCTTAACCCTGGATGTATATGACAATGGCACCAAACTAAATTCATCAGCATTGCCTTTTGACTTTGTTGCACCTTACAATACAGTAGGAGGCCCGCACGTATTTACTTTCAAGAAAAGCGGTGTGGATAGCATTATAAGAGAAAATACCAACCTGTATGATTCCCTGCAAAGCTATACCCTGGTGCTGCATGGAGATGCTACTACCGGCGCTAAGCTGACCGCTGTTCATGACGACTACTCTGCCACCAGCACCTCTAAAGTGAATTACCGCTTTTATAACCTGAGCCCCAGCATAGGCCCGGTAGACCTGTTCATTAACGACACTAAGCTGACCAGCAATGTGAACTATGCAGGCCAGGGCGGTTTTTACAGCGCCTTTACCACTACAGATGCTACCGGCAGCGGTAATGTATCTATTAAAATAAAAGCTCCCGGTAAAGATTCTGTAATTGCACAGAAAGATAACGTACCCTTAAGCGTAGGTTACCCCTACACTATTTACCTGAAGGGTGAAAAAAATGCGCCTACCGATGCACGCAAGCTGAGCGTAGGTATCATACAGCATAGCTAATGCAGTAATGCAACCAGTATAGACAAATAATTGATGGCAATAATGGGCTGAACAAATGTTCGGCCCATTTTCATTTATACCCTTCCACTAATATTGTGTTGCTTTCACTTTTTTACTGTAGGTTTGTCGAGGTCAATCCATATCATTTATTCTATGACACAACTCGCAGAAAGATTATCCCGGATATCCGAACCGGAAACCATTAAAATGGCTAAATTAAGCCGTGAGCTGAAAGCACAGGGCATTGACATTGTAGACCTGAGCATAGGAGAGCCGGATTTTGAAACCCCTGTACACATCAGGGATGCAGCAAAAAAGGCTATTGACGAGGGCTTTACCCATTACACACCTGTGGCCGGTTATGCTGACCTGCGCCAGGCGGTGGCACACAAATTAAAAAGGGATAACGGACTTGAATATACGCCGGAGCAGATCGTGGTATCTACCGGCGCCAAACAAAGTATTGCCAATGCAGTGCTGAGCATTGTAGACCCGGGCGATGAAGTGATCATTCCCACTCCCTACTGGGTTACTTATTCAGAGCTGGTAAAGCTTTGCCAGGGTGTTGTAAAATTTGTGCCCTGCAGCATTGAGAATAAATATAAGATCACGCCGGAGCAGCTGGAAGCCGCTATTACGCCTGCCACCAGGCTGTTTATGTTCTCCAGCCCCTGCAACCCTACCGGGGCGGTGTATTCCAAGGCAGAGCTGGCGGCCCTGGCCGAAGTGTTTGCCCGGCACCCGGAGGTGTTCATTATTGCCGATGAGATCTATGAATACATTAACTATGTAGGCAAACATGAAAGCATAGCGCAGTTCGGCGACCTGAAAGACCGTACCATTATCATTAATGGTTTAAGTAAAGGTTTTGCCATGA
>NZ_DATCRF010000099.1:0-3449 GCF_036569125.1 Chitinophaga sp. | reverse complement strand
GCGCCGTATTATTTACACACCGGCCAAATGGAAACAGCCCGCTGAGCGTAAAAAGCGCGCCTGATGCCGTTAAGGTTTCAGCACTACCTTTACACAGCCGTCTTCCTTTTTATTGAAAATATCATACATGTTCGCAGCCTCCGTTAACGGAACGGTATGCGTAATAATATCATCCAGGGTAACCTTTTCCTGCACCACCAGCTCAATAAGCTCATCCAGCCAGCGCTGCACCCAGGCCTGCCCGCCCATGAGGCGAATGCTTTTTTCAAACCACTGGTATAAAGGAAAGTTATCGTAGGGCGATCCATACACTCCTACTACGGATACGCGCCCGCCTCTGCGCACCGTATCAAAACATTGCTTTAATGCATTTATGCTGCCCTTTTCCATTTGCAGCACATTCACGGCTTTTTCAAGGACGCTTCTGTGCGCTTCCATTCCCACTGCATCAATGCACACATCGGCGCCATAGCCACCGGTCATTTCCCGCACTGCTTCTGCAATATCTACCTCGGTGTAGTTCAGCACTTCTGATTGTGCGGTGTTCCTTGCTTTATCCAAACGGTAAGGCAAACGGTCTACCCCTATCACTTTTTTAGCGCCATGCAGCCAGGCCGCCTTCTGCGCCATAATACCTACCGGGCCGCATCCAAACACCACCACCACATCTCCGTTCGTTACTTCTGCCCATTCACAGGCCGCCCAGCCGGTAGAGAAAATATCCGTAAGGAAAAGTATTTTTTCATCCGGAATACCCTCAGGCACAACCCGTGGATTGTGATCGGCATACAATACCCTGGCATATTCTGCCTGCCCTCCGTTAATAGCGCCGTAAATATCCGTGTAGCCATATAAGGCAGCGCCGGCGCCTTTCATTTTAACGATCTCGCCGGAAGGCCCGTACATGGATGGATTGGAGTTTTCACAATGGGTAGGCAGCTCCATATCACAAAAATGGCAATGCCCGCAGGCGATCGGAAAAGGTACAATAATGCGGTCGCCGCGTTTTAGTTTGGTAACGCCGGAGCCGACCTCTTCTACTATACCCATAAATTCATGTCCCAGCACCATATCATGCGGCTGGGGTATCATACCATTATAGATATGGAGGTCGGAACCACAGATAGCCGTGGACGTTACACGGATAATAGCGTCGGTAGGCGCCTGTATCACAGGATCATCAACCGTATCAACGCTTACATCTTTAGGCTTGTGGAATACTAATGCTTTCATAAATTGAATGTTAAATGGTTTCTTAACAATCCCTCAATTATGAAACCTTTTTCCCGCAGGAACTGTAACGCTGAAACCGCCTCCTCCCTAACCATTTAAAAAAATGCAGCAATATTTCCCTGCGCCGAAATGCAGGCCCGGAGCATGCCTGTGGAGTTGGGTATATTTTTCCTGACACTGGGGTAACGGCGTCAGCCGGAATTACAGGATCTCCCGGGTATGTTGGATGGCTTCAGCGCTGTTAATGAATTGCAGGGTATGTACGCCGCAGGCAGCGATCTCTTTTAGCGCCTGCTGCGTTTTAAAGGAATGGCCGGCATATACATTCCGGATATAAACGGCAAGGATGCGGCCGGCATATTTTTCAGTAATGGTTTTATAAATAGCCGGATCGCTTTGAGAATTATCGCCCAGCAAAATAAACTGCTGGTTGGGAAAGCTTTCCAGTATACGCACAATGCGCAGCAGCTTGCCTTCATGTTTTGTTTTACCCGTTTTCCAGATCTCAAACCATCGTTTTATCTGGTTAAGCAGGAAAGTGCCCTCCGGCATGCTGTTTTGCTTAAATACGCTTCGCAGGTAATCATACAGGTTCCATTCGCTGCTGGAAACATAAAAAAAGGGATTGGGCATGCCCGCAGTGGTTTGCGCCAGCGCCAGCAGCTGGTAATGTTCACGGATGTCCTTAAAGACCTCCCGGGTACCGGGGTGCCGGGTAAACAATACTTTTAAGCGTTTAAAAATAGTAGCGGAATGCGATACCATAATGGTATCGTCAATATCCGATATAATGCCGTATTGCGTAATGTGCGGCACCTGTATCATCCCCTGCCCCCATGCAATGGGCTGTCCCTGCTCATTCATACATTGTACCGTTACCGTATGGCGGCCTGCCGGCACGCTCTCTATGCTTTGCCACTCAAAATGGAAAAATCCATCGGTCTCCGTGGTGCCATCTATCTGCTGCTGCTCCCACAACAGCCTCACCGGAACGCCGCCAAGCGGTTTCACGAAAAAAAGGCGCAGCAGGTTGTAGATGTTAGCCAACAGGTTGTTGCCGGTACGCAGGCCGGGTGGCTGCTTTTTAAATACATGCCCGAAAACATGAAGGTCATGGGCATGCCCAAAACCATGATACACCTTTACAAAAGGGGCCTGCACATTTTTTGGATACAATTTTGCCATAACTGTTGACTATAAAAAAACACTATGCCCGATCAGTCTTTAAAGCTCCTGTTCATCATTAACCCTGCTTCCGGCAGCAATGATACTGACTGGCAAAAGGAAATAGACAACTATTTTGCCAGCTTGCCGCATCAGGTCACTTATTATCAGCTTCCCGAACAGCCCAACGTAAATGAGCTAAAGGAAGTAATAAGGTCCGCCGCTGCAAACCGGGTAATAGCCGCCGGGGGCGATGGTACCGTAAAGCTGGTAGCAGAAGCGCTTATGGGCACGCAAATACCAATGGCTATACTGCCTGCCGGCTCCGCAAACGGCATGGCCACTGAGCTGGGCATACCCACTACGCCCTCAGTAGCGCTGGATATAGTTTTAAATGGTACCGGCAAAAAAATACACCTCGTAAAAGTAAATAATGAGCTTTGCATACACCTCAGCGATATTGGCTTTAACGCATTTGTAATAAAAAAGTTTGAAGCAGAAAACACCCGCGGCATGTGGGGCTATGTTAAAGCAGCCTGGAAAGTGCTCTGGAGCCATGCTTACATGAAAGTGGCCATCATGATCGATGGCCGCTATATTCAAAGAGAGGCGGCCATGGTGGTAATAGCCAATGCCACCCAATATGGTAATAAGGTTAAGATAAACCCCGAAGGCAATATTGAGGATGATCTTTTTGAAGTGGTGATCATTAAAAAGATCTCAATGGCCGAAATATTTAAAATGCGTTTTACGCATGGCGCTTTTCACCCGGAAAAAACAGAGCTGTTACAAACCAGGTCCCTTAAAATAAATTCCCATCAGAAAGTTCATTTCCAGGTAGATGGTGAGTACCTGGGTAAGGTGAATACGGTGGAGGCCAGCATTATTCCCGATGCGCTGGAAATAATAATGCCGGTAGAAGAATAATAAGCCCTCTCCCACTTTCATGTTTTATCTTATATATAAATCCTTTGCAGCAATCAAAGTATATCGAACCCTGCCTTTTTATTCCCGGATGGCACAACCTTTGCTTTTAGGGGGTTGTTATTGTT
>NZ_DATCRF010000098.1:0-4348 GCF_036569125.1 Chitinophaga sp. | reverse complement strand
CACAGCAGCTGCACGCCGGCTTTAACCCTAAAGAATATGAGCAGCTGCTGCGTGTAACCGCCTTTCAGGCAGATACGCCCTGGACAAAGGTAGTGGTGCCCTACCCGGAGAACTGTAACCTCGTATACCGGTCGCCGGTAGCGGGAATGGAAAACCGCTGGGACCTCTGGCTCTGGAACAACCAGGTAGCTATTATCAGCATACGCGGCACCACCGGTACCGCTACCTCCTGGCTGGAGAATTTTTATGCCGGGATGATCCCCGCCACCGGTACCCTTCACCTGAATGACAGTACCAATTTTCACTATAAGCTGGCGCAGGACAGCAGCGCTTATGTACATGCCGGCTGGACGCTGGGCATGGCCTCCATGGCCCCGGACATTGTAAGTAAAATAAAGGCATACTATCAGAAAGGTATACACGAATTTATTATCATGGGCCATAGCCAGGGCGGCGCCATTGCCTTTCTGCTCCGCTCCTACCTGCAATACCTGGATGATCCTGCTTTCCCGAAGGACATTGTATTGAAAACCTATTGCAGTGCAGCACCCAAGCCCGGTAACCTGCGTTATGCATACGACTATGATTTTATAACCCGCGATGGCTGGGGTTTTCGCGTAGTGAACCCGCGGGACTGGGTGCCGGAAACACCTTTTTCCCTGCAAACCACTAATGATTATACCGCGGTGAATCCTTTCCGGGATGTTAAAAAGGCGCTGCGCAAACAAAAGTTCTTCATTCGCCTGGCAGTAGGTTATATGTACGGCCGCCTTGACCGGTCTACCAAAAGGGCCAGCCGCCGCATGCAGCGCATCCTGGGTAAGATGGCCTATAAGCAGGCCGGCAAAACGGTGAAGGGATATGAGCGCCCGGATTTTGTGAACAGCCACAACTACACGCCTGCAGGCTCGCCCGTGATCTTATACCCGCAGCCGGGCTATGATGAAAAATTTCCTTTTGACGGGAAGAATGTATTCCTGCATCACATGTTTGCACCGTATGTGTTCCTGTTAAAACAGAACTATAAGCTGGATTAAAAAAAGAATGATCAACCACCAGTTTTAACACCGGTAATTGATCATCCATAAACAAAACAAACAATCAATCCGCCTTAAAGTTATCTGCTGCCGCCTATTCTGCCGCCACCGCCACCAGGACGGCCTCCGCCACGGTTCTTCTTCATTGTTTCCAGCGCATCCGTGTACTTCTTGTACTGATCATCGCTCAGGAAACCTTTCACTTTAGTGTCCCGGTCATCAGCCAGCTTTTTAAAAGCTTCCCGGTCAGGGCGGCCGCCGCCGGCACGGGCATCTTCACGCAGCTTATCCATGCCTTTGTAAAATTCAGTGTAAGCATCGCCTAATTTCGTTTTCTGATCATCCTTGAGGGACAGCTCAGGCGATAATTTGTCAACGGTTTGCTTCACTCTTTCCTCCACAGTACGCCGTTGGAAATTACCCTGTGCGTTGGTGGTTACATAGCCGGCAAATAAAAAGGCCAGCATCAACAGAATCCTGTTCTTCATAATGGTACGATTTATATTGTATAAAAATGACGTGTTCTAATGGCTACAGCAGAGGGATACAGGCTAACGGTTAGGGCTGCGCTGCGGATGCAGGTTATCGCGCCGGAAAGGCGCCGACATCCGGTAAATGACCTGGTGCACCAGGGTATCAAAACCCGGCCGCTGGGCGGGGTCGCACAGGTTGCGCACCTGCTGAAAATGATGGAACGTTTGCAGGTCTATGGCTTGTTGCTTTTGCCCGATGATCATGGCTGCATTCTTCAGCACGGAATCCGGCACATCCGGCACATACAGCAGGCGGTAAAAGCTGTCTTTGGCATTCCGCATATCCGCCAGCAGGGGCTTCATTTTTACCCAGTGCTGATCGCGCAGCTGCTGGTAGGCGCTTAGCTGCTGCTTTGAAAACCCTGCTTTTTTCTCCAGGATCTCCATCATTCCCTGCCGGCCCTTACCATCGCGCCCAAAGCGGTTACCCGGTGGTTTCATGTTCACGAAGAACAGCAGCATGCCAAGGTTCGTTAACAATAAAACCCCCACTATGATCAGTAATATTTTATTTTTCGCAATCGCCATTTGTTATTGTTTATTGTTAACCATTCTACTCCACCTTATCATCATCATACACCGTGGGTACCTGCAGCCGGTACTCATCTGCAAACGCCTGCAGGGCAGCCTGGTCCGTACCGGACACCGACCTCTCAAACTGGCGTATCACGATAATACTGTTCAGCAGCAGTATAATACAAAGGCCTATGATGGCAATGGAAGGCCGGGCTATCCAACCCGTGGCGCGCTCCCAGGCGCTGCTGCCCTTTTGCTGCAGCCGTGCCTGTAAGCGGGTGAAGAAGAATTCACCTGCCCCGGCCCTGCCGGCGCCATCCAGACTACGCAGGGTAGCGTCTGTTTCTTCCTGATGATGTTCCTTTTTCACGGTTATGTTTCTATTTAATTAGACGATCATTTTTCAAAAAACCTTCGCTATTCACCGGAATAATATTTTTCCAATAGTTTACGCAGGTTCGTTTTTGCGCGGTGCATTAACCCTTCAACGGTAGCCGCGTTCATATCCATTACTTCGCCGATCTCCTTTGCAGGCAGGCCTTCCAGCTTGCTAAGCACAAACACGGCCTTTTGCCGGTCCGGCAGCCGGTCCAGGGCTTTGAATAACACCGCTGCCCTTTCTTTATTATCCAGCTGCACACCGGGGTGGTGAAAATCCGGCGCTGCATTATGAATGCTTTCATCTTTATCACCAAACAGGCTATACACCCTGCCCCAGCGTTTTTTACGGTTCCTCTTTTTCACATGATCCAGCGCTTTGGTCACCGCAATACGATACAGCCAGGTAGAAAGCTTTGCATCTCCCCTGAATGAACCGATGGATTGATAGACCTGTACAAATACTTCCTGCGCTACATCTTCCGCATCAGCCTCGTGCTGCACAATACCCAGCACAGTGTTGTAAACCATATCCTTCCAGGTCTCCACCAATTGCCTGAAAGCAGCCTGCTCACCTTTTTTAAGCGCTTCCGTTAAATACTGATCCGTGAACCTGTCCAAATTGCTCAATTGATGATAGATAATTCTTTAGGCCTTAAGGCATGCCAGGTCCGCCCCTGCCGGGATCCATACCAGGTGCACCACCAGGTGCGCCGCCGGGCGGGCGCCCGAACATGCCATCCGGACGGCGCATCATATTACGCTCACGCTCCGGCTCTTCAGCCGGGGCTTTGCTGCCTTTGTAATTTTTTATCTTATAAGTAAATGTAAGCATAAAGTACTGTTTCAATACCTGCGACTGCACATCCTCCACATACGTTTCCGTGGGCGTGCGGGTAATGCTGCGGTTCTGGTTCAGCAGGTCAAAAATGGTTACGCGCAGCTCGGCCCGTTGTGCTTTCATGAACTTTTTACCCGCACCAATATTCCATAACCAGTATTGCTGGTTAAAGCCGTCCGTTAACCCGCTGTACAGCTGGTTATTCAGATCACTGTTAAATACCCAGCCGTTCTTTGACAACAGATTCAGCCGGAACGAAGCGGTATGGGAAAAATAGGTATTGTTCAGCGTAGGCTGTATGCTGTTCCTGAGGTCATTGAAGTTAGCGGAGTATGCCAGCGTAAAATCCACGTACTCGCTGATGTTGCTGGAAAATACCGCACCCAGGTTATAGTTATAGCTGTTGGAAAGATTGGTAACGTTATTTATAATACCCGGTGTGCGGGTATAAGTGAAACCTGCATTCCAGTTCAGGTTTGTTTTAATAGCCTGTACAGGCACCCCAAAGGTTAAGAAAGAGCGCACGCTCCAGTAGCCATTCATATTCACAGGTTTGGCCAGCTGGGAGCCCTTGAACAGTGTAACCGTTGGCGTTATTACAGAATCCTTAGTGGCAATGTAAGTAGCATTGGTTACATAGTCCTGCGTATTCTGTAAGAATATGTTGGCAAAAAGGCTGAGGCCCTTGTCCGGCCGGGTGTAGCTGTAGCGGGTTATCAGCTGGTTGCTGTACTGCTGCTGCAAGCCTTCATTACCGGTGGAAATAAACAGCGGGTTGCTGTTATTGATCACATTCTGCAGCTGCCCAATGGAAGGCTGGCTGGTAGATGACCTGAACATAACACGCAGTGAATGGTTGTCATCAAACTTATAGCGCAGCATGGCATTGGGCAGCAGGTTGCTGAATGTTCTATGTACATTGGTATTTAAGGGAAAGGTTTGATCGCTGTTCAATTCTGAATACTGGTAAGATACCCCTAAGGACAACATCTTATCCCGGTTGCCATAACGGTAGGTTAAGCCTGCATTCTGTGTGTTATAGG
>NZ_DATCRF010000097.1:0-9448 GCF_036569125.1 Chitinophaga sp. | reverse complement strand
ATATCTTCTGATATGATCAGCTGTATAAATTTGTCAACAAAACTATTACGGTCCTTCAGCGCTTCCTTACAGGTATTACATTCTGAATAACAACCGGAAAAATCCACATCGGCAATATATTGGCGCTTAAAATCTTCCAGCGTTTTGATACAGGTGTTCTGCTTCAGGAATGCTTCCTCATAAAAGTCAGCAGCGGCTTTGCTGGCAAACAGCTGGTAGGTTACCTGGTATTCTCCAATAGCAATATCCAGGTCAAAGCTACCCTGGATACGCGGAGCCGTTGTGCCGCAGGCGGTATCCATACCATTCAACGAGGCGGGTAACTTCCTTTCATAGATACTGATGCCGCATTCATCTTTAATGGTGATGGTAAGATCATAATAACAATCACTACAAATATCCTGCACACAGGAGGCCGTTAATACGGAAACCGGGTCATAGGTATATTCGAAATGATAGTTGCCATTCATGGGTATCAGCAAGGTACTGTTTGAAGTAACTGTAAAGGAGGCTGCATCCCGTTCTGTATTTTCGGGATTGGCCAATTCTTTGGTTACCTGCGTCATGGCTGTTGTACTGTCTGCTTCCGGCAGGCCATACAGGTTATCCGGCTTTCTGCCAGCCAGGGCAGAAGCAACGGTGCGGCCATGGGCATCCAGGTAAGTGACTATTATCTGCCCATTGGGATCAAGCACCATGTTTTTAAGATAATGCTGTGCATTCCCTACTTCTGAACCAAATAAACGGTCCAGCTCTATCTGATCCGGTTTACCATAAAAATAGCGGGTTTCATGACCACTACCAGGCTGCAAATAAGCACCTGCTTCCCCTTTTCTACTAATACGTCCTGTTTTATCTGATGTGTACACGGTGGTAGAAAACGGATAACCAAACGCATTCGGAACATATTTATTAAAAAAATACTCATTATGCTGATTATTACTGGAATAATAACGACCAGCTCCACTAGAGCTATCCAAAGGTTGTGGCACCAATACACATGCTGTCGTATCGGATGAAAGGTCTTTATAAGTATAGGGCTGACCATTCCTATTAACATTTAATGTGGGATAATAATGTAAAGTACTATCCAATTCAGGGCTAGGTAATATAGTAACAACGGGTCGTGCCATTACATCATACACCGTTTCTTGTACAATTGATTTATTATTACTATTATCAAGCGTTACTCCCTGTCGATTTCTAAAAATGCCATCAAAATAACTAATAGTTTCCCTTTTTTTCCCTTCCTCCGCAAATACAGTGCTATACTGGTAGTTAAGCGTTGGCTCATGACCACTTACATGTACCACACTACTAACCGTATTATTGCCTGGTGAATATGCTTTGTAAGTCCAGTCGCCTTGTTCCCGTTCATTGGTGTAAGGATTAATACGTACGCCACGCACGCGATAAAACACAAAACCGCCAGGATAAATCAAATTCAGTTTGTACTCCCGGTCATAGGTAGTGATCCGGGTATTGTTATTCAGAAAATATTCTTCCAGCTTATTCTGCGGTATGTTTATTTCCCCGCTGCTGATCTGCGATGCGGAGTTATTACTGCGTATATAAGTAGCTACGGCACTGGAATCATCATAGAATGTCCATTCCAGGTCGTACATTTCCGCGCCGGGATAGTTATCAGTGGCAGTATGCCAGTTTAATTTCAATTGTTTACCGTTCTGCAGCTGGTAGCGTGTAATATCAGCATTGGCTGCATTAAAAAGATACTTACGTTCAATCAACACCTGGTTCTTGATCCTGAAGATAGCAGGCAAGGCATTTTCGTCTCCGAGCTCCGGGCTGGAAATGTTTACCACTGTTACTTTTACCGTATGCCCCCCTTCAAATTTATACATGGCTATACCTTTGTAGGAGGAACCTGCGGCTGTGTCATAATTTACGGCTAACTGGAGGTTATTGAGCGTATGCTTTACATGGTTGGCATCCTCATACTCCAGGTTAAACGTTACCGTGGCGGCAAAGGGTTTGTTATAGTAATAGAGGTTGGTATCCTGGCGGATCTCAAATGTGATAATGTTATTAACGGAAAGATCTATTTCACGTTTTGCCCACAGATCGGGCTGCACATATTTATCATCTGTTGTTCTACAGGTATCGCCCTGCTTTATTTTACCGGTGAGGGTTTGAATATAGTCTTCATAGCCGGCTTTTGCCTGCTGCTGACCTAATAATAACATTAGTAGCAGGCAAAACAGCAACCGGATCGGATGTACCAGGTTAACAATATGTTTCACAAAATTGGGATACATAGGTCAGGATCTTATAGTTGATTGATCAAAGTATAGTTCTTATATTTTTCCTGCAGCACGGCTATTTTGCCATTGATAGCAACAAATCTTGCAGTGGCAAACTTCCCAACGTCCGGTGCATTAAACAGGTACTGGTCATATGCAATGTCCACCACACTGGCATCCGGGGCGCCCACCATTTCACCAGCCACCTGCATCCACACCCTTTTTACCAGGAAGGTGCCGGGATCGTACATGATATTACACTGCTGCATACCGGGTGTGGTTAGGGATGTAAGCTCCAGCCAGTAATTATTTCCCCGCATTACCTTTTGCGCCTTGGCGCCGCTTTGCTGCATATCTTCCAGGAACCGTTTTACATCAAACATCTGTGACTGCAGATCCTTTTTCTGTTGATTGGTGTGCAGATCTGCTACCAGCAGCAGCTTATCTTCATGATCTACAGTCAGCAGGTATTGCCCATTACGGATTATTTCTACCGGGCCGGCCTTGGTATAAGCCTGCTCTTTATTTATCATACAGCTTACTTCCAGCGTAGATTGTATAACGGATGGCTTGTTCGCTGCATACAGCTTTATATGCGACTGAAAGCTCATCACATCAGCTTTATCATATTCCTTGCAGATCTGCTGCAAAACGTCCCAGCCCGGCTGTTGAGCAAGTACCGGTATTCCCTGGCATAACAGGATAGTACACAGGCAACCTGTTTTTATTTTTATTAATATTTGACGGATCAACTGTTCCATGCTTATTGTCTTTTTTGTGTACTACGGTTTTCTTTAATGGTCATAATACCCCTCTCAGTCTCTTTCTTCACGCGGATCAATGTTCCCTCATCATCATATTCATAGAAGGTGGCATAATTATTTTCATCCAGCTCGGCCATCAGGAACATATTGGAGGAGTTGTATACAAATGATTTCAGGTACCCTGAGTAAGGATGTATACGTACATCGTCAAAGTAAGTGTCACCTCCAGTGGGGTTCAATACCAGGCGCATGCTAGTAGCACCCACCGGTATGGTAAATTCCACCTCTACTTTACGCCACCCTTCCACTACCGGACCTGCGTGCTGCGAGCTTACCAACGGCGATGAATTTTCATTAATAAATACCTGCAGCAGATTTGTTGTATTGTTAATGATGGATGGATTTTTCACCCATGCACTGGCCACATACCGGTTTTGTACCAGTGGGTAAAAACCTCTTAATGCTGTATAACCGTTAATGATCGTGTGGCCTGCTGCATCATAGGTGAACAGCGCACCCTGCTGATCATTGCTATATATTTTCTTAACTACCTGTACCGGCGCGGTTACCTTCAGGCTGTATTTACCTGTATGTGCTGTGGTATTTACCGGCCAGTTGTTACGCAATATCTGTTTGCGGAAATCAAAATGGCCTTCAATGTTACAGCTATCCTGCTGCTGCATATAAGTACTATCATGCGTGATATTACCATCCAGTGCAAAACCATAATCTTCAAAACCATCATATCCTATTTCGTTATAGTGTGCATTGGAAGCTACTACTACGGGAACAGACCCCAAGTAACCGAACAAGGCCGCGCTATAGCGGTTCAGGGCATCTTTATTTTCTATTTCCATACCCTTGCTGTTATACTTCATTATTTCACTGGTTGTGATCCAGTGAGCATCGCTGGTATTGCCGGTCAATAAATTCCGCATAGCTGACGGATCATACACCCAGCTCCAATAAGCGTTAAAGGATGTATAGGCGCCGTTACGGCGTATATCCGTTGGGCTTTGCGCACTGTTAGCCCAATGCGGATCCTGTGCACGGTTCACATGATAGACCATTTGCTGCCAGGGACGCCAGTTGCCTAAGAGACCTATCGCATAAGGGTTGATGATCTGTGTGGCAGGTCCGGTGCTGTTTACAGGGTGCGTTATTTTTTGCTTACAGGTATAGGGTACGCTGCTTGCATCCAGGAAGTAGCCGGCGGGACAGCCATAACCACTGGTGGTTTCGCCGGTCTCAAAATATTTGCCCATCATCCGCCTGGTTGTAAATACATAATTCAGCTGGGTAGTATCTGTGGCTGCTATTATTTCGGCCGCTGTATTATCATAGATCTCTGCACCAAAGGCAGCAGCCGAACTTTCATTCCACCCTTCCACTTCAATTACATTCTCTCCCGCGCTTAGCTTCACCGGGAAAATATGCCAGTACCTGAAGGCTGCTGCATATCCGCCTTGTGAAGGAAAACGCTGGTTTAAGGAGGCTTTGTCCATTTCAAGGACCTTATTCCCGTTCAGCTTAAAGCGTATCAGGTTATCGCCGCCCAATCCTACATAATACGTTTTAGTGTTCAGTATATTCACCTTTACACTGAAACCTATCCATTCGTTCGTAGGGTCCCCTTCCGGAGTACCCGGCGTACTACAGGCCCATACGCCGCAGCGGTTTAACGGCCCTTCTACCAGATTAGAAGGTCCATTTATCCAAAAGCTGTTGCTGGTATTTATAGGATTGCGCGTACCTCCACCATTTAGCGTAAACCCGGTGTCGTACATCAGTGTGCCATATATGCTGTAGGCACCATTGGGGGAGCTGCATATGCTTAAGCTATCGCCATGAAAAGTAGCCGGCTGCACGTTATAGGTGTAACAATAAGAACCATCTTCCGCCAACTGGTAACCGGCGGGGCAAGAGGAACAGGTATTATCTTTTATGGGTACCTGCCAGCTTTCCTTAAAGGTATTGGCTTTGGCGTCTATGATCTGCGTCCAGTCTGATACATCCAGCTTACCGCCCTTAATAGGGCTCCGCAGGGAGGTCAGCGTTCCAACAGGTACATTAGCCATATTTCGCTTACCGGAGCGGGTGATCTTCACCGTAGCATTGCTTAACACCAGGAAGTTGCCTGCCTGGTCTACTACCCTGAATGCACCATTGCTGCCCTTTACGATCCAGCCTTTATTAGTGTTGTTCACATCTATTAATTCATCGCCCGGGGCTAATACGCCCGGAGGAGTGACTGTTGCAATAACACCGGATGTATTAGTGCTGAAACCTTTAATGGTTACGCCTATGTTCTTATAGGACATGCCCATCCCATCATAGGCCCAATGTGCCGGATAATTAAAATTATACACCGGATCATCAAACTCATTCTGGGTACGGGTCAACAATACGTTACCTGTTTCTGCATCCCATGCCATGTTCTGCGTGGTGATTACTGAGCCATTCTCCATTTTAATTATCTTTTCCAATACACCACATTGCTGCACCAGCTTAATACTGCTGGAAGAGCGGAACTCACGGTATTCCGCACTCATACCAGGCCCTGGGAACAAATAGAAAAGCGGGAAGATGAAAGCGGGAAAAGCACCGAAGCTCAACTTCAGCGTGCCACCAATATTCTGCGTATACTGCTCTCGCATATCGGTAAACAGTTCAATATCCTCCCCTACTGTACCCCGTTGCAAAGAACCATCCGAGGCCAGGGTGATCACTTCATTGGCCAGCCGTTTTGTGGATGCCAGCGCGTTCTCTGTTTTATATTGATAGGAAATGCTACTGATCTTACTTCCGCCACGGTTGTAGATTGTTTCACCTTTAGGCCTACCATGCATGTCATTGATAGACACCGCATATCCCTGCGACAAAGCCACCGCAGTTTTCATTTTAATCTTCAGGAAAGACAACAGGATATTAGGTTTGTATTTTTCACTGGCCATGGGCAGCTTTTCCACAATCACCGGGAAATCTTTGGCCGTGTAAAACTCGGTGACCGTGAAACCTGTTTTATTATTAGAGTTATCAGCACCTACGTAACGTACGGTCACTTTGCTATATCCTACACCAGGCCCCGGGAAATAAGATTCACCTATAGGTTCTTCCAGGTAGAAATAGTTATTTAATCCAAACGGCGCCCCTTTCTGCGTATAGGGTAATGGTTGTCGGAGCGGGTTCTCATCAGCACCGATCATTGGCTCAAAAGCGGCTACCCCACTGGATATCACGATCTGCTTACCGTCCTGGTTAACGGCAGTAGTAGTGTACGCATAATCCTGCCCGTAGGTGGCATCCGGTGCGTTACTACCGGAAAGCGCCTGCCAGTTATCAGATATGCGGATACCTTTTACCCGGCTGCCACCACCCAGCTTTGTAAGATTGGGGGAGCATAACCTTACCCAACAACGCTGCAGGTCTACCCTATCAGCATACTTATGCCGTTTCGCCATTACATCAAAATTCTCTATAAATGTAGCTACCTGTCCTATGGCGGTGATCAGTGATTTGATAGCGGCTACTGCGTCTGACGATTCCTGGTTGGTTTCATAACCCGGGTAAGCATACTGCGGCAAACTTAAACGCAGATATTGCCAGGCTGCCTTTGCGATGGGGTTCACACCACCATCTGCCCTGTCCAGCTCAACGGCTGCCGTATTCGCATCTACCATGCGTACATTTTTAATGTTCGCATAACCGGGTATGTATTCATAGTGGCCGGAGCGGTCCACCTCTACCTTCCATTTATAATACAGCTTTGTAACATCCTGGAAGTAACGGAACTTCATTTCTTCCAGGGATTGCACCGGCACAGGTAAGCTGATATAGATATCACGGGCGTCTATGAGACCTTCATTCACACCTTTGGCACCAATGCCGCTTACAAAACACATCTGCTGTGCTCTTTTATCCTGCACATAGGCATAGTCATCCGATTCATAATTTACCTGTATAGTACCACCGGTGGGCAGGTCTATTTTGCTTAGCTGCCAGAGGCCGGCAAATTCGTCGGCACTGGCTTTATCCTGCGTAGCATAGGGAAACTCATCGTTCCGGATACCATTTGGGTTAACGGCATTATCCTTATACATTCCCCAGCGGTCTGCCTGCTTATAACCATAAGGTACCGTAGCGCCTTTGGCCTGCAGGTTGTATGAGAACTTATAAGGATGCAGGAAACCTTTTTTATTCTTTCCAAAGCTGAAGTATACTTTCTTCAGCGTTAGCTTACCTTTCTGCTGATTGATATCCACTCCGTTCTGATTAATTACCTTGCCGGAGTTATTAGGTACGTTAGGGCAGGAGGAATAGTCATACTCAAAGTACACGGTTTTGATCGGCACTGCCTGTGTCTTATTCTGCAGCAGGTCTGACTTTGAGTACAGCTCAATTCTTTGCAGGTACCGCTGTTTATTGGTAGTTTGTTTACCACCTGTATTGTTTATAACGCCTAAGGCATCTTCGCGCTCCCCGGTGATAAACAGGGCCACCATATTCTTGGCTTCTATAGAGTGCGTATACCAGATCTCTTTGGTGCCGTAGGAATAACTACCCTTATCGTCCTGCTTATCACTTAACTGTCCTTCATTATAGTTGGCTTTATTCTGTTCATACGGCGTGCGCCAGTTGAAGTCAGTAGCCAGTTTGGTGTAATTGAACTTTACCGCAGTGCCAATGTCATCGTCCGTAATACCATCGCCGGTTACATCCACATAATCATTGGAAAGCATGCCGGTTAACAGGTACGAGTGCGCGTAGGCGGGTATGCCATCCTTGCTGAAATAATGATCCCTTCCCTGATTGTTGCTGCTGGTAGCATCGCTGCCACTGTAACTTACCAGGCCCGTAGCTGCATTGCCGTTGTTTGGCGACACTGCAAAGGTTACATCTTCCTGGCTGGTGTTGTAAGCTGGTATGCCATACACGGATCTTTTACCATCATCGTCCGTGATAGTGATCTCGGAAATGTGGTGTGCTTTGGCGTTTGCATTTATACGGCTGATGTTTTGAACCAAACTGTCGTTATAATGCGGTATGATGAGCTTATTGGCCGGATAGTTCCTGATAGCAGGCTCCAGCGCATATTTAGATGCTTCACTGGCAGACAGATAGCTAAATACATGATTGCGGCGGTCGCGCTGGCTGCGCTTTACAGCGTCTGCTACATCGATCAGCGGACGCTTGCCTGTGTTTGGGTCCATTGCCAGATCAAACTGGTTATGCGCGCGCGTGCTTTCTCCATTGCGGCTAATGTGCACCCCTACCGCCTGTTTGTTCATTAAACGGGCATTGTAAGCAGCATCCGACATGGTTTGCTCACCGGCTTTTTTGAAATAGGCCGGTTCAAATACCGGGTCGGAAGCATTGGCCGACTGGAAATCGCCTTTACCCAGGTAAGCATTGTCTGCCTGCCATTTATTGGTACGCGTGCCTGTTGAACTGCCATACAGATCCACACCTGCCTGAAAATAGGTGCCTGCGCCTACCTCCACACCCAGTGAACCGGCTATGCTCTGGTCTGAATTTTTGGGATCAAAGAACACGCCGCTGCCATTCCGGTACACACGGTACTGCCCGGATCCCTGCTGACTGTTAGCGGTAAAAAGATCATAGGTAGGTACCGGTACCGGCAGGTAAGAAACCCCGTCGAAATATGGAATATCCTTTTCCCGGTTAAAGTCCATTAAACCATTTACATCCTGTATGCCGCTTTCTGCGTTCAACAGTCCATATGCACTGCGGGAAATATCTTTCTGCGCAACGCTTTGCTTGTTGTAATAACCGGAGAAACCGACCTTACCATGTACGCCCCAAAACACGCCTCCTAAGCTGCCACTGAAAGTATAAGCCTGGTTCTTGAATGAAGTTGTACTGTTTGGTGTATATGTTTCGCCTGCAAAGGAGAAAAAGGTAGAGCTCCTGGATGCGATGTTGCTAATCTTCTTATTTCCTTTATCATCTTTTCCTTTTGCATTCATTGAACCGCCCAGGGTTAAACCTGTAATACCTGCGCGGGAATTGTAGGAGAGCCCTACAGACATGCCGGGCAGATAATCCAGCGTTTCCAGGCGTTTTACATCCATGGCAAAATTCACGCTGGCGCCAATGTCTACGCCTGTTTGCGAGTTAGAGGTTAACCCACCGGAAAGGGTACCGGAGCCGCTTTGAGTAAGGCCTACTGAGGCGTCTACTCCTACTTCTGCTCCCATACCGCGGTAAGAGTTGCGGAAAACGCCTACGTTAAATCCAACATTCCATCCCTTGCCAAATACCTCCGGGCTGGCTACCAGCTTTAATCCGTAGGTGGTATTGTCTTTCATGTTAAATTCCTTTCTTACCTTATCACCTTTAAAATCATCCGGTAAACCACGCAGCTCGCGGTTAATGGTACCGGGGTTGAGGCTCCATCCCAGG
>NZ_DATCRF010000096.1:0-4050 GCF_036569125.1 Chitinophaga sp. | reverse complement strand
GGTATCCGCCTGTCAGTATCCTGCCCTTTATAAACGTACTTTTTAACCACTGATATCCATGCACTTGATAACAGTAATGAAAGTGCGGTAACGGCTATGCAGGCTTTAAAAATACTAAAGGGTATAATGTGCATTTGATAGGCCAGTGAACAGGCAAGAATGCCAAATTCGCCGGTTTGGGATAACAGCGCCCCGGCATAAATACTTTTACGGATGGGAAACCTGAGCATGTGAAAAATGCCTGCTGACAGCACGCTGTTAACCAGCATGATCACAACGGTAATTGCCGCAATGAAGGTCCAGTTATGCACCAGGTAAACCACATCAAAACGGATCCCCACTGAAACAAAGAACAGGGCGGTAAAAAATACTTTGAAAGGTCCCAGCGTATGCTCCAGCCAGTGAAATCCCTTAACCCGGCCAATAAAAATCCCTGCGGCAAAGCTGCCAATGGATGCGGTTAACCCCATCAGGGAAACAATCAAAGCCAGTCCCAGGCAAATACATGCTGCGGTAAACACCTGCAGCTCGTGGTCGTTTTCCAGGCCGGCAACGGGGCTTGCAAAGAAGTTCCGGTTCCTGACCGCCCTGAGTAAGAAGAAAAGGGCAATACAGGCTATTACGGAAACAATGAGCTTAACAGGATCTGTTTTTTGAGGCCCTATTAATTGAAAGAAGGTTAAAACCGGCGCCAGTAATACATCCTGTAACAGCAGAATATTTAAAACCGTTTTACCGGTTAAGCTGCGTATTTCCCCATTGCTTTTCAGAAAGCCACTGACTACGGCCGTGCTGTTGAAGATAAGCAGTACAGTGAACAATGCTACGGTGGTTAAAGGCCATGCGAAAATACGGCCAACCAGGTATACCAATAAAAAACTAACGATGGTTTTTACAATCTGGGCGATAACAGGCACAAACAGCAGGCTTTTCCTGTTGGGTATTTCATTTTCCATTCCAAGGAAGAACATGAGCAGTAAAATGCCGATCTCGCCCAGCCCTTCAACCGTATCCGGGCTGGAAAACATACCGGTAATATCAGGGCCAAGTACAACGCCTGCCAGGATGTAGGCAACCATATATGGCTGCCGCGCCTTTTTTAATAACACGATCAGCAGCAGGATAACCAGGCAAAGCACACAAACGGGTAAAAGTATATTGTGCATGGGAAGCGGACTTTTTTTTGCAGCAGGCAATACCAATGCCACCACGGCATTTATATGAAAATTTGGCATTGCTTCCGGCAAGGGAAAAAGATCCCTTCAATTATTGCTGTGGCTTTTTCCTTGTAAAATTTTGAGTACTCCGGGAATGTCATTTTTTCAATATAGACAGTGACAAAATGTAATTTTTTCCCGCTGGCATAACGATTGTTTGGTGCAAAAAAAGCAGTTGCGGCCGCGCTGCGATTATATAACCAGCTATATGATCTTGTTTTTAATCAATGCAATTTCAATGTTATGGTAAACAATTTTCAAGCACAGCCACTTCATGACCGGGTCATTGTTCGCCCGGTACCCGCCGAAGAAAAAACAACCGGTGGTATCATTATTCCCGACACCGCAAAAGAGAAACCTCAGCGTGGTACTATTGTAGCCGCCGGCCCGGGGAAAAAGGACGAGCCGCTGAGCGTTAAATCAGGGGATACCGTATTATACGGTAAATATGCAGGTACAGAGCTGCAATTAAATGGAGAAGATCTGTTGATCATGCGGGAAGCTGACATTTTAGCCATCCTCTAAGGCGTGTTATCAGTTATTCAACAACGAATCATTTGTGGACAGTAAAAAACACAGGTATGTCAAAGCAACTTTTCTTTGAGCTGGATGCAAGAAACAAAATGAAGAAAGGCGTTGATACTTTAGCCAACGCCGTTAAGGTAACACTTGGTCCGCAGGGCCGCAATGTTGTACTGGAGAAGAAATTTGGCGCCCCTGCCATTACAAAGGACGGCGTTAGTGTGGCAAAGGAAATTGAGCTGGAAGATCCCATTGAGAATATGGGCGCCCAGATGGTAAAGGAAGTGGCCTCCAAAACTGCCGACATTGCAGGGGATGGTACTACAACGGCTACAGTGCTGGCGCAGGCAATGATCAATGAAGGCCTTAAAAACGTGGCTGCCGGCGCTAACCCAATGGACCTGAAAAGGGGAATGGATAAAGCGGTGGAAGCCATTGTACAAAACTTAAAAGAACAGTCAAGGTTTGTTGGAAGCGATGTGCAGAAGATCCGCCAGGTAGCCACCATTTCAGCCAACAATGACGATACGATCGGTAAGCTGATTGCTGATGCATTTGCAAAAGTAGGAACAGAAGGCGTAATAACCGTTGAGGAGGCAAAAGGAACCGGAACTACTGTTGAAGTAGTTGAAGGTATGCAGTTTGACCGCGGTTATATATCTCCCTACTTTGTGACCAACAGCGAAAAGATGCAGGTGGTGCTGGAAAAACCTTACATCCTGATCTATGATAAAAAGCTGTCAACGATGAAGGAGCTGCTTCCCATCCTTGAAAAGACGGCACAGGCAGGAAGGCCCCTGCTTATTATTGCTGAAGATCTTGAAGGGGAAGCCCTGGCCACATTAGTGGTAAACAAAATACGGGGAACGCTTAAAGTAGCTGCTGTTAAGGCGCCGGGTTTTGGCGACCGCCGCAGGGAAATGCTCCAGGACATTGCCGTACTAACTAATGGAACGCTGATCAGTGAAGAACAGGGATATAAGCTGGAAAATGCTGACCTGACATCCCTGGGAAGCTGTGAATCAGTGACCATAGATAAGGACAATACAACTATTGTTGGCGGATATGGCGATAAGGATGCAATTGCCGGAAGGATCAGCCAGATCAAAGCACAGATTGAAAGCACTACTTCTGACTATGACCGCGAAAAATTGCAGGAAAGGCTGGCTAAGCTGAGCGGAGGTGTGGCCGTACTATATGTAGGCGCCGCCACTGAAGTTGAGATGAAAGAGAAGAAAGACCGGGTGGACGATGCGTTACATGCAACCCGTGCGGCTGTGCAGGAAGGTATTGTGCCCGGTGGCGGGGTGGCTTACATCAGGGCCGTTGAAAAGTTAAATGAATTACAAGGCGCCAACGATGATGAATCCACAGGTATTGCCATTGTTAAGCGCTCCGTGGAAGAGCCGTTGCGGCAAATCGTGTACAACTGCGGCCTGGAAGGAAGCGTAGTGATAGGAAAGATCCGGGAAGGAAAAGCGGATTATGGCTTTAACGCCCGTACGGAGCAATATGAAAACCTCTTTGAAGCCGGTGTAATTGATCCTACGAAGGTTACCAGGATTGCGATCGAAAATGCCGCTTCCATTGCAGGTATGCTGCTTACCACAGAATGTGTGGTGGCAGATAAGCCCAAAAAAGAGCAGCCTGCCGCGATGGCCGCACCCGGCATGGGTGGCATGGGGTATTGATCCGGTTCACAAGTACCGGTATAAAGCCTGCAAGCTTTTGCAGGCTTTCTTTATTTAGGCCGGTTCATAATTGGTAGGTTGTGGCGTGTACACATTTCCACACTCATAGTTAAAGCGCTAAAAAATCATACTGTTTTTAAGAAGGCTTAATAATTGCGGCACATTCAGATCGGTGTTGTAACCAACCTCGTGTATTATAATCGTCACTTAAAAATATTGATCGTATGAAAGAATTAGCAGCATGCAAGAAAAAAGCCGATCTGTTGCGGAAGTGGTCCATGATCTCCACTACGGAGGCCGCCTCCGGCCATCCTACTTCCTGCCTTTCTGCGGCGGACCTCACCGCTGTACTGTTTGATAAATACTTCACTTATGATATTGCAGATCCGCTGAATAATTATAACGACCGGTTTGTGCTTTCAAAAGGCCATGCAGCTCCTTTGCTGTATGCCCTGTTCGGTGTGGCCGGCGCCTATCCGCTGGACGAGCTAAAGACATTACGCAAATTCGGCAGCCGTTTTCAGGGCCATCCTGTGCCTAAATTTGTTTACGCAGAGGCAGCTACCGGCTCCCTTGGGCAAGGGTTATCAGTAGGGGCGGGGCTTGCGTTAACAGCCAAA
>NZ_DATCRF010000095.1:0-4329 GCF_036569125.1 Chitinophaga sp. | reverse complement strand
CTGGCCTTTATACGGCAGGCCATACTGGAATGCCTGGAGCAGGCCAATTATGCCAATGTACATGCCATCGCCAAGCTCATTGGGCAAACACATCAGCTGAAAAATTTTCTGGCGCCCACCACGGATGAAATAATAGCCGACCAGCAAAACCTGCAATATGCGCTTACCTTTTTTATGATGCGCGACCTGATGCCGGATGCGCGGGATGAGATCATGTACTTCAACGATCTGTTGAAGGCATGTAAAAAAAAGCGGATCCAGCTGGCGCCCCTGCTGGAAAAATTATTACCACATGCCAGCAGCCAGATACGGTTTGGCAACTACTCCGTAAAAATGTTATTTGAGGGCGCGCTATGAACCCCGCCAACAGGTTAATCTTCAGGGATGCCGGCACCGGGCAGGTAACCGTTTTCCATTACCGCACCTTTTACGAAATGGTGATCGCCTGTATTGTGAAATACACCGGCAGATCACTGGAAGAAGCCCGGGCCCTTACAGACCATTCCTTTATTGTACAGCAGCCACCCACAGATGTTTTAGCCGCAGCCTTACTCACGCATGAATATGAATACCACTGGGCTATGCTGCTGGTGTATGGAGAGGAGTACTGGAATAAATACCCCGCTGTTTCCAGCACGCCGCCGGATGATTACTTTGACTGGTACGATGATTATATAACCGCCCACCAGCTGGCCACGGAACTATTGGTGGATGAATGAGTATCTTTAATCTATGAAGTATTTTCTTTCCGTTATCTGCACCATCCTATACTTAAGCGCAGCTGCGCAGCACCCGGCTTTTAAGGTAATCCCTCTGGGTGTAAAAGGCGGTATGGATGAAAGCAATCTTTCCGCATACCTCGTAGCCCCGCAGGGATCCAGCAACTACCTGTGCCTGGATGCAGGCACCTTACACGCCGGCCTGCAAAAGGCTGTACGCAACGGCCTTTTTAAAAAACCGGCTGGTGATGTGCTGCGGCAAAACGTAAAAGCATACTTTATTTCCCATCCCCACCTGGATCATGTGGCAGGGCTCATCATCAACTCCCCGGACGATACAGCCAAAACCATTTATGGCCTGCCCTTTTGCCTGGATGTGATCAATGACAAATACTTTTCCTGGAAAAGCTGGGCCAACTTTGCGGATGCCGGCGAAACACCGCAGCTGAAAAAATACCATTACAGCCCCATGACGCCCGCTGAAGCAACGCCGGTTGCGCAAACAGAATTAAGCGTACAGGCGTTCCCGTTAAGCCACTCCGCACCTTTCCAGAGCACGGCTTTTTTGGTGCGTTCCAAAGATGCTTATTTACTTTATTTGGGTGATACCGGTGCAGATGCCATTGAGGGATCGGACAAGCTGTTACAGTTATGGCAAAGGGTAGCACCCTTGCTGAAGGCCAAACAGCTGAAAGCTATTTTTATTGAAGTATCGTTCCCCGAAGAACAGCCACGGAAGCAGCTGTTCGGGCACCTTACCCCCAGCCTGCTGATGCAGGAAATGCATACGCTGGATAGCCTGAGCGGGTCACATGGTGTAAAGGGCCTTCCGGTAGTGATCACGCATATTAAACCCACCGGCAATAACGAAGCAGCTATTCATAAACAGTTAACCAACATGAATGCGCTGCACCTGCGGCTTATTTTCCCCGAGCAGGGAAAGCTGCTGGCGTTTTAAAATACTTGCCGCAAACACCTGCTGATGAATCAACGAGGCCCATTAACGATGCTGCTCATACACATTTACCGCTACCGCTGCTTTTAACTGTTCCAGCTCCACAGCATTCAGCAAAGGCGCATCAGCTGCAGCCACCGCATCTTTCAGCTGTTCAGGCGTACGTATGCCTACCACCGCAGCCGTCACCGGCCTTTGCTGCAGCACAAAACGCAGGGCTGTTTGCGCAGGTCCGCGTTGTGCACTGGAAAGGGCTTTAATGGCGCTGGCTGCGCGTTGTACTTCATCTGCCGTATAATTTAAATATGCAGCGGCAGGTTTATTTACAAGCAAGCCTTTGGCCACACTGCCCCGGGCCAGGATGCCGATGTTATGCTGCTGCAGCAGCTCAAAACAGGTTTCTTCCGGGCGGCGGTCCAGCAGGCTGTATTGCATCATTACGCTTACTATGCGGGACCTTTCCACATAGGCGCGTATCACATTCGGGCGGATGGAGGATATGCCGTAATAACGGATCTTGCCCTGTTCCTGCAGCCGTTCAAAGGCCTCGATCGTTTCATCAATATTATCTTCCAGCGTGCCGCCATGCAGCTGGTACAGGTCAATATAATCTGTTTGCAGGCGTTGCAGGCTGCCCTCAACGGCGCTTAAAATATATTCCTTCCGCGGGTTCCAGTCCCAGCCACTGCCATCGGGCCGCCACTGGTTGCCTGCTTTGGTGGCAATGATCACCTCTTTGCGTTTGCCCTGCAAGGCTTTTCCCAGCGTAATTTCATTAGCGCCCTTGTCGTACAGATCTGCCGTATCGAAATAATTGATACCGGCGGCCAGCGCCTGCTGTATTAAAGCGGCATTATCTGCATCACTGCCCTGCAAAGACATGGCCCCAAAAGCGATTTCGCTGATCTTCAGATCAGAGCTGCCTAATAATTTGTAGTTCATACCCCAAAACTAGGGCATTCAGCACAATGAAAGCCCCTTACTCATTTATAAAATAGTAACAGGATAGTCTATTGTCCGTATAAGATCCACGGCGTATATTGTTGTATGAAGAAAAAACTGGTACGCGCCGGCCTGCTCCTTTGCGCCGGCATTATAACATTATCATTTAACGCGCATGCGCAGCATAAAAGCCCGGTATTAAATCATATAGCCATTGCCGTATACGACCTGGATAAAGCCACTGCTTTTTACCGCGATGTAATGGAGATAGACACCCTGGCAGAACCGTTCCACGACGGCAAGCATACCTGGCTGAAGATAGGCCCACACAGCCAGCTGCACCTGATCAAGGCTGCAAAGGAAGTTACAGAACATGATATAGCCGCACACTTATGTTTCAGCGTGCCCTCTATAGATGATTTTATTCTTAAGCTCAATAAGCTGCACATTCCCTTCCGCAACTGGCAGGGCGAAAAGCAGAAATATACCCTGCGGGTAGATGGTGTTAAGCAAGTGTACCTGCAGGACCCTGATAAATATTGGGTAGAGGTGAATGACGATAAATACTAAAATTATTTAGCGCCGTCCAGCTCAGCCCGGGTAGAGTGATCATTCTGCGGCTTATACTGCACGTTCTCAATTTTCAGCACTACCGGGTTAGGCCACTTGTTATTGGTGTAAAAGCGCTGTCCGTTCACAGCGCTGATCACCAGCCCAACAGGGGTGGGTTGTACATAGATGTGCGCATCAAAATCCTTTTTATACTCCACCAGCTCACTGCCATAGCCTAATACGGATACTTTGGTTTGTGCATTACCCTCCAGGGTTTTCAGCACCAGGTCCTTACGCTCTCCATATTTCCATTCCGTACCGGCAGGTACAAAGGCATACACGGTATTGCCGGTTTTTGCCTTGGTGAACCAGATATTACCCTCGCGGATAATGTTCCAGGGGCGGATGGCAGCAATGCCTTCCTCATTAGCCATGTTCCATAAAGCCAGCTCGCGCAGCAGGGATTCCTGCTCTATCTGGATCTCCCCATCTGCCTTAGGCCCTACGTTCATGAGCAGGTTACCGCCTTTGGCGCGGGTTTCAATAAGCATGTTAATGATCTCTGTACCGGATTTCTGGGGATCGTTGGTAGGCTTCCACTGCCAGTCTGTTCCCATGGTAAAGCAGGCTTCCCAGGGGCCGGGCACCGGCTGGTTGGGCAGCTCCTGCTCAGGTGTGCGCATGGCGCCGCGCGTTACCAGTATATCCGGCTGCAGCTGCCAGGCATATTCCTTTAACCCATCTGCCGGGCCGTCAAAAAATATCAGGTCTATTTTTCCGTATTGCGTAAGCAGCTCTTTCACCTGTGCCTTATCATAAGCCATCAGCTCCGGGTTCTGGGCAGGGAAGTGCTGCGGCACCTGCATCCGGCCCAGGGGAATATGATGTTTCCAGAAGTAGTGAAAATCTTCCGGTGAAAAATACAGGCCAATGGCAATGCCCTGCTTACGAAAAGCCGCTATGATCTCCTTCAGCGCATCGCGCTTAAAAGGGGTATGCATAATATTGAAATCCGTGGTTTTGGTATCCCACATGCAAAAGCCTGCATGGTGCTTGGTAGTGAACACCACGTATTTCATGCCGGCCAGCTTTGCCAGTACGGCCCATTCCTCCGGATCAAACTTTTTAGGGTTAAAGGTTTTGGGCAGCTCTGTAGTGAAC
>NZ_DATCRF010000094.1:0-11908 GCF_036569125.1 Chitinophaga sp. | reverse complement strand
TCATGTGATCATTAATTTCAAAGGCAATACCGCTGCGGCACAGGAAACCCTGGATGCAGTGCGGGCCAAAGGCAGCGATGGTGAGCTGCTGCAGTTTGATGTAGGGAATGAGGAGGATGTACAGGCTGTATTAGGCGCCTGGCTGGAAAACAATAAAGATAAACAGGTGCAGGTATTGGTGAACAATGCCGGCATCCGGGAAGATAACCTGCTGTTCTGGATGAACAGCGCCCAATGGCACAATGTGCTGAACAGCAGCCTGAACGGGTTCTTTTATGTGACCAAGCAGCTGCTGAATAACATGTTGCTGAAACGCTACGGGCGTATCATTAACATTGTTTCCCTGTCCGGCATTAAAGGGCTGCCGGGGCAAACCAATTACTCCGCTGCCAAGGCAGGCGTAATTGGCGCTACCAAGGCCCTGGCGCAGGAAGTGGCCAAACGGGGGGTAACGGTGAATGCCGTTGCGCCCGGCTTTATTAAAACAGATATGACAGCGGAGCTGAATGAAAAGGAGCTGGCCGCGCAAATACCCATGAACCGTTTTGGTACGGCAGAAGAAGTGGCGGATGCCGTGGGCTTCTTTGCCTCCAAAGCATCCGGGTACATTACCGGCGAGGTGCTGTCTGTTAACGGAGGTCTATATACGTAAATAAGCCGTTAGCTAACGACCAATAGCTAACAGCTAACAGCTATCGATATGAACAGAGTAGTGATTACGGGCATGGGGATTTATTCCTGTATAGGCAAGGACCAGGCGGAAGTCCGGGACTCGCTGTACCAGGGAAGATCAGGCATTGTTATGGACCCGGAAAGAAAAGCCTTTGGTTACCGTTCCGCACTGACCGGTGCTATTGAACGGCCCAATTTAAAAGGAGCGCTGGACCGGCGTGCACGGCTTACAATGCCGGAGCAGGCCGAGTTTGCATATGTGAGCACCGTAGAGGCCCTGGCCCAGGCGCGCATTGATCCCGATTATATAGAACGTACCGATATTGGATTGCTGTTCGGTAACGACAGTACTGCCCGTGCCGTGATAGAAAGCATGGATGTGATCCGTGAAAAGAAAGATACCATGCTGGTAGGTTCCGGTTCTGTATTCCAGACCATGAACTCTACCGTGAATATGAACCTGGCCACCATTTTCAAGCTGCGGGGCGTTAACTTCAGCGTAAGCGCGGCTTGCGCCAGTGGCTCGCACGCTATTGGATTGGGGTATATGTTCATTAAGAATGGTATGCAGGATTGTGTGATCTGTGGCGGCGCACAGGAAGTGAATAAGTATGCCATGGGTAATTTTGACGGTATTGCCACCTTTTCCATGCGGGAAAATGAGCCGGCAAAAGCCTCCCGCCCCTTTGACCGGGACCGGGATGGGCTGGTACCCAGCGGCGGTGCAGCCACCGTTATACTGGAAAACCTGGAATCGGCGCAGCGCAGGGGCGCCACTATCCTGGGCGAGGTGCTGGGATATGGTTTTTCTTCCAATGGGGCGCATATCTCCAACCCAACAGTAGAAGGGCCGGTAAGGTCCTTGCAAATAGCATTGAAAGATGCCGGCATGCAGCCCGGCGATATTCCGTATATCAACGCCCACGCCACTTCTACGCCGGCAGGTGATGCCAGTGAGGCCAAAGCGCTGTACGAGGTGTTCGGGTCATCCAACCCTTACATCAGCTCCACCAAGTCAATGACCGGGCATGAGTGCTGGATGGCAGGCGCCAGTGAGATCGTGTATTCTATGCTGATGATGCAGCACGGGTTCATAGCCCCGAATATTAACCTGGAAAACCCCGATGAGGATGCCGCCAGATTAAATATTGCGGATCGCACTATTAATAAAGATTTTAATATATTTTTGTCTAATTCCTTTGGTTTTGGGGGGACGAATTCCTCCCTCATCGTTCGGAAATGGGAGGGGAAATAGCTGTATTTCAATCGTTTGGTCCTAATTCTTGTAGCCCAGCAATAGTATAACCCCGGCCCGGCGAACGGCCTTTGTGATAACTTATAATATATTATTAACTTTGAGTACAATTTACCATTGTAATTGGGTTTAACAACAATAACCGGTCACACTTTTATTTTTTAATCAACCTATACTGATAGAGTTACACTATTATGGACATTAAAGAGATCATACAAACCACAAATGCGTTCCTTATTGAGGAGTTTGAAGCGGACCCCGCGAAAATTGCGCCTGAAGCTAACCTCAAATCAACCCTGGAGCTGGACAGCCTGGACTACATAGACCTGGTTGTGGTAATTGAAAATAATTTCGGGTTTAAAGTGAATCCGGAAGATTTTCAGAGCATTGCTACCTTCCAGGATTTTTATGATTATGTAGCCCGTTGTTTAAAACAAAAAGAGCTGGTATAATGCCGTCGTGGCAGGGGAAGTCTAAAGGCAATAAGCTAGGATACCGGATATTCATTGACATCTTGCGTTATGGGGGGATATGGCCGGCTTATGCGCTCTTAAGGTGTGTGGCAGGGTATTATTTTTTGTTTTCCCACAGTTCTTCAAGACCCATCTTCAGATATTTTCGTACCAAAATAGGGTATGGCTGGTGGCGTTCTTTGCGCAGTGTATACCGTAATTATTACGTGTTCGGGCAAACGCTGATAGATAAGGTGGTGGTAATGGCCGGCATCCCCAATAAATTTACATTCCAGTTTGAGGGGGAACATCATTTACGGCAGCTGATAGCAGCCGGGAAGGGTGGTATACTATTAAGTGCACACCTGGGCAACTGGGAAGTGGCCGGCCACCTGTTTAAACGGCTGGAAACCCGCATTAATATTGTGATGTTCGACGGGGAGCATGAGCGTATCAAGCAATACCTTTCCACGGTTACCGGTGAGCGGAATGTAAATGTTATTGTAATTAAGGATGATTTATCGCACATTTACGCTATTAATGATGCGTTGAGTAATAACGAGCTGGTGTGTATGCATGCCGACCGGTTCCTGGAAGGCAACAAAACGGAAACCGCATTGTTTTTAGGTAGTAATGCGCGGTTCCCGGCCGGGCCTTTTTTATTGGCGGCCACTTTCCGGGTACCCGTATCATTGGTATTTGCATTTAAGGAATCTGCCACCCATTATCACCTGTTCGCCACCCCTCCCCGGGAATACCATGGCCGCAGGAAACAGGGGGTGCAGGAAGCCGTACAGGATTTTGTTCATGTGATGGAAGAAAAGGTACGGCAGTATCCGGAGCAATGGTTTAACTATTACGATTTCTGGGAGTAACCATAATCATAACCACAACATTGATGTTCATTCATTCAGACCATATTATACATTATATTCCACAACGGGCGCCCATTGTAATGATCAGTGGCATCCTGGAAGCAGAAGGCCCTTTTACCCGCAGCGGGCTGCATATCAGCGACGATAATATTTTTGTGCAGGATGGGGTGCTTACCCCGCCGGGGCTCATGGAAAATATAGCGCAAACGGCGGCTGCCAGTGCCGGCTACCAGGCCGTACGGGATAATGCACCGGTACCCATGGGCTATATTGGCGCCGTAAAGGATCTGGAAATATTTGAGCTGCCCCCGGCCGGTGCGTTTATAGAAACCACCACACAGGTAGGCCACGCGGTTTTTAACGCCACCATGGTTACCGGCAAAGTAACCTGGAACGGGAAGCTGATGGCCCAATGCGAAATGAAGATTTTCATAACCCCCTAAATACAGTAAAAGTCATGCACAAACACATTTCCTTATTGTTGGCCGCCATGCTGTCCGTTGTAAGCACACAGGCGCAAACCTTGAAAGATTTTTTTTCCTCCGATGAGCCGCTGACCTACCTGGGCATCGACTTTACCCAGGCCAGGGTGATCGGAGAGCCGGTTACGGATGCCAATGACATGCGCGACCGTAATTTTCCCGCTATTAACGCCGTAGTGGTGAATGAGCCCAAGAAATATGATATTGCAGCCGCTTTCCACAAAACGGTAAATACAGACCTGGCCCTGGTGAACAAGCACAACGAAACCACCAACACCGCCACCCTGAAGTCTGACAATGCTTCCGACTACAACCGCCTGAAGCAGGAAGATGTAGAGAAGCTGGTAAAGGGCTACAATTTTAACGGTAAAAAAGGCGTGGGCCTGCTGTTTGTAATGGACGGTATGAGCAAGGCCGAAAAAGCAGCGAATGTATATGTAACGCTGGTTGATATGGGCACTAAAAAAGTGCTGCTGGCGGAAAAAATAGAAGGGAAGGCACAGGGTTTTGGGTTCCGTAACTACTGGGCCTATACCATCCATAAGGTGCTGGAAGACGTGGAGAAGCATAAGTATAAAGACTGGAAAGCAAAGAATTGATATTGGATTAGCTGACCAGAAAAGAATGTAAAATGTAAAATTTCAAATGTAAAATGTAAAATGTAAAAGGATAATGCTGGAATACCGTGTAATTCACTTTGATATTTTACATTTTACATTTATGATTTTACATTCTTTTAGTCAGCCCCTGTAAAGCATAAAGCATGGAGTTAACAGAGCGGGCCAACATACTGGTAAAGTTTAATGAAGCAGATCCACTGGGTATTGTATGGCACGGGCATTATATCCGGTATTTTGAAGATGGGCGGGAAGCATTCGGCGAAAAATACGGCCTGCGCTACCTGGATATCTTTAATTACGGTTACACGGTGCCGGTAGTGAAGGTGGAATGCAATTATAAACGCTCGCTCCGTTATGGCGACCGGGTAATAGTGGAAGTGAAATATGTGGATACGCCCGCCGCTAAAATTAAATTTACGTACCGCCTGTACAATCCCGCTACCAGTGAGCTGGTGGCAGATGGGTCCTCTGTACAGGTTTTTTTGGATACGGCCACTTCCTCGCTGCAACTAACAATACCTCCGTTTTTTGAAGCGTGGAAGAAACAGTGTGGATTATTATGAGTAAGGTATATGTAATAGCAGATAATATTGTGGCGCCCCTGGGCCGTACAACAGCAGAGAACTTTGCTGCGGTATGCCGGGGCAAAAGCGGTATTCAGCTACAGTATAGCCGCTTATTATCCCCTGCTGACTTTTATGCTGCAATAATGGCTCCCGGGCAGCTGGAAGCCTATAGTAACGGTAGTAACCTGGAAGGGTATACGAAGTTTGAGCAGCTGCTGATCCTGTCCGTTCAGGAAGCTTTGGCGCAAACCAGTTTGGATATTACCAATGAGCGTACCGCCTTCATTGTATCTACCACCAAAGGGAATATTGAGCTGCTGGAACAGCAGCCGGCACAACCGCCTTTAGGCGAAATGGAATTGTTTGCTACCGCTAAAAAGGTAGCAGCGTATTTCAATTTTACGGCAGCGCCGCTGGTAGTGAGCAACGCCTGCATATCCGGGCTGCTGGCTATTTTAACAGCCAAACGTTTAATAACAGCAGGTTTATATGATCATGCGGTGGTTACCGGCGCTGATGTGGTTACGCAATTTGTACTATCCGGTTTTCAATCATTCCAGGCAGTAAGTAATGAGCCCTGCCGCCCCTTTGATGCAGCGCGTAAAGGTGTAACGTTAGGGGAGGGGGCCGCTACCGTAATACTCACTAAGCAGGCGTCGTTAGCGCCTGCAAATGCAGTGGTGGTAAATGCGGGATCTGTGAGTAATGATGCCAACCATATTTCCGGCCCCTCACGTACCGGTGCGGAACTGGGAATGGCCATGCGCCATGCTATGTTAAACAGCGGGCTTACGCCGGCCGATATAGGATTTGTATCGGCCCACGGCACGGCTACATTGTATAATGATGAAATGGAGGCCAAAGCCTTGCACCTGGCCGGTTTGCAGGACAGGCCGGTAAATAGCTTTAAAGGTTATTACGGCCATACGCTGGGCGCCGCCGGTTTAATAGAAGCCATTATAGGCATTCATGCATTGCAGCAGCAAACGGTTATACCTACCCTGGGCTTTGAGCAGCTGGGTGTAAGCATGCCGGTAAATGTAAGCAGCACCTTAACCCGGCAGCCTATGCAGCATTACCTGAAAACAGTATCCGGTTTTGGAGGATGTAATGCCGCAATGGTTTTTTCAAAGGAATAATAAACGAACGGTCTTAGATTTCCGCAAATCGTAAATCTAAGATCTAAAATCGTAAATCTTAATAATGGAATTTTTCACCAAAGAAACGAAAACAGCATTGCAGGCCAAAGAAGCCGCCCTGCAGCTTGCCTTTGCTCCTGTGGCTTTCCAGGCTTCCCGCGCCCTGCGGGATTTTGGCATTTTAAAGATAGTGAGCAAAAGCGGCGCCAACGGATTAACCATTGAAGAGATCATGCAGGAAGTAAAGCTGTCACGCTACGCCATCCGCGTATTGCTGGAAGCCGGCCTGGGCATGGAGCTGCTGATCGTTAACAATAAAAGATACTCCCTTACCAAAACAGGATATTTCATTGAGCATGATCAGCTCACACGTATTAACATGGACTTTGTGCAGGATATCTGTTACAAAGGCATGTACCACCTGAAGGACAGCCTGGAAGAAGGCCGCCCTGCCGGGTTAAAGGAGCTGGGTCCCTGGGATACTATTTACCCCGGTTTGCCTTTGCTGCCGCCGGAAATAGGCAAAAGCTGGTTCGATTTTGATCACTATTATTCTGACCTTGCTTTTCCGCAGGCACTGCCAATTGTGTTTAAAGATAAGCCCCGCAGGCTGCTGGATATTGGCGGCAATACCGGTAAATGGACACTGGCCAGCACTGCTTATGATCAAGAAGTGCAGGTAACCATGTTTGACCTGCCGGGTGAAATAGCCATTGCGCAGCAACGGGTGAAGGATGCTGGTGTGGCCGACCGTGTGTTTTTCCATGAAGCCAACATCCTGGATGAAAGCCTGCCTTTTCCGCAGGGCTTCGACGTGATCTGGATGAGCCAGTTCCTGGACTGCTTTTCCGAACCGGAGATCGAATCTATTTTAAAACGCTGCCGGGAAGCGCTTACCCCCAACGGCGCCATTTATATACTGGAACCCTTCTGGAACCGGCAGGTATTTAAATCTGCAGCTTTCTGCTTACAGCAAACCTCCCTGTATTTTACTGCTATGGCCAATGGCAACAGCCAGATGTACCATACCGATGAATTTTTCCAGTGTATTCAAAATGCAGGCCTGCAGGTAGTGGACGAAAATAACCAGATGGGATTAAGCTACACCTTATTGAAATGTGTGAAAGCATAATGTTCTAATTAATTCCTACCTATAAATTGTTACAGATGAAAACAGAACAAGTAGATGTGTTGGTAATTGGCGCGGGGCCTGCAGGCACCGTGGCAGCATCTATTATTCACCAGGCGGGTTACAGGGTAAAGATCGTGGAGAAGCAAAAATTCCCGCGGTTCGTGATCGGGGAAAGCCTGCTGCCGCGTAGTATGGAAGCCCTGCAGGAAGCAGGTTTTATTGAGGCCATTAAGAAAAAAGGTTTTCAGCAGAAATCCGGCGCCAAGTTCGTAAAAGGCGACGGTATATGTGATTTTACTTTTAAAGAACAATATACGCCCGGTTGGGACTGGACCTGGCAGGTAACCCGGGCCGATTTTGATAAAACACTGGCCGATACCTGTGAAAGCATGGGCATACCCATAGCCTATGAAACTACGGTGACAGGCATACGTTTTAATGGATCAGATAGTGTAACCACGGTAGAAGATGTGCAGGGCAACCGGCAGGAGATAGCGGCCCGCTTTATTGTAGATGGCAGTGGTTATGGCCGGGTAATACCCCGCCTGTTTAACCTGGAAAAAAATTCTATGCTGCAGCCGCGCAGGGCGTTGTTTGCACATACCAATGATATTCGCCGCTCCATGGCCGACGAGCCGAACCGTATTACCGCGGTGGTGCACAAGCCAGGCGTATGGATCTGGATCATTCCCTTTGCCACCGGGGTAACCTCCCTGGGCTTTGTGGGCGACCCGGAATTTTTTGCACAATACCCCGGTACGCCGGAGCAGCAATACCGCGCTCTGCTGGAAACAGAACCTTATACCAGGGAGCGTTTCAGGGATGTGCCGCTGGTATTTGAGCCGCGGATCCTGGAATCATGGTCGGCCACTACCGATAAGTTTTATGGCGATGGTTTTGTGCTTACAGGCAATGTAACAGAATTCCTGGACCCGATCTTTTCATCTGGCGTAACTTTGGCCTGCGTATCCAGCCAAACAGCTTCCAAGCTGGTGATCCGCAAGCTGAAAGGAGAAGCGGTAGATTGGGAAACGGAATATATGGCCCCCACTATGCAGGGCGTAAACACATTCCGCTCTTATGTAATGGCCTGGTATGAAGGTACGCTGGATACTATTTTCTTTAAAAAAGATCCGGACCCGCTGGTAAAACAGCAGATCTGTTCCGTGCTGGCCGGTTATGTTTGGGATATGAGCAACCCTTTTGTGAGCAATCACGATACGGTGCTGAAACGCCTGGCCCGCACCATTGAAGTAATGGGAAAGCTGGATAAACTGAATGAAGAACATTGAGTAACGCTAACGCATATATTACAGCAAGCTGTGTGATCAGGGATCAGCAGGTGTTCAGCAACGGCAGCCTGCTGTGGCAGGATGCGCCGGCTGCGGAGCTTACTGATTTTCTGCGCAGGGGGTACGACCGTTTTTCGGGGCAGTATCCCAAGTTCCATAAAATGGATGCGCTCAGCAAGCTGGGGTGGCTGGCTGCAGAAGTATTATTGCGCACTGCACCGGTAGAAGATCATTTGCCGGAGCAGGTGGCCATTGTGCTCAGCAACCGCAGCGCCAGCCTGGATACGGACCTGCGTTACTACAATACAGTAAAAGATATTCCCAGCCCTGCGCTGTTTGTATATACCCTGGCTAATATTGTAATAGGGGAAATATGCATCCGCCATGGCTTTAAGGGAGAACATATCTTCTTTACCACCGGCGGTTTTGATGCGCAGCAGGTAATGGCCTACGCGCAGATATTGCTGGATACCGGTGTTGCTACTGCCTGCATTTGCGGCTGGGTAGAGGTGATGGAACAGCAGTATGAGGCGGTGCTATACCTGGTAGAAAGGCAGCAGCGGGAAGAAAGCCGGCCGTTCACGGTAGCGGAAATGAACAACATTTACGATCTACGATTTTAGATTTTAGATTTGAAAGTGCTCCGCGGAGTGGTTTCATCGATCTAAAAGAGTAGTGACGTTTAGGATATATGATTTAGATCTTTTAGAAGCACATTAATTAAGCCGCATCTACCAAATCTAAAATCGTAAATCTAAAATCTAAAATTACTTGTGTTTTATATATGGAAAAATTGATGGCGGATCTGAAAGCGCAGATCATTGAGCAGCTGAACCTGCAGGAAGTAAAACCGGAAGATATCGGGAACGATCAGCCTTTGTTTAAAGAAGGCCTGGGCCTGGATTCAATTGATGCGCTGGAGCTGATCGTATTATTACAGCAGCACTATGGCATCCGCATTGCTAACCCCGAACAGGGTCCTGAAATATTCCAGTCTGTGCGCACCATGGCAACATACATTACTGCGCAGCAAAAACAGCCGGGATGAGTGAGCCGGTATGGATAGCCGGTGGCGGCGTTATTTGCGGTATAGGCGCTACCCTGCCCGCCTGCGTGGAGGCTTTCAGCCGCATGCAGCCAGGCATGGAGGAGGTGCGGTACCTGCAAACCGTACACCGTGGCGTATTCCCGGTAGCGGAAGTAAAGGCAGATAATGCTATGCTGGCCGCCCAAGCCGGCATGCCTGCACACATCAGCCGCACAGCCCTGCTGAGCAAAATAGCTGCACAGGAAGCCTGGGACAGCACCGGCCTGGGCGATGTGTTACAATACCGCGTAGGTTTTATATCCGCCAACACCGTTGGCGGGATGGATAAAACAGAAGATTTTTTTGCTGATTACCTGCAGGATCCTGCCAAAGGGCATTTGCAGCAGGTAGTGCATCATGAATGCGGCAGCGTTACCGAGCTGGTAGCAGATGCCATGGGCATCCGCCACCAGGTAGCAACCATCAGCACCGCCTGTTCATCCGGCGCTAATGCATTGATGTATGGCGCACGCCTTATCCGCAACAATATTGTAGATATTGTAATAGCCGGTGGCACGGATGCGCTTACACGTTTTACATTGAATGGGTTTAACACCCTCATGATCCTGGACCAGCAGCCCTGCCGGCCGTTCGATGATACCCGTACGGGCCTGAACCTGGGTGAGGGCGCGGGTTACGTGGTGCTGGTAAGCGACGCTATACGTAAACAGCTGCCCAATGCGCCCTGGTGCCGCTTAAGCGGTTATGCCAATACCAGCGATGCATATCACCAGACCGCTTCCTCGCCGGACGGTACAGGTAATTACCTGGCTATGAAAGGCGCGCTGGATATGAGCGGACTGCAGCCAAAGGATATTGCCTACATTAACCTGCATGGCACCGGTACGCAGAATAACGATTCTTCTGAAGGCAAAGCCATTGAACGTTTGTTTGCACCAGACTATCCGGCTGTTAGCTCTACCAAATCATTTACCGGGCATACGCTGGGCGCCAGCGGTGGTATAGAAGCCGTGTTTTCCGCACTGGCAGTGCAGCAGGGTATTATTTACCCGAATGCACGGTTTGCCACGCCTATGAAGGAGTGGCCGGTGGCGCCGGCTACGGTTTTTTCCAGCGGTAATAAATTGTCGCATGTAATGTCTAATTCCTTTGGCTTTGCCGGTAACTGTTCCAGCCTGGTATTTTCAAAGGAATAGCAGTATGAAGAAGAAACGTGGTGTAGTCGGAATACTTCACCATAATTATTAATTCTTCATTCTTAATTATTAATTACAAGGAAGCAAGCATGAATATTTACATCCAGGGTATGGGTTGTGTATCACCGCAGCAAACTGCGGCGGAAGGCCCGTTCCTGGCAGAGATCCGGGAGTATGAAGGCAACCGCCTGAAAGTGCTGGACCCGGATTATAAGCAGTGGATCCCGGATGCAAACACCATGCGCCGTATGGGCCGTGTGGTTAAAATGGGAATAGGAGCAGCCAAATTAGGCTTGCAGCAGGCAGGTATTGAAATGCCGGATGCTATTATTACCGGCACCGCTTATGGCTGCCTGGCCGATACCGGCGTTTTCCTGACCAGGATGATCCAGGGGCAGGAGAGCGCATTGTCGCCCACCCCGTTCATACAATCCACCCACAATACTGTGAGCGGGCAAATAGCGCTGCTGCTGGGCTGCCACGCCTACAACAGCACTTTTGTACATAAAGGTTTTTCTTTTGAAAGCGCGCTGCTGGATAGCATCATGATGCTGCGGGAAAAAACCGCACAGCAGATCTTAATAGGCGGGGTAGATGAGATCACGGATCACAGCCACACCATTTTATCCCGTTTCGGATTATACAAGCAGGAGCCGGTACGCAATACCGCGCTGCTGCAAAGCACTACAAAAGGTACTATTGCCGGTGAAGGCGCTGCCTTTTTTGTGCTGGGTACGGCAAAAGGTGCGGTAAAATTAACGGGGCTGGATACCTTGTATAAACCAGCTTCCCAACAGGAGGTAAGCAGCGCTATACAGGGCTTTTTAGCCACGCATCGCCTAAGCACAACTGATATTGACCTGCTGATCACCGGCCGCAATGGGAATGCGGGGGAAGAGGCCGCTTACGCGCAGCTTACACAAACCTTGTTCCCGCAAACGGCCACCGCGGCGTTTAAACATTTGTGCGGCGAATATCCTACCGCCAGCGCATTTGCCATGTGGATGGGCGCACAGATCATACAACAGCAGCAGGTACCGGCCGGCGTACTGTATAGTGGCACCGCGCCGCAACACTTAAACAGGATCTTAATTTATAACCAGTACCAGGGCACACACCATGCGCTGATATTGTTGGAAAAAGCATAAACAAACTTGTTATACCGCATTACAAATATCA
>NZ_DATCRF010000093.1:0-8449 GCF_036569125.1 Chitinophaga sp. | reverse complement strand
CTGTAATGTTGCCGCTTACTGTTACCTGCTGTTCGGCTTTTTGCTCACCGGCTATGCTATGTATGGCGTAATAGTTACCGTACACCAGCTCACTGGTTAGCCCTAAAGGGTGCAGCAGCTGTGGCAGGGCGGTTTGCAGCTCTTCCTGCGTTACTTTACGGTAAATGGCGTCGCTTACGGTTTTGCCGTACAGGAGATTGCTGTTGTAGTTAAATTTTACTTTGTGCGTGTTTTCCAGCTGCAGTAACACTGCTTCCAGCGGGTGCAAAAGCCGGATGTCCCCTTTGCCGGCCTTTGCCATCATATTTTGCCGTGCGTAGGCGGTATTCAGACAACAACCCAATGCATGCAAAATAATAATGCCTGTTACTACTCTTTTTATAAGTAGCGTTTTGTGCATAACCATATTTTTTTCCGATGAAGAATGTTTGCAGGCAAATAGATCAGTGAGCCGGCCGGATCACTACTTGCCCGTTTGTTTTATTGACCCTGATATCAAGCGATCTTTCAAGAATAGATAAAAGCAGCTCCAGGTTGCCTGCTGGCGCTGTACCTGTGAATTGGAGCCTGCTGAGCTCCGGTGCAGTAAATACCACCTGCACGCCAAAGTGACGTTGTATTAACCCTGCAATGTCCTGCAGGCTGGTTTGGTGAAAGGTAAGTACATGATCCTTCCAGCCGGTGAGCACCAGGGTGTCTGCTGCCTGTTTCTGCAAGGTTTGCGCGCCCCCATGGTATACGGCCATTTCGCCGGGCATCAGCAACACAGGCGTATTGTTGGCCGCCTTTACGCTTACCCGCCCGCTGTTCAGCACTACCTGTATGGTACTATCATTATGTGTTATATTAAACCGGGTGCCTAATACGGCTACCTGTAAACCCTGGCCTGCATGTACCGTGAACTGCGCGGCGGCAGGGGCTATTTCAAAAAAAGCTTCGCCCTGCAGCCATACCTCCCGCGCCGTGCTGCGCTGCATATTACTGTCATATTTCAGCTGCGAGTTAGCATTCAGGTGAATGGTGCTGCCATCCGGCAGGGTAATAGTGCGCATTTGTGCATAGGGCGTGCGCACGCTTACCCATTGTGCCTGCGGGCGGTTCCACCATAATGTGGTGGCTACCAGGCCCAATACCACTGCGGCAGCGGCCACCCAACGGATCATCAGCGGCCGGTAGTTCCGGCGTACAGGCACTACAGGCGGCGTTTCGAGAATGTTTCCAAGAATGCGCTCTGCAGCTGCTGCTTCCAGCACCGGCAGGGTGGTTACCTCCATCAGCTCCTCCGGATCAGGCAGCGCTGCGGCATCCTCATTTTCCTGCAGCCAGGCTACCAGCAGGGCTTTTTCCTCCGCTGTACAGGCGCCTTGTGCATGTTTTATGAACAGTTCTCTGATATCCATTTTGTATTAATACAATCCGGCGGTTAAAAGGGACGATCCTGGTTGAAATTTTTTTTTCAGACGCCTGCATGCAGCATTACCTGGCAGCTGGTGATAATGAGCAGGGGCACGATCATGTCGTGCTGGTCGTAATGCGTATGGAATTGTGTGCGCAGGAAACGGCTGGCCTTTGTGATCTGGTCTTTTACCGTGTTCTTGGATAAACCCAGCTTACTGGCAATTTCTTCGTGGGAAAGGCCGTCAATGCGGCTCATGGAATAGATCAGCCTTCTCTGGGGCGGCAGCTGTTCCAGCACCTGGTTGTTCCAGCGCTGCAGCTCTGCCAGGGAAATGGCTTCTTCTGTAGTATTGAGCGAGGCAGGTTCGCGGTAAAAGATGGCCTGGCGCAGGTTTTCGTCCAGGGCGGCTTTTTTCAGCAGGTTAAATACGGTGTGTTTGGTGGCTGTATAAAGGTAAGATTTGATGGAAAGCTCTTCTTTCAGCTGCTGGCGGTTGATCCACAGCTTCATGAATACCTCCTGCACTACTTCTTCTGCCAGCTCCGGAGACCGGCACAGCTTACAGGCATAGCCGAACAGCGGATCCTTTACTGCGTAAAACAGATCTCTGAAAGCGGCGGCATTTCCTTCCCTTATTTGTGGTACATATTCCTGCATATGCAGCGTATCGATTACAAGCGCTAAAGATCGGAAATGACCTTTACCGTAGTATTAAGGTAGTATTAAATTTAGGTAAAAAAGCAGAAAGCGGAAAGCAGAAAGGTTAAAGCCGGAAATATATCACGAAAGCAATTTGTACGAACATAGGTAGTGGAGCATCCGGCATCGGGGCTTTTTGCTTTTGGCTTTACGCTTTATGCTTTATGCTTTCAACACCTTCACCATTGCCTCCGCCTTCAGTAAACATTCCTCCCACTCTTTTTCAGGATCACTGTAAAAGGTAATGGCTGAGCCGGTAGGAAAAGAAAGGTGGCCGGTAGCTGCATTGTAGAGGATACTGCGGATCACTACATTCAGATCCAGGTCACCGGTAGGGGTAATGTAACCTACGCTGCCGGAAAATAAGCCACGGCGGACAGGCTCATACTGGTCAATGAGCTGCATGACCTTTAATTTGGGGGCGCCCGTCATAGAGCCCATTGGGAAAGCATGCTGCAACACGGTAGTAAAAGGCATGTTATTTTCGCGTATAGCCTTTACCGTGGAGATCATGTGGTGTACATGCGCAAAAGAGTAAATGCCAAACAGCTCCTCCACCTGCACGCTGCCCTGTACAGCGGTATGCGCCAGATCATTGCGCACCAGGTCTACTACCATTACATTTTCCGCGCGTTCCTTGGGGCTTTGGAATAAGGCGCTGCGGGCCTGCTCATCCAAAGCTGCATTCTCCAAACGGCGGGTAGTGCCTTTAATGGGCTGGGAAATAATGCTGTTACCCTGCTGCTGTAAGAAGCGTTCGGGGCTGGAGCAGAGCAGGTACTGATCCTTTACCCGGTAATAAGCGGCAAAGGGAGCGGGCGATAAACGGTTCAGCTGGTCAAACAACGTTAAGGGATGTACGCTGATGTCCGGTATAAAATTATCCCGGCAAAAATTCACTTCATAACAATCCCCGCGGTGTATGTGATCCTGCAGGGCTTTTACCGTTTCCAGGTACGCAGCCCGGTGCAGGCTGCTTTGGGGCTGCGGGGCAGCTATCGTACTCCGTTGTGGCGCTAGATATGCAGGCATTTGCAGGCAGGCGTTATAAATTTCGCGGGCCTGCTGCTCCGTAAAATCCTCCCCTCCTATCTGCACCTGCTGTGTTTGTAACAACATTACTACCCGTGGCCTGAAAAAATACAGGTCTGGAAAAGCAATGCCGTTATCACGGGCAGCGCTATACGGAGTAGTAGTACCGGAGGTTTCCTGCTTCAGGTCATAGGCTAAGTGACCAAACAGCCAGTCCTGGCAGGTATCATGGAATTGCTGCAACGCGGCTAACGCGTTACCGGCGGGCAGCGCAATGTATTCTAATGCTTCAGTTGCCAGCAGCGCTTCATAGCGGTTATACGGTGAGGGGTAATCATTGTTGTCCAAAAAACAACAAATGTTGAACCGGTTAGACCAATTCAACATTTGCCGTTTAAAAACTTTATGATCGACTACTGGAAAATCGTGAAATATCCTGATAATGGTTTGTTTTAACGCTTAGAAATCGTCATCGTCATCATCAAAGCCGCCCCTGTCGTTAAACAGGTCCATGTCTTTGAACTCATCATCAAAACCCAGATCATCGTCATCGTCGCCGGTTTTCTTACCCGGGCGGCCACGGCGTGCTTTAGGCTTAGGCATATCAAACTCTTCGAAGTCAGGATCATAGTCTTCATCCTGTTCTCCTTTTTCCCATGCATCATCATCGTCATCGGCTGCGTCATCATCGTCATCTATATCGTCGTCGTCATCATCTTTACTTTTCTTAGAAGCCGGCTTATCTGATTTTTTTGCAGCAGCAGACTTCTTCGGAGTTTCCTCTTCATCATCTTCTTCGTCCTCGTCATCTACTTCTTTCTTAGGTTTGGCGGCAGCCTTAGGGGTCCCTTTGGTTGGCTTGGGCGAAGTAGGTTTCTTGTTCTCTTTTTCGTTATCAGATTTCGATTTCATAATAGGTTCACTTATTTCTTTAGCGTAAAGTTTTAACAGTTTTTTTTATTCGCCAAATTTTTTTTCTTCTCTTTTTTTTGTAATTTTTTAGGTTTTATTGTTCCAGTATCTGATCCCGTCCAGGCCCGTTGGAAACGTATTTCACAGGTACCTTCAGGTAAGCTTCCACTTCCTTAACAAATGCTTTCATTTCCGCCGGTAACTCGCTGTAAAACTTACTGTTGGCTGCTGCTTCATCACTCCAGCCAGCATACTTTTCCCATACCGGCTTCACATCCAGGCTGGTTAACTGAAACGGCATTTCCCTTGTTTTAGTACCATTTACTTCATAAGCGGTACAAGCGTACACTTCATCAAATGCATCCAGCACATCGCTTTTGGTCATTACCAGCTGGGTTACCCCGCTTAACATGCAGGTATAATCCAGGGCTACCAGGTCTATCCATCCGCAGCGGCGGGGGCGGCCGGTGGTAGCGCCAAATTCGCGGCCTATTTCACGCAGCTTTTCTCCGGTGGCGTCATGCAGCTCCGTTGGGAACGGACCGCCGCCTACACGGGTGCAATAGGCCTTGGTAACGCCTATTACTTCCTGGATCCATTTGGGCGCTATGCCTAAACCGGTACATACGCCTGCAGAAATGGTGTTGGAGGATGTTACGAACGGGTAAGTTCCAAAATCCACATCCAGCATGCTGCCCTGCGCGCCTTCTGCCAGCACTTTCTTACCGGCTTTCAGCTTCTCATTCAGGAAATATTCTCCGTTTACAATATTCATTTTCTTCAGCAGCTCAACTGCGGCAAAAAAGTCTTTTTCCCAGTTGATGATGTCCTGGCTGATATCTTCCTGGGTATCGTATCCGGCCAGCAGGTGCAGGTGCTTCTGCTTCAGCTTTTCGTACTTCTCTTTAAAGTCAGGCAACATCACATCGCCTACACGCAAACCGTTACGGCCGGTTTTATCCATGTAAGCCGGGCCTATGCCTTTCAGCGTAGAACCGATCTTTTCACTGCCTTTGGCTATTTCAGATGCTTTATCCAACGCCCGGTGCGTGGGTACTATGAGGTGCGTTCTTTCTGCAATAAATAAGTTCTCCTGCAGGTTTACGCCTAATGCGGTTACCTTTTCACATTCCATGCGGAAGGTTACGGGGTCCAGCACTACGCCATTACCAATGAGGTTCACGGTGTTTTTGTGGAACACCCCGGAAGGGATGGTGTGCAACACCACCTTCTGATCATTGATATATAAAGTATGACCAGCGTTTGGCCCACCCTGGAAGCGGGCTATCACGTCATATTTACCTGCAAAATAGTCCACAATCTTCCCCTTGCCTTCATCTCCCCATTGCAGGCCTAACAAAACATCTACCATAATTTGTGTAAGTTTAGAAAAGAAGTGGCAAAATTAAGGCGAAATATGAAGATTTGGAGAATTTTCTGGTTGTTTGGGTCCATGGTCCATAGTCGATGGTCCATGGCATATGCCGCAAGGCAATTGTGCCTGTAGCAATATTCTATAAATACCACGGACTACCTGCCTGCGTGATAAAGGCCATGGACCATCGACTATGGACCATGGACTACTACTGCTCCTCTTCTAACCGGTTCACAGACTGAATGCCATCGAGGCGTTTCAGGCGGTCTACCAGCTCGTCCAGCTCCTCTTTATCGTGTACGTATACTTTGATCAGCCCTTCAAACAAGCCTTCCCGTGATTCAATGGTAAGGGCGGAAATATTCACTTTCAGCTCACCGGATATAATGTTGGTGATCTTATGGATCACACCCACATCATCCATCCCAATGATCCGTACGCCGGTCAGGAAGGATATTTCACGGTTCTTCACCCACTTGGTCTTTACCACACGGTGGCCGTAGTTGGCCAGCAATTGGGCGGCATTGGGGCAGTTGGTACGGTGGATCTTCAATCCTTCGCTGGCGGTTATAAAGCCAAATACATCATCGCCGGGTATAGGGCGGCAGCAGTTGGCCAGCTTATAGGCGATCTTGTCAGAACTTTCCCCGAAGATGATCAGCTCTGCATCTTTCTTGGAAGGCGCCTGATGTTTCAGGTGCTCTTCCGGCTGGTGCTGGTGCTCCGGCTGTTTTACCTGCTTGGGCGGTTCCAGCTTATCTCCCAGTACCGTGAATTGTTTCAGCTCCTTCAGATCAATGTTCCTGATGGCGATCTGATAATACAGGTCCAGCGGGGAAGGCTGTTTATAGAACTGCACCAGCTCATTGATGTTATGCTGGCTGGCGGATATTTTCTGGTGGTCCAGCTTACGTTCCAGCTGGGCTTTACCGTCCATGGCTATCTGCCGTTTTTCCTCCTTCAGCGCATCTTTGATCTTGGACTTGGCTTTGGCGGTGAGCACAAAGTTCAGCCAGTCTTCGGATGGTTTTTGCTTGTTGGAGGTAATGATCTCCACCTGGTCCCCGCTGCGCAGCTTATGGCTCAGGGGCACCAGCTTGTAGTTCACCTTGGCGCCTATACACTTATTGCCAATGGCGCTGTGTATGGCATAGGCAAAGTCCAGGGAGGTGGAGCCTACGGGTAAGATCTTCAGATCCCCCTTGGGCGTGTATACATAAATTTCTTCTGTGAACAGGTTGCTCTTAAAATCGGCCAGGAAGTCCAGTGTATTGGAATCCGGGTTGTTAAGTATTTCCCGGATCTGGGTAAACCACTGATCAAATTTAGATTCCTGGCTGGCGGGGCTCTGGTTGCCTTCTTTATAACGCCAGTGCGCTGCCAGGCCTTTTTCCGCATAATCGTTCATGCGTTTGGAGCGGATCTGCACCTCCACCCATTTACCCTGGGGGCCCATTACCGTTACGTGCAGCGCCTCATATCCATTGGATTTGGGGTTGCTAAGCCAGTCGCGGGTACGTTCCGGGCTGGGGTGGTAAAAGTCTGTGATAATGGAATATACCTTCCAGCAATCCGCCTTTTCCTTTTCCAGGGCGGAGTTCATGATTATGCGGATGGCAAACAGGTCATATACCTCTTCAAAGGCTACGCCTTTTGTTTTGATCTTATTGTAAATGGAGTGAATGGATTTGGGGCGGCCATAGATCTCAAAGTCAAACCCCTCTTCCTGCAGCACTTCCTTGATAGGCTTAATAAACTCGTTGATATACCGGGTGCGTTCCCGCTTGGTTTCCTTCAGCTTTTTGGCAATGTCGCGGTAGGTTTGCTGTTCCGTATATTTCATGGCCAGGTCCTCCATCTCCGACTTGATGTTATACAAGCCAAGGCGGTGGGCCAGGGGGGCATAAATGAATACGGTCTCAGATGCTATTTTCAGCTGTTTTTCCCGGCTCATGCTGTCGAGGGTACGCATGTTATGCATACGGTCGGCCAGCTTGATCAGGATCACGCGGGGATCATCGGCCAGGGTAAGCAGGATCTTCTTGAAATTTTCTGCCTGTGCGGTGCTGGTGCTGGAATCTATAACGGTAGAGATCTTGGTGAGCCCGTCCACAATATGAGCGATCTCGCTGCCGAACTCGCGTTCCACATCTTCCAGGGTTACTTCAGTATCTTCTACGGTATCATGTAATAATGCGCATATAGCCGAACGTACGCCCAGACCTATTTCTTCCACGCATATCTGGGCTACTGCCAGCGGGTGCAGGATGTAGGGTTCCCCGGATTTACGCCGCATGTCCTTGTGTGCATCTGCCGCCATTTCAAAGGCGGTGCGCACCAGCTCCCGGTCGCCTTTCTTCAACCGGGGTTTCAAAGCCCTCAATAATGCGCGGTAATGGCGGACGATCTCCTTTTTCTCCTGTTCCTCGTCTAAATTATATTTTTGAACTGCCACTGTTTCCATCTGCACTAAAGTTACGATTTTATGCAATACGATTACCCGCCGCCTGCGGCAGCTTTAATTAATAATTAAGAATGAATAATTAATAATGATGGAGGCTGGCTTTACGCTGGAATGCCGGTGACCATTATTATTAATTCTTAATTATTCATTATTAATTGTAATTACAGGGGCTGTCCCAGCCTGCACTTCTGCAGTACTTCCCAGGAGGAGCCGTTATGGCGCATAAAATAAAGGTTATTGACCTTAAAGGAGATGTTAAAGGGGCGGTGCTCGTATTCCGGCCAGGCCGCTTCCAGCTGGGGTTCTGTAAGGTCGTTAAAGGCTACGGTAACATGCGGTTTAAACACATCGCGGGCCAGCATTCTGCTAAAGCCATACTCCCGGCGCAGGAAAGTTACCAGCTCTTTATGGATGTTCATAATAGCCGGCTCCTGCGCTACTTTTATGTACAGGATGCGCTGCGCTTTGAACAAAGAGGTTCCAAAACCATTTAAGGTAACTTCAAAGGGATGGGCGCTGGCGGCAAATTCGGCCAGGCCGGCGGTCAATGTTTTTTCCAGGAAGGGAT
>NZ_DATCRF010000092.1:0-2332 GCF_036569125.1 Chitinophaga sp. | reverse complement strand
TATTCAATTGGGAAACCATTCTTAAAACCTGCTCTAAATTACTGTGCTTGTTCCGGTGGGTGTTTGCGTGGTGCAGCTCCTGTTCTCCTAAAAAGGTTGCTTCATGGATCAGTATTTTTGTATTGTTCCATCTCTCAGGATCATCCACCGGCGTATCTCCCGAATAGGTGAGTATATTGGTCCTGATCTGCTCAGTCATTTGCTCCTTGCCAATTTCCGCGATCCGTTGTAAGATGGCTTCCTGTGATAAACCCGCATATTCTTTTTTCAATTTGTTCTTTACCTGGTAAACCTGGTAGCCAAAACTTTTGAAAACATCCTTTCCTGCCGGCACATGATTATTCCTGATGGATTGCACATATAAGTCGTCTTTTATTTGGATGTGCTCATTTTCTTTGATGCCCTTCCAGGTAGTGCCGCTTACATGCGGATCAAAATTCTTTGAAAAGGTTTCGATGGCAGGAAAGGAGCTGGAACTTAAAGGATAGAAGATCTTGGGAAAACCTTCTCTTGCATTCAGCTGGTTGAATTGCAGCAGCCCTGTTACATGATCCCGGTCTGCATGAGAAATAAAAACGTTATCTATCTTTCTCGCCTTTTGCAGTAATGCAGCTGTGATGCCATCGCCTGCATCAAACAGCAATCCCAATTCTTCAATGAAATACCAGGTTGAAAACAGCGCTGTTGAATATCCTGTGATGGTTAGTTTCATAATAATGTTGCTTTGTGAAGATGGCTTACCTCCGGTAAATACTCCTGCCTATGCGTGTGCGCGCGTAGTAAAAATAATTTTTAAAAACATTTTTTTTTACAAAATCAATTTACTTAACTTCAGAATTACAAATTGCAAATCTCAAATAACCCGTCACGTATGGATCAACTTACTTAGAGCCCGTAATAACCCCGTTCCTGGAAAATGCGCTGAACAACCACCCCATGGCGTAATGATTGCATTGAGAACAGGAGAGGACCGTAATCTAAACCAGCTGTAACCGTTAACAACCATAACCGTAATTCCCATTGTATGAGAAAAAAGGAAAATTCCCCTGATCAGCAATACTGCATTTCTGCTAGTGCTGTATAAGCACATTTGATCTTTAGCCCGGATAAGCCAAACCGTACCCCGCTGCCTGCAATGGCGGCTGGGAGAAGCTTTGCCCAAATAAATAATAAGCATCTTTTTAATAGAAGCTGAACAACCGCCCCATGGCTACAGACAGGGGAGGACCCTCATGTAAAAATTTACCATCATGAAAAAAACAAAAGTAGAGCTCAGCAAAAAGCTGATGTTTAGCAAAGAAACTGTTGCACAGCTTTCCGCAGATCAACAGGCACAGCTGAATGGCGGCGCTGCAACCCTTGCAGCTACCTGCACTGAGGATACCCGTTTAATATCCAGCTGCAGGGCTACCAGTCCTGGTCCCGGCCGTCCTTGCTGCATGATCCCCTGATAGCAAGCCCCTACAATTTTAAGGAACAGGGATGCGCGATCCCTGTTCCATTTTCATAACCCGGAAAGGTTATATACTTCAAACAGCCGCTGAAAAATGAATAACACAGCAACACAGTTGCGGAACATTTATAACGATCTTATCCCCCTGCTGGATCAGCAGAGATATGATCCTGCCACCAGCAGCAGCTTATTTAAAGGGCCCTGGGGCGCCCTGCTTTTTATGTTCTACTATGAGCAGTATGCAGACCAGGAGGTGGATAATGCGGTGCCCCTGCTGCAAAAGCTCCATGCCAGTTATACCCCGTATAATGGATTGGATTTTTCCTTCTGCACCGGCCATACCGGCCCGTTCTGGTTATTGGAACATCTGAACAGGCATGAGTTCCTGGAAATGGATATTGATTCCCTGACCACTGAATTTATTTCCGCCGCTATTGAACAAAGCCAGCTGCACCTGCAATGGAAGAACTTTGATTTTCTGCACGGCTGCACAGGCATGAGTAATTTTCTGCTGCCTTTTTCAGCGAAACAGGAGGTACGCGCACACCTGGAATTTATGGTACAGCAGCTGCTGGCTGCCAGTAAAGTAACACCCCTGGGCAGAAGCCTTCCCATTTTTTTTACACCGGAGCAACCTGCAGGCGCTTATGTTGATGCTTTTAGCCTGGCGCATGGCAGCTGTGCTGCATTAATACTGCTGGCAAAAATATACCGCGCCGGCATTGCAGAAGTTACCTGCAAACAACTGATCACAGAATGTATCAGCTTTATACTGCAGCATAAGATCCCGCTATCCGGTACCGGCCTGCACGCCATGTATCCGGCCATACTGGATGGCAAGCCTGGTAATGCCAACAGCCGCCTGGCATGGTGTTACGG
>NZ_DATCRF010000091.1:0-5340 GCF_036569125.1 Chitinophaga sp. | reverse complement strand
CCGCCTGTTTCCAAAGTCCACCTACCTGCCGGCAATGAGCTACCTGCTCTTTACCTCTTTATGGCAGGGCTGGAATGTATTTTCACCGGCCTTGCTGGTGAACTGTATTATGCTGTGGGTATTTTCCAGCACAACGGAGCTGTATACACGTACTTCCGCAAGGGATGTGGTATTTAATATAGGTTTTGCGCTCGGTATTGCCGGCTTGTTCTACTTTCCGGCCATTGTATTTTGCGTGCTGCTGCTTATCAGCCTGCTCATTATGCGGCCTTTCCGGCTGGCAGAGTGGATCATTGCCCTGCTGGGCCTCATATGCCCGCTGTACCTGCTGGGCACTTACCTGTTCATCACCAACCAGGGGGCTTTGCTGAAAAGGATCCCCCGTATAGGTTTTAGCCTGCCAATTCTTAGTGATTATAAAGCATGGGGCGCTGTAATAGTCAGCCTGTTCTTCTTTATACTGGGGTGGATGCTGTTACAGCGGCCGCTCAAGAAAATGCTTATTCAAACACGTAAAACCTGGGCCGTGCAGATCGTTTTTGTGATGGTGGCTATCCTGGTGCCTTTGTTTAATGTGCATTTTTCACCGGACTATTGGGTGCTGGCTATATTACCTATTTCTATGTTCGTGGCCAATGTATACTGGACCATTACCAATGAAACGGTGGCCAATATCATTCACTTTATTACGCTGGGCTACGTGGTTGTAATGCAATATTTTAGTTAATGTGCTAATGTGCTGATCTGCTAATGTGCTGGTTAGAATATAAGATAATGTATACAAGTCTACTTGTCAGCACATTAGCATATTAGCATATCAGCACATTACCACATTAGTATAGACGGCTATGGAAATGTGCGGACGGCTCCCTAATTTTGCAATTTACCTGTATTATTGACTAAAGATTTTCACATGAAATTTGGTGTTGTCACCTTCCCTGGTTCTAATTGTGACCATGATATGATAGATGCCCTGCGTTATGACCTGGGGCAGGAAGTTATAGAATTATGGCATAAGGATAAAGACATTAGCACTTTTACTACACAGGACTGTATTATACTTCCGGGCGGCTTTTCCTATGGCGACTATCTGCGTTGCGGCGCCATAGCCAGGTTCAGCCCTATGATGCAGAGCGTAATTGACTTTGCCAACAAAGGCGGCCGTGTAATAGGCGTATGTAACGGTTTCCAGATCCTCTGTGAAGCCGGTTTGCTGCCGGGTGTGCTGCTGCGTAACCAGAACCAGCAGTTCGTATGTAAGAATATCTTCCTGAAAAGCGAAAATACCGCCACCTCCCTCACTAAAGATGTAACCGGTCGTCCGTTGATGATACCGGTGGCCCATGGCGAAGGCCGCTATTATGCAGATGATGCCACGCTGGACAGCCTGTTCAAATACAACCAGGTGCTGTTCCGCTACTGCGATGAGTTTGGCAATATTGTGGACGCTGCCAACCCGAACGGCGCCATCCGCAACATAGCCGGCATCTGTAATAAGGAAAGGAATGTTTTTGGCATGATGCCACATCCGGAGCGTGCTACCAGCGCCGCTTTGAACAATAGAGACGGTCAGCTTATATTCCAGAGCCTGATCGCAAATAATTAAGACACCAGAACCAACCAACCATTTAAAAAGAAAATTGATTATGAAGAAACTGTTCACTGCACTGCTTTTGTTTGCCTTGCCCATATTGGCAAGTGCGCAGATCGAGAATCCGGTAAAATGGAGCTTTGCATCTAAAAAGATCAATGACAAGACCTATGAGCTGCACATGACAGCCACCATAGAGCCGGGATGGCACCTGTATGCGCAGGAAGCCGGTGAAGGACCGGTGCCTACCTCCTTTAAGTTCAGCAAGAACCCGCTGGTAGCTGCTACCGGCCGCATAAAGGAAGATGGTAAGCTGCACAAAGCATTTGATAAGAACTTTGATTCTGAATTAAAATATTACGAGAACCAGGTAAACTTTGTACAAACCGTTACCGTTAAAGGGAAAGCGGCTACCAAAGTAAAAGGCTCTGTGGAGTTCATGGTATGTGATGATCACCAATGCCTGCCGCCCAAAGAGATTGAATTTGCAATAGGCATAGGAGGGAAGTGAGGCAGTATTTGACTCATCATTTGTAACTGGCAGTTTGCAGCCGGCAATCAGCCGTGAATGAAATAAGATGCAACACTTTTCCATTCACTGCCCATTGCAGCCCTGCGGACTGCCATTTTTTTTATTTAAAGTTCCCTGATAAACCACCATGAAGCACTTATTCGTATTTCTGCTATATATGCTGGGCGCCACTGCAGTAGCCCATGCACAAGACTCCACGGCTCCCGTGGTAAAATGGCAATATTCCGCTGAGAAAAAAAATGACGGCGAATATGTGCTGCACCTGAAAGGTACTATTGATAAAGGCTGGCAGCTGTTTTCCACCACCATGAGCGATGATGAGCCCAACACCCGCGTGGTGCTGGATACTACCGCTGCAGCTACTGCCACCTTAACGAATGTAACAGAAGCCGGTAAATTGAATAGCCGCAAAGAGCCGCTGCTGGATAATGCCAACATTAAATTTTTTGAGAACGAAGTAGAGCTGCTGGCCACCGTAAAGCTGAAACCCGGCGCCAATAAAGTAGCCGGCAGTGTGAACTTCATGGCCATTAAGGGCGAAGAAGTAGTTGGCCCGGAAGAAACAGCTTTTAAATTCAACCTGGATGCAGCCGGTAACTTAACCAGCGTGGCAGCCGGCTTACAGGAATCCAGCGATGCTGCGCAAACGCTGAAACGCAATAACATTGTACTGGACAGCCCTGCCAATACCTGTGGTGGTATTGGGCATGAGGGAAAGAAAAGCCTGTGGGGTATTTTCATACTGGGTATGCTGGGTGGTTTCATTGCCTTGCTAACACCCTGTGTGTTTCCCATGATCCCGCTCACCGTTTCTTTCTTTACCAAAAAAACAAAGGAAAAAAGTAAAGGGATCATGAATGCCTCATTGTACGGCTTTTTCATTTTCCTGATCTATGTATTATTAAGCCTGCCCTTTCACTTTTTAACTTCGCTGAACCCGGAAATACTCAATAATATTTCTACCAACATCTGGCTGAACCTGGCCTTCTTTGTGATCTTCATTGTATTTGCCATTTCGTTCTTCGGCTACTTTGAGATCACCCTGCCCAGTGGCTTAGCCAGTAAGGTAGATGCCAAGACCAGCGTAGGCGGGATCATTGGTATTTTCTTTATGGCGCTTACCCTGGCGCTGGTATCTTTTTCCTGCACGGGCCCTATATTAGGCTCCTTGCTGGCAGGCTCCCTTTCAACAGACGGCGGCGCTATGCAGCTCACCATGGGCATGGCCGGTTTTGGTTTTGCACTGGCATTACCTTTTGCCATTTTTGCCATGTTCCCGGGCTGGTTAAATTCATTACCCAAATCCGGCGGCTGGTTAACAACCGTGAAAGTGGTGCTGGGCTTTCTGGAAGTGGCTATGGCCATTAAGTTCCTTTCCAATGCAGACCTGGTAAAGCACTGGGGCCTGTTAAAGCGTGAAGTGTTCTTCGGCATCTGGATCATTATTGGTGTTTGTATTGTGTTATACCTGCTGGGTAAGATCCGTTTCCCGCATGACGCGCCGCTGAAAAAGCTGAGCCCAACCCGTTTGGTGTTCGCGCTTATTTTTGCAGCATTCACCCTGTACCTGTTACCGGGTGTTACCAACACGCCTTATGCAAACCGTGCTTTGATCAGTGGTTTTCCGCCGCCCTTAACCTACAGTGTGTATGGGGAAGATGCTGCCAAAGGAAAAGGTGTGGAAGCTAATGTGGTGAATGATTATGAGAAAGCCTTAGCGCTGGCCAAAGCGCAGCATAAACCGCTGCTGCTTGATTTCACCGGCTGGGCTTGCGTGAACTGCCGTAAGATGGAAGAAAATGTATGGCCGAAGGATGAAGTGAAAACAATTATCAAAGACGATTACATACTGGTATCCCTATACGTAGATGACCGTAAGCTGCTGCCGGAAGATGCGCAGTTCCTGTTCACTACGGGCACAGGCCATAAGAAAGAGATAAAAACGATAGGGGATAAGTTTGCTACTATGCAAACAGAAAATTTCAGCAATAACTCGCAACCGTTCTATGTGTTAATTAGCCCCGATGAAAAATTGCTTACACGCCCGGTGGGTTATACGCCGGATGTAAAAGCATATGCCAGCTGGCTGAAATGTGGGCTGGAGGCGTTTAAGAGCAGTAATGTTGCGGTGAATAAATAATTAATAATTAAGAATGAATAATTAACAATAAAGAGGGCGATACTTCAATTGAAGTACCGCCCTCTTTTATTTTGCGGGTGCAAAAGATACATTTCACCGGTGTACCGGCCTTACGATTATTAATTCTTAATTATTAATTCTAAAAAGCAAACCCCAATAGTTCGCCCTCCGCAATCTTCTGCTGCTCCCCGGTTTGCAGGTTTTTAATGCTCAGCATATTTTCCTGCAGCTCACTTTCCCCAATGATCACTACATAAGGAATACCGCGTTTATCAGCATACTTCATTTGCTTATCCATCTTTGTCTGCTCATGAAATACTTCGGCCGCAATCCCTTTATCGCGCAGCTGCATTACATGATTGAACGCCACCGGTAAGGCCTGCTCGCCTAAATTCAGGAATAATACTTTGGTGCTTTGCTGAGCGGTAGACGGGAACAGCTGCAGCTCTTCCAGCACATCGTAAATACGGTCTACCCCAAAGGAAATACCTACGCCCGACAAACCTGGCAGGCCAAACAATCCGGTAAGGTCGTCATAACGGCCGCCGCCGCCAATGCTGCCCATTTTCACTGCTGCCGGCGCTTTGGCTTCTACGATCATGCCGGTATAATAATTCAGCCCGCGTGCAAGGGTTACATCCACGATCGGGGCCGATTGAAAACGGCCTAAGCCACTGTTCAGCACAAACGATAATTCTTCAATGCCTTTTTGCGCGATGCTTGAGCCCTGCAACAAGGTTTGCAATTGCTGCAGTTTTTCAGTGTTGTTGCCCTCAATGCGCAGAAAGTTGTTGATTATGTCTACATCTTGTTGGCTCAGTCCGCGATTTAGTAATTCCTCATTAACACCAGCCTCCCCGATCTTATCTAATTTATCAATGGCAATGGTAATATCCATCAGCAGCTCGGGTTTCCCGATCTTTTCAGCCAGGCCGCTTAAGATCTTGCGGTTATTTACCCGCACTTCGTAGCCCTGCATCCCCAGTTTAGAAAATACCCGGTCGTAGATCATCAGTAATTCCACTTCATTCAGGAGGGAGTTACTGCCCACCACATCAGCATCGCACTGGTAAAACT
>NZ_DATCRF010000090.1:0-7669 GCF_036569125.1 Chitinophaga sp. | reverse complement strand
GGTCAAAGTAGATCAATGCCCGCAGGAACTTCGCTTCCCCAATGATCTGCGCTTTAGCGGCTGCATCCATCGTAATGCCGGGCACATTCTTAATCACCCTGTTTGCACGGTCTATCATCAGGTAACAGTTTGTATAGAACGCATCAAAAGCAGGGTTGGAGGCTGAATAAAGGTTATTATCAAGCTCCAGTGTGCTGGCGCCAACGTTTGATTGCACGGTCAGCTCCTCAGAATTTACATCCGCAAGATTGATCATCGTCATGTTATAAATGTTGCGCAGCCGGTCATACACTGCATCAAGCGCAACGGTGGCATCACTGGCTGTTTTGAAGGAGTTCTCTTCCCCCAGGAACGAATAGGGTACCTCAACCAGGTTGTTTTTACAGCCTCCCCCCAGCATTATTGCTATAACCAGAAAACCGCCCGCCAACAATGTTTTGTTCGATAATTTATATTGTAGTTTCATCTTTATCAGCGTTTAATTATAAAGTAATGGACAAGCCAAGCATGTAGATCCTTGACGGCGGGTAATTGAAGTTATCCACCCCATATTGAATATTACTATTGAAATCGCCGTTCACTTCAGGATCATAGCCTTTGTAATGGCTGAACGTGAGCAGGTTTTGCGCACTGACGTAAACACGGGCTCTTTTTATGGCCTTCGTAAAACCGGGCAGCTGGTAACCCAATGTGACCGTTTTTAGCCGTATAAACGAGCCGTCTTCTATGGCAAAATCAGAAACAGCCGGTAAAACCCATTGGCGTATAGCGCCGGCTGAGTTGCTGGGATTCGTGGCAGTCCAGTGTTCCGTATAATATGATTTCAGGTGGTTATATTGTGCATCGATCAGGGTAGTGAAGTTGTTATAGATCTTGTTACCCTGTACACCCTGCAGGAAAAAGGAAAAGTCAAATCCCTTGTAGGAGAAATTGTTGGTTAAACCGAAAATAAACTTAGGCAGGCCATTACCCAGCACTTTACGGTCGCTGGATTCATTGTATACACCATCTCCGTTTATATCCTTCCAGCGGTAGGCGCCGGGCAAGCTGCCGGCCTGCGCTAAGGGGCCTGCAGCATCGATCTGTTCTTTTGTTTGCCATATACCATCAAATACATTACCATAAAAGGAGCCCAGCGGCTTTCCAACCTCTATAATGGTTAACCCGGAAAAGTAATGATCCACGCCATTGGCAAGGGATATTACCTTGTTGTCGTTATAGGAAACATTGCCGGCCGTGGTCCATTTAAATCCATCTGCACCCTGGTCAACATTTACCGTGCTAACCGCAAGCTCAAAGCCTTTATTCTGTACACTGCCAATATTCCGCAGCACACTGGTGGCGCCGGTAGTTGCCGGCAGATCCACATACAGTAGCAGGCCGCTGGTTTTTTTCAGGTAATAATCGCCAATAACGGTGATCCTGTTATTCATAAAACCGGCGTCAAAGCCAATATCCAGCTGGGCGGTTTTCTCCCATTTCAGATCCGGGCTTTCAATACGCGAAACCTGGTTGGTAAGCACCTCAACATCGTTAAAAACCGTTTTCCCGATCGTGTATTGCGAGAGGGAATTATAAAGGCCTATTCCGTCATTACCGGTAATGCCATAGCTCACCCGCAGCTTCAGGTCGCTTATGATACGGCTGTTCTTTAAGAAGTTTTCGTCGGATACACGCCAGGCAAATGCACCGGAAGGGAAAAACCCATATTTATTATTAGCGCCGAAACGGGATGAGCCGTCTGCACGGGCGCTGACGGTGAATAAATACCGGTCCTTAAAACGGTAATTTATTCTGGCCAGGTAAGAGTTTAGTCCCCATTTCTCTAAGCTGCTGCTGGTAATATCCAGTGTATTGGCTGCCGACAGGTTATTAGCGCCCATGGTGTAGTTGGGAAAATTCTCCGCTTCCTGGTAGGTGCGCTGCATTCTGTTGCTTTGAAAAGTTATACCGGCCAGCACATCAAAGGCATTATCCTGGTTTATTTTTTTGGTATAGGTAAGTGTGTTTTCATTTAAAGTATTGATGTTTTCCGAAGTGCCATTGCTTCCATAACCATTCCGGCCGCTTCCTGCAAGTGTTTGCGGCGTAAAGAATACATTCCTGAATGAGTTTTGAATATCTGCGCCAAAACTAATGTGCGCCTTCAGGCCATCTGTGATGCTGAAATCTCCAAATACATTACCCAGCATCCTGTCCGTTGTAAGCAAATTGGTTGAAGTATGCAGCATGGCAACGGGATTAGGAGTGCTCGCAAAGCCGGTGCCAGGGCCCAGGTTAAGTAATTGGTAGCTGCCATCAGCTGCATAAACCGGGCTGGCCGGCGAAATGGTCAATGCCTCATAGATCGGGCCGGCGACCAGGCCTTCAGAAACGCCGTTATTGATGGTGCGCGATGCGGTAAGATTGGTGCCTATTTTAATACGGTCGCTCAAGGTGGCATCTAAATTGATCCTGGAAGCATAGCGTTTAAAGTTGTTATCAATAACGATCCCATCCTGGTTAAGATAGTTGCCGCTTACCAGGTAGCGTATTTTATCGGAACCTCCGGTAACGGACAGCTGATAGCTTTGCATCGGCGCAGTCCTGAAGATCTCTTTTTGCCAGTCGGTACCTTCACCGTAGGAAGCAACGGGCTTAGGATAAGGCCCGTCAGGGTTGCCAAACCTTAAAGCGTAACCCAGATTGGCAAGCTGCTCATTTTTCAGATTCAGGTGATCCATCGCGTTCCCCAGCTTCAGTTGTTTCACAACTTCCTGTGCACCCACGTAGCTTTCAAACTCAATATTCGGCTGGCCCGATCTTCCGCGCCGGGTAGTTACCAGCACAACGCCGTTCGCTCCTCTTGAACCATATATGGCCGTAGCAGAAGCATCTTTCAAAACTTCTATTGATTCAATATCATTTGGATTAATAGTAGACAGCGGGTTAGCATAGCTGGCGCCGCTTCCAATGGCCCCGTTTGCGGCCGTTGGTACGGAGATCGGAAAGCCATCAACAACGTATAAAGGATCATTGCTGGCGGAAATAGAGTTGCCGCCGCGCACACGGATCGTTACGCCGCCACCCGGTGAATTGGATGCCTGTGTTATTTGCACGCCCGATACTTTGCCCTGCAATGCCTGGTTAAAAGAGTTAATAGGCTGCGACTTTATTTCCGTGGATCCTATAGAGGATACTGAGCCGGTCAGGTCTTTTTTACGTACGGTGCCGTAACCGATCACTACTATCTGGTTCAGTCCCTTTGATTCCACTTTTAGCTGAACATCAATGGTAGTGCGCCCTTCAATGGGAATTTCCTGTGTTAAATAACCGATACTGGTAAAAACAAGCGTTCCTTTGCTGTCCGGAACGTTGAGGGAATAGTTACCTTTTGCGTCCGATATCGTGCCCAGGTTAGAATCTTTCAGTTTGATGCTGGCCCCCGGTAAGCTACCCTGTTCATCTGTTACCTTTCCGCTTATCCTGATCGTGCTGGCAGATTGACCGACTACCCGGGCCGGCAATTTCAGGGGTGTGATCAATATAGTTTTTTGATTGATCACATAATTAAAGGGCTGGTTATTAAAACATATTTTTAAAGCGTCTTCCAGCGAACCGCCTTTTATGTTAATAGTAACAGGTTTTGCAGCAACCAGGATATCAGGGTCGCAAAGAATACTGTAACCCGTTTGCTGGCGAATATCATTTAACGTTTCCCATAACGGGGCATTCTTTTTATTTAAATTAATTTTCTGAGCTTTTGAAGATGCGCTTACCTGCATAAAGGCGATAAGGCACATGAAAAATGAAAGTTTCATAACGCTCCACAGTTTAGGCTGGACATGGAATGGACATCCGCGTCCAAATGCAGGATAAATTCTATACATTTGAATGTCAGGTTAATTAAATAATTGGTTGATAACAGCGACTATATTGATTACCTGCGTGCACAGCTCCCGGGGCTGTGTTTCGCCAGGGGCGGTTGCAACGCCCCTGGTTTTTTTGCGGTAATTTCTTTTTAGTAAGATTAATTCATTAAGATCACCCGCCTTCCTTCTATTTTATAGTGGATCCCGGATGTAATTGTGATGTTATCCAGTAGTTCCCGGATGTTGTTGTATTTAGATATAATCCCCCTTAGTTTCTTTTGACTTACATCGGTTTGGTATTCTACATCCACATCATACCACCTGGCAGCTATTCTTAACACGTCTTCAATACGCTCGTCATTAAACACAAACAACCCGTTTTTCCAGCCCATTACCTCATCCAGGTCGGCATTCCTGACAAGCAAAGGCGCTTTCAGATCATTAACAGCCATTTGCCCGGGTTTTATAATGGCATGGCTGTTTTTGCCGCTTACTTTTACGGAGCCTTCCAGTAAAGTGGTTCTGATATCAGGATCATCATTATAAGCCCTGATATCAAAATGTGTCCCTAACACTTCCACGGTTTGCTTGCCATCTACATTCACAAAAAATGGTTTGCCGGCATCCCTGGCCACTTCAAAGTAGGCCTCCCCGGTTAATTTCACCTGGCGTTCTTTTCCCCTGAAGGCAACGGGATAGGTTAATGACGAAGCTGCGTTTAACCATACACGGGTGCCGTCCGGGAGGGTTAGCTCATATTGCCCGCCCTTGGGAACACTCAGGGTGTTTAGCGCATCTGTGGTAGTGGCGGAGCCATCGCCCTGGTAATCAATTTTACCGTCTGCCCGCTTGCTCACAAGAACGCCTGCCTGGGAAGCGATATTTCCGCTTTGGGCCGCCTGAAGATCTATTTTAGTACCATTAGACAGGATCAGTATTGCTTTATTGGCGCCCGGCGAGATCTCTGTGCCTTTTGCCTGATATGACAATCGCTCCGCAGGTATAGGTGATTTAACTTTATAGATCCGGAAACTAACAGAAAGCGCTATAACGATCGCTGCAGCAGCGGCTATCCTTATCATATAAGTCCTCAAAGTGTTGCTGCGGGTGCTTTCCGGTTGCCCGATCCTGGCCCACACCTTCTTTAACGCAGTTTCCTCATCAAATGCATGCAAATGCTCAATCTCCTGCTTCCGGGTGCTTTCACTCAAAAGCTTTTCAAGGATCTCCCGGTTGCCGGCACTTTTATTCAGCCATGCTTCCAGCTCCGCTTCCTCAGATGCGGTAAGGGTACCATACAGCTTGCGGGCCAGCAGGCTGCTTATATGAAACGGATCATATAGCTCATTATCGGACATGACAATTAATTGGTGTTAATATAGAAACAACCAACTATCCTGTTTCCTCTAAAAGAGTTTAAATTTTTTTTTTAGAATATCATCAATGGGTAGCTGAGAGGGTGGGGGAAGGGCCTCACTTGAAGTATATAGATAATATCAGGGATGTTAAAACAGCAAACCCTCTATCTGAAAGGCGTTTTCTTAAAATGGAAAGCCCGCGCATTTTTTGATTGTAAACCGTACTGATGGCAATATCAAGCTTATCTGCTATTTCTTTAGGCTGCAGTCCGTCTTCAAAGATCATTTTAATGATTTTCCCGCACTGATCCGGTAAGGCATTCACCTCAGCGGAGATCTCACGGATGGCTTCAATGTAAATAATTTCGTTGAGGAAGGGCTCCTCAAACCCATCTTTGAAAAAAGCCAGTTCCAGATCATGCTTCATTTTACGGCTTTGCTTTTTTATAGCGTTCAGGGAAGCATTCCGGGTACTTATGTAGAGAAAGGCCTTAATTGCATGCAGGCTGGGAAAGTCGGTATGCTTACTCCATAGCTTACAAAAAATGTCCTGAACAATTTCCTCCGCTGTGAATTTATCCGAGGTTAACCGCGTGGCAAATAAGCACAATGCACCGTAAAATTTATGGAAAATATAATCAAAAGCGTAAGCGTCACCTTTTAGCAACCTCTCTAACAGTTCATCCTCGTTTTTTATTTGATCAGTGGCCATCGTGGAATGGGAAAGCATTTCGAATATAAACATAAATATTAAAAACGAGAAATTGCCGGTTTTTTGCCGCTGGCAATGGTGCTCTATATATAATGCTATTTTAAAATGTGACTGGATGCTTATATCCTGATGCCGGAAGCTGGTGGAGGGAGCTGCAGGTCCGTTGGCGTGTATGTACTCTTTCCACCGCTCTAATATTAACCGGTTGCATTTTGAGGTTTTTTTCTATATTTAGTGTTGTAAAACACATACATGCGGCATTCCCGGGCCGCAATATTTTTGAAGTTGTTATTAAATGTCATTCTGACAAATAAAAGAGAAATTAGCGTTATGAAAATATTATTCCATCTCATTAACTATATGATGAGAAAACAGATAGTCCTCTTTTACATACTCTGCAATATATGCTGCCTTCGCGTTGCAGCGCAATCGAGGCTTTATTCCAACGAATTTCCATTGGGGGACGTTAAGCTGTTGGAAGGCCCGTTTAAACAGGCCCGGGACCTGAACATCAAAACATTAATGCAGTATAATGTTGACCGTTTGCTGGCGCCTTACCGCAAAGAAGCAGGCTTAACACCAAAAGACTCCAGTTATGCAAACTGGGATGGCTTAGATGGCCATATCGGTGGCCATTATTTAACTGCAATGGCTATAAATGCTGCAGCCGGTAATGCAGGCTGCCGCCAGCGCCTGGATTATATGATTGCGGAATTAAAGACCTGCCAGGATGCCAACACCAAACAGCACGCCGGCTGGGGCACAGGCTATGTGGGCGGCGTACCGGATAGCAAGGCCGTTTGGCTGTCTGTTAAGCAGGGCGATTTTAAAGCCTTTCATGCAGCATGGGTGCCATGGTACAATGTACATAAAACGTATGCAGGCCTGCGGGACGCCTGGGTGTATACCGGCAATGAGGATGCAAAAAATATCTTTCTTAAGTTTTGCGACTGGGCGGTAAACATAACCGCCGGGTTAACGGAAGATCAAATGCAGGCGATGCTTGATACGGAGCAGGGCGGGATGAATGAAGTGCTGGCGGATGCATATCAGCTTAGCGGTGATAAGAAATACCTGGCTGCGGCTAAAAGATTTTCGCATAGAATGTTGCTCAACTCAATGGCTGATGGTATCGATAACCTTGATAACAAACATGCAAATACACAGGTGCCTAAGGCAGTTGGCTTTGCCAGGATCGGTGAGCTAAGCGGAGACCCGGTATACGAAGGCGCAGGCAGATTTTTCTGGCAAACTGTTACCGCCAACCGCACACTCGCTTTTGGAGGCAACAGCCGGCGCGAGTTTTTCCCAAGCGCGGCAGCATGTACCGATTTTGTTAATGACGTGGAAGGTCCTGAATCGTGTAACTCCAGCAATATGCTTAAGCTTACGGAAGATCTGTTCCGGATGACGCCTACAGCCAGGTATGCAGATTATTATGAACGTACAATGCTCAATCATATCCTGTCAACACAAAACCCCGAAACAGGCGGTTATGTGTATTTCACGCCTGTTCGTCCCCGCAGTTACCGGGTATATTCCGCACCCAATGAAGCTATGTGGTGCTGTGTGGGAACAGGCATGGAGAACCACGGCAAGTATAGCCAGTTTATTTACACGCACTCGCATGATTCGCTGTACGTAAACCTGTTTGTAGCGTCGGCCTTAAGCTGGAAAGAAAAGGCGATACAGCTGCGCCAGGAAACAACCTTTCCGTATGAAGAGCGAACCAGGTTGGTTATTACAGG
>NZ_DATCRF010000089.1:0-11927 GCF_036569125.1 Chitinophaga sp. | reverse complement strand
ATTAAATTTGATGGCAAAGGCGCTTCCGGCACCTTCACCGGTTTAAAAGGGGACATTATTTTTGACGAGAACGATCTTCCCGGCTCAAAGTTCAATGTAACGGTAAGCACCGCCTCCGTGAATACCGGCAACGGTTTAAAGAACAAACACGCCAAAGGCGAAAAATACCTGTATGCCGATAAGTTTCCGCTGATCCGCTTTACCTCAGGCGATATTAAAAAGTCTGATAAAGGGTATACAGCCAACGGCATCCTGGAAATACGCGGGGTTAAAAAAGAGATCAGCATGCCCTTTAACTATAGCAAAACCGCCAGCGGCGGCCTGTTCACCGCAAACATAACAGTGAACCGGGAAGACTACCAGGTAGGAGGTTCCAGTTTTATCCTGGGCAGCGATTTTAAAGTAGATATATCGGTACCCGTAAAAAAATAAGCGCCCTGCATGCTACAACCCTCCACAATACAATTGCTGCGTTTTCCTTTCTCCTACTTCCTCATGCCGGTGTACTGGTTTGCGCTGAGCTTTGTACCAGCTATCAACTGGCCCAAAGCCATCCTCATCTTTATACTGCTGCATGTGCTGTTATACCCCTCCAGTAATGGTTATAACAGCTATATGGACCGCGACGAAGGCAGCATTGGCGGGGTGGCTAAACCCATGCAGCCTACGCGGCAGCTGTTCTATGTAACAGTGTGGATGGATGTAGCGGCTTTTCTACTATCATTCCTCGTATCTCCGTGGTTTGCAGTGGCTTTAGGCTGTTATATCCTTTGCTCCCGGGCTTACAGTAACCGGCGCATCCGTTTAAAACGTTTCCCGGTCATAGGTTACCTCACCGTGATCCTGAACCAGGGCGCACTGGTATTTTGCATGGTGTATTACGGTTCCGCAGTGAACAGTAACCTGCCCTTTCCCTGGATACCGGCCATAGCAGCAGCTTTTCTTATAGGCGGCTTCTACCCTATTACGCAGGTATACCAGCATGAGGCAGATGCAAAGGATCAGGTAACCACCTTAAGCATGAAGCTGGGCAGGCGTGGCACCTTTTTGTTCTGCGCCGGCATGTATGCCATTGCCTTTGGCCTGTTGTTTGTTCATTATCAACAGCAACAGCAGCTCCGTCATTTTGTGATATTGCAGCTATTTTTCATCCCCGTTATCTTCTTTTTCATACGCTGGCTTATACAGGTGTGGAGGGATGCTTCCAGGGCGGACTTTAAGCGTACCATGCAAATGAACATATTGGCAGGTACCTGTACTAACATGGCTTTCATTGTATTACTAATTCTACATCATTTTGGCTGATATCATTTCCATAGGCACCGCGGTACCCGCTTATCGTCACCAGCAGGGCGATATCCTGCGTTTTATGCAGCAGATACACCAGTTAGATGAAACCGATAAGCGCAAGCTGGCTTTTTTATACCGGCACAGCGGTATTCAAACCCGCTATTCCGTATTACCGGATTATAGCCTGCCGGAGGAGGAATGGACCGTTACCCAAACCACGGCTGTTAGCGCTAACGGCACCTTACTAACGGTTGATAAACGTATGGCCCTGTACAAACAGGAGGCCCTGCCGCTGTCACTGCAGGCCATAGAACAATGTATGGAAGGGGTTATGGAGGTAACAGCCGTTACCCATCTTATTACCGTAAGCTGTACCGGCATGAGCGCACCCGGCCTGGACCTGGAGATCATAGAAGCGCTGCAGCTGTCGCCCGGCATTTTTCGTACATCCGTAAACTTTATGGGCTGCTATGCGGCCGTACATGCGTTAAAGTTAGGGAAGATGATCTGCGATCTGGAGCCGCAGGCCAAAGTAATGATCGTAGCTACAGAGCTGTGTACCCTGCATTTTCAGCAGGATTATACGCCGGACAATGCCGCCAGCGCCCTGCTGTTTGCCGATGGCAGCGCAGCAGTGTTGCTGGCCAACCAGCCCGCAGGTACTGCCCGCAGCAAACCTACACTAAGCATTGACGGCTTTTGCGCCAACATAGCCTTTAAAGGCAAGCTGGATATGGCCTGGGGCATCAGCAACAAGGGTTTCCTGATGTCGCTGAGCAGCTATATCCCGCATCTTATTAAAGAAGATATCAGCGGGCTGGTACAGGAAGCACTGCAAAAGAGCCACATTAAACAGCAGGATATTACCCATTGGTGCATACACCCCGGCGGCCGTAAGATCCTGGATGAAATTGAGCACCAGCTGGCGCTGAACCCGGATGACCTGTACTTTTCCCGCAAAGTGCTGGAAGATTATGGCAACATGTCGTCAGCAACTATTTTATTTATACTAAAGGATATATTAGCAGGGCTGCAGCATCCCCCCCAACCGGCAAAGATCTTTGGAGTGGCATTTGGCCCGGGGCTAACAATGGAAACATTTATCGCTTCCGTAAAATGAACCTCGCACAACGTTCATACAAGCCGGAATTACTGGATGGGGACAACATTCCATTCAAAGACATTGAGCAAAACCTGCGGGAGCTGGATAACATCAACCGCTGGCTGGGCGGGCACCGTATTACCATCCGCGGCCTGCAGCAGCTGCTGAACGGCCGCACCCGCATTCATGTATGTGAAATAGGCTGCGGTGGCGGCGATAACCTGGCAGCGCTGCTGCAATGGTGCAAACGCAAGCACATCAGCGTAACCTTTACGGGCATTGACATAAAAGATACCTGCATTGAATATGCCGAGCAAAAGCAGATACTGCAATCCCACACCCGCTGGATCGTGAATGACTACCGCGATGTAACGTTTACGGATAAACCGGATGTAATTTTTTCCAGCCTTTTCTGCCACCACTTTACCGATGCCGCTTTAATAGAACAGCTGCAATGGATGCAGCAGCACTGCAGCACCGGCTTTTTTATTAATGATCTGCACAGGCACTGGCTGGCTTACCACTCCATACGCATGCTTACTAAATTATTTTCCCGCTCTTACCTGGTAAAGAATGATGCGCCGCTAAGTGTGGCCAGGGGCTTTAAAAAGCGGGAATGGCAGGGTTTACTGGCACAGGCGGGGCTGCCACCGGCCGGCGTGCAATGGCAATGGGCTTTTCGTCACCTGGTTACTTTTAAGCACCATGAATGACAACCGGTATGATATTGCTGTGATAGGAGGCGGCCTTGCGGGGCTAAGCCTGGCTATTCAGTGTGCCGGAGCAGGTTATACCGTGGTGCTGCTGGAAAAAGAACAATACCCTTTTCATAAAGTTTGCGGGGAATACATTAGCCTGGAAAGCAGGGGCTTCCTGGAAAGGCTGGGTGTTCCGGTAGGAAATATGAACCTGCCGCAGATCCGGAAGCTGCTGCTCTCCGACCCCCACGGCCAGGCCTACACGACAGATCTGCCCCTGGGCGGTTTTGGCGTCAGCCGTTACCTGCTGGATAATACCTTATATGAAATTGCCCAGAAGAAAGGCGTACATGTGCTTACCCAAACCAAGGTGCAGGATGTGCAGTTCAGGAATAACCGCTTTGTCATCAATGCCGATCAGGGTCGGCGTATTACCGCCTTTATTGCAGCAGGCGCCTTTGGCAAACGCAGCAATCTGGATGTAAAGTGGAAACGGCCCTTTGTACAACAGCCGCCCGGCAAGCTCAATAACTACATTGGTATTAAATACCACATTCAATATGATCACCCCGAAGAGCTGATCGCCCTGCATAATTTCGACGATGGTTATTGCGGTATTGCCCGTATTGAAGAGGGTAAGTGCTGCCTTTGTTACCTGACCACGGCCGCCAACCTGCAAAAGCATAACAACAGCATTCCGCAAATGGAGCGGGAAGTATTATACCGCAATCCATACCTGAAAAAGATCTTTACGGAGGCCACTTTCCTGTATGAGCAGCCGCTGGCCATTTCCCAGATCAGCTTTTCCAAAAAGGCCGCTGTAGAGAACCATATCTTAATGGTGGGCGACGCTGCAGGCATGATCACGCCTCTTTGCGGCAACGGCATGAGCATGGCCATGCACGGCGCCAAGCTGGCCTTTGACCAGATCCATGAGCTGCTGCAGCAAAAGATCACCCGTAAGGAAATGGAACGTTGTTACCGGCACTACTGGAACAAGCACTTCACCTCGCGCCTGTTTATGGGCCGTGTCCTTCAGGCCTTCCTGGGCACTGAAAGCCGGGCTACTTTTTTGGTTGGTTTAATGCGTTATATGCCGGGGTTAGCGAGGCAGATTATAAGGTCTACGCATGGGAAACCGTTCTGAATCAATTACGAATTATTTAATTACGAATTATAATGCAGCGGATGATTAAGTTTGACGGGGTGAATTTATAATTGAAATTGAGATTATAAAATTAAATAAAAGCGAAAGGTTTGAAACAAGCATAATCGCCTTAACTTCAAACCTTCCGCTTTTGTATTTGTGCATACTACGAACCACAATTGACGAATGAAGTATTTCCAATCATTCGTAATTCGTAATTAAATAATTCGTAATTAAAACAGTTCTCCCTGTATATTCTCTTCCGGGTCCGGATCCTCATCTTCAGACAGCAGCTCCACACTTACCAGGTCTTCCCCGGCAATACGTGTACCTACTGTTTTCCAGCCCGTTACTTCCACAAACTCACCCAGGTTCACTTCTTCTTCTTCCGGACTGCGCTTTTTGCCTGTTTTCAGCAGCACAATAGGATCAGAGTGCGTAGTGGCCAGCTCCAGGTAGTTACCGGCGCCTTCTTTAATGAACAGGAACTTGTTATTCATTGTTTGCGTTTCAATCTTAAAACGTTTCACATTGAACTGTTTCTTATCTGCATCAAAGTAAATGGCGGTCACTATCTTTTCCGGGTTGAACTTTTCGATGTAGATCACATCATCCGGTTCATAACGGTTGGTAAGCTCAAAGTTGGTAAGCACATAAGTACCGTTCTTATACACCACAAAGATCTTATCCTCTCCTTCAAAGCTGCCAATATACACACCGCGTTCTTCAGTGTTCAGGCGGCCTACAGCCACGTCATACCAGATCTTCTGGCCGGCCAGGGTAGATACGCCTTTTTCCTTAAACTTCACGCTGCGGATGGGGTACTTGGTTACCTGGTTGCCCTGCGAGTTACGGCCTTTAATGGCAATGGTTTCAAAGAACAGGTCAAACTCCTTGTTACGCGCCGGACAGTTGGGGCTTAGCTTAATGCTCACCACTTCTGCCTCGCCATTGGCGTTGGCGGTAAAGTAATGCACCTTGGAGTTCTTTTCTCCTTTAATGGTCAGGTCATATTCCTTATCGCGGGTAATACCGGTTACGTTAAATCGTTTGGCGTAGCTGATACCGGTTTTACCATCCACGTAGATCATGTTGTAGGTAGTGCGCTCATCGCCCTTACGGAAAATATCTACATGAATAATATCCTTGCCTACAAAAGTTTTATCAGATACTTTGGTGATCAGCATTTTACCATCGCGGCGGAAAACGATGATGTTATCCAGGTCAGAGCAGTCTGCTACAAATTCATCTTTTTTCAGGGAAGTACCAATGAAACCATCTGCACGGTTCACATAGATCTTGGTATTGGCAATGGCCACCTGCTGCACCTGTATGGTATCAAAGGTTTTGATCTCTGTGATCCTTTCGCGGCCTTTACCATATTTCTTCAGCAGGTTCTCATAATAACCCACGGTATAATCCACCAGGTGGTCCAGGTCGTATTTTACCTGCTTGATATCCGCATCAATTGCTTTGATCTGTTCATTCAGCTCATTGATATCCAGGCGGTAAATACGGCGTACGGGCTTTTCCGTTAGCTTCACAATATCTTCCCGGCTAATTTCCCGTTTCAGCTGTTTCTTATACGGGCCAAAACCTTTATCAATGGCTACCAGTACGGCTTCCCAGTCCTTATGTTTTTGTTCCAGCTCCTTGTAGATGCCTTTTTCAAAGAAGATCTTTTCCAGGGAGGTATAGTGCCATTTATCTTCCAGCTCTGCCAGCTTTATTTCAAGCTCTTTTTTCAGGAGCTCGCGGGTAAAGTTGGCTGAGTGCCGCAGCAGGTCAGATACTGTTACGAACTGCGGTTTATCTTCTACAATGATACAGGCGTTGGGCGAAATAGATATTTCACAATCCGTAAAGGCATACAGCGCATCAATGGTAATATCCGGTGAAATACCGGGCGCCAGCTGCACTTCTATCTCTACATCTTTGGCAGTATTATCCACCACCTTCTTCACCTTGATCTTGCCGCTGTCATTGGCCTTTACAATGGATTCCATCAGCTGTGTAGTGGTAATGCCATAAGGCACATCCTTTATCAGCAGTGTTTTTTTATCCTTTTCTTCAATATGCGCACGTACGCGCACTTTGCCGCCGCGCTTCCCATCGTTATACCCGGCTACATCAACCATGCCGCCGGTCATAAAGTCGGGGTACAGCTCAAATTTTTTGCCACGCAGGTATTTAATGGAAGCATCTATAAGCTCGCAAAAGTTATGCGGTAATATTTTGGTGGAGAGGCCCACCGCAATACCTTCCGCGCCCTGTGCCAGCAGCAGCGGGAACTTCATGGGCAGGGTAAGCGGCTCGTTCTTACGGCCGTCGTAGCTCAGCTGCCAGGTAGTGGTTTTGGCATTAAAGGCTATTTCCAGCGCAAACTTTGAAAGGCGCGCCTCAATGTAACGGGCAGCCGCTGCATCGTCGCCGGTGCGTACATCGCCCCAGTTACCCTGTGTTTCTATCAGCAGCTCTTTTTGTCCCAGGTTCACAATGGCATCGCTGATAGAGGCATCCCCGTGCGGGTGGTACTGCATGGTTTGCCCTATTACGTTGGCCACCTTGTTGAAACGGCCATCGTCCATTTCCTTCATGGCGTGCAGAATGCGGCGCTGCACCGGTTTTAACCCGTCTTCCACACTGGGTACCGCACGCTCCAGTATTACATAGGAAGCATAGTCCAGGAACCAGTTTTCATACATCCCACCTACGTGAATGATGTTGTGGAGGGATTCGGAGCCTTCGTTTGGCAGATTATCTTGAATATCACTCATAACCTTTGTTTATTAGCTTTTAGCCTTTGGCCTTTGGCCTTTGGCTTTTGGCCTTTGGCTTTTAGCTTTTAGCCTTTAGCTTTGGGCTTTTAGCTTTTAATGGAGCATTCAGCTTTTTGCTTTATGCTTTCTGCTTTATGCTTTGCGCTTTACGCTTTCAGCATTCTCTCAAATTCCTCCCGCCAGATCCTCACCGAATCCTGCTGCACATCGGCAATGGAGTTCATTTCTATTAACGCACAATCGGTAACCGCTACCAGCTGGTGCCAGATGTTGATGGCTACTACCACCTTTGCCGGCGCCGTAATAGGCGTTACACGTATTTCTTTTTCACCCAGCGGGCACCAGTGCAGCTCCGCCTGGCCTGTCATTACAAAAAGTATCTCCGGGTTCTTGTAAGCACTTTTGCCTTCATGGTAATGCTGGCCGCTGCTGCTGCCTGCTTTACGGATGCACATCATAAAATCACCGGTACGGTCAGAGCTCCAGATGTAATTGGCGCCCCGCTCATCCTGCCCTAATAATTCCAAAGGTGTTACCGTTACCATAAATATGTTTTATGTGCCGGTTCTACCGGCACGTATTTTATTCCGCTGCCGGTTCCGCCGGTTGTTCCGCAGGCGCTTCTTCCCCGCCGCCCGGCAATTTCACTTCAAAATCTTTCATCGTTTTCAGCTCTCCCCTGCTTTCCAGCTGCCCTTCTTTTATCAGCTCTTTCAGGCGCCAGGCAAGATACTGGTCCAGCACCGGGTATTTTAATTTACCGGTTACCTGCCCTACTACCTTGGCGGCTTTCTGAAATTCCTTGCTGCTTTGCTGCAGCAGCTCTTTATCATAATGTACAGCAGGTTCGCCTTTTATTTTTTTGCCACCTTCCAGCAGGCGTATGCCGGCATTCTCGTTCATTAAACGGTGCCATTCATCGCCATCCAGCTCAAACTCCGCCAGGGATACCGGGCGGGCCAGCTTTTTAGCTTTCAGGAATTCTTTGGGTAATATCTGGTGCAGGTGGGTAGGATAAAACACTGCATTCTTCTCGTTCAGGAAAGGCAGGTTGTTCAGGTAAATGATGTGTATACGGCCTGCAAAATCATACAGCTGGCTTACCAGCCAGTAATACCCACATACATCGCGGGCGTTTTGCCCGGCCCAGATCCATACTTCCTGCTCCGGTTCTGCCTTTAAAAGGGCTTTTAACTGTTTCACCAGCTCTGCATCTGCCCAGGGCTCTTCTTCTGCCGGCGGCGGCGCTGTTTCCTCCGCAGCGGCAGCTACCGGCTGTGGTTGTGGCTGTAAGCCGGCCAGCTGTTGCCACCATTGGCGGCGGTTCGACTGTCCATCCTTGGTATCCAGTATAAACAAAGGGCCTACAGAAAGGTCATCCTCAAAACAAAGTATTTCCCCGTTTAACTTTTCGTCCAGCTCAAAAGCGGCTGCCAGCACCGGTTTGGAGGCCTGTCCGAATACGATATGTAATAACATTAATTAACAATTAATAATTAAGAATTAATAATCGAGGTCGAAGATCTGCACTTAAAATTCAGGTATACTGTCTGGAAGTATTTAAAATAGTGGTCATTATTTTAAATAATTCTTCACAGTCATGTATAATTGAATTTCCCAGCTTCAGATCCATTTCTCCGGACTCCATTAATAATTTCAATCTATATCTGGTTTCTCTTGCCTCTTTATAGGCAATTTGCATTTTTACAATAAATTCTTTCTTTGACACACTTCCTATCGCCTCTTCAATATTTGCTCCTATAGCCGTTCCACACCCTAATATTTGATTTAACAATGGCAACAAGTTAGGCCCTTTATATAAATACCTGTACAACTTCACAATCCTTACTCCAAATTTAAAAGCCTTCTCCTGAACAATATTATTGCCTTTCACAATATTAAATTTTAGGGTTGTCAATTCACTCGCTCTACCGGCTTCACGATTATTAATTATTCATTCTTCATTATTAATTACTCGGCAACCAGGTCCTTCTCATACCTCAGATTGCTAATAATAAACTCCTGCCGCGTTTGCGTATTCTTACCCATGTAATATTCCAGCAGCTTTTGAATGTGCACATCTTTGGATAAGATGATCGGTTCCACCTTCATATCTTCCCCAATGAAACGGCCAAACTCCTGCGGTGATATTTCACCCAATCCTTTAAAGCGGGTGATCTCCGGTTTGCTGCCCAGCTTTTTCACGGCCTTTTGCTTTTCTTCTTCGCTGTAACAATAAATGGTTTCCTGCTTATTCCGCACGCGGAACAACGGCGTTTCCAGGATGTATACGTGCCCGTTCTTCACCAGGTCGGGGAAGAACTGCAAAAAGAAGGTAAGCAGCAGTAAGCGGATGTGCATACCATCCACATCGGCATCAGTAGCTACCACAATTTTATTATAACGCAGGCCTTCCAGCCCTTCTTCAATATTCAGCGCGTGCTGCAGCAGGTTAAACTCCTCATTCTCATACACGATCTTTTTGGTAAGGCCAAAGCTGTTCAGCGGTTTACCACGCAGGCTGAATACGGCCTGTGTTTCCACGTTGCGGGATTTGGTAATGGAGCCGCTGGCGGAGTCGCCTTCCGTTATAAAGATCACTGTATCCAGGCGGCGGGCTTCCTGCTCAATTTTTTCCTTACCGGTCAGCTCATCATTCAGGTGAAAACGGCAATCGCGCAGCTTACGGTTGTGCAGGTTGGCCTTTTTAGCCCGCTCATTGGCCAGCTTTTTAATACCGGCCAGCTCCTTGCGTTCCCGTTCGCTTTGCTCAATACGTTTTTTCATGGCCTCTGCTACCGTTGGGTTACGGTGCAGGTAATCGTCCAGGTGCTTGCTTAAAAAATCCAGCACAAACGCCTTCATAGAAGGGCCATTCTCAAATACGGTCAGCGAGCCCAGCTTGGTTTTTGTCTGGGATTCAAATACCGGCTCCTGCACCCTTACAGAGATAGCGGCGCAAATAGAGGCGCGTATATCCGTGGCGTCATAATCCTTTTTATAGAAATCACGTACAGTTTTTACAAAGGCTTCGCGGAAAGCTGCCAGGTGCGTACCGCCCTGGGTGGTATGCTGCCCGTTCACAAAGGAATAATATTCCTCACCATACTGGTTTTCATGCGTTACGGCTATTTCTATATCCTCGCCTTTCAGGTGAATGATAGGATAGCGCAGATCGTCCGCATTGGTTTTACGCTGCAGCAGGTCCAGCAAACCGTTCTTGGAAATATATTTCTGCCCGTTGAAATTGATGGTGAGCCCTGCGTTCAGGAAGCAGTAGTTCCAGATCTGGTTTTCCAGGAACTCCGGTATATAATGATAGTTCTTAAAAACCGTATCATCCGGGGTAAAGGTTACCAGCGTACCATTGCTTTCATTGGTAGCGGCTTCTTTATGCTCTTTGGTAAGCACGCCGCGTTCAAACTCCGCTACTTTCATGCGACCGTCGCGTACGGCGGTTACTTTAAAGTAGCTGCTCAGGGCATTTACCGCTTTGGTACCCACCCCGTTCAAACCTACAGATTTCTGGAAAGCTTTACTGTCGTACTTGGCGCCGGTATTGATCTTGCTCACTACATCCACCACCTTGCCCAGCGGTATGCCGCGGCCGTAGTCGCGCACCGTTACACTGTGCTCAGATACCTTAATGTCTACCTGCTTGCCAAAGCCCATGGTATGTTCGTCAATACAGTTATCTACCACCTCTTTAATAAGGATGTAGATACCATCGTCCATACTGGTGCCATCCCCCAGTTTACCAATATACATACCCGGCCGCAGGCGAATGTGCTCACGCCAATCCAGCGAACGGATAGAGTCTTCTGTATAGGCCGCAAAAAGATCTTTATTGTCCTTTTCCGATTTGTCTGTAACTGCCATATATATATTAAAACATTTTCTACGTAAGGTCCCCGTAAGGTTACTAAATCTTTTAGCAAAACCCGGTTACGGGCAAAAATAAAGGATTCAGGCTATCATCCCAAGTATAAAGTTATTCACCGTGGATTTCTTTTGGTACCTAAATTTTTTTTTATGCGAACTATGCTTTATATGAGAATTTAAATTATATTTACAGTCAGAGGTTCACAAGTACAAAAACAAACATCCTAACTATGAAAACGCTATGCCTAATGCTGCTAATGGTGGTGCTGTCTGTGGCACTCCTGGTAACGTTCCTGGTGAATCGGGAACAACGTTCCATGACTCGTTTGGGAGATACCTTCACAAAATTGCTTCGAAAATTTGATTCCTGGCAAATGTTGCGGTAAGCTTAATGTGAATTTTTTTTTAGCGCGTGTGCTAAATCAAATTAGCAAAACTGTCCATTAAAAAATCGAGAGAGTAACTGACTGGCTGCTAACCCATTAATTAGCGCTTAGTCAAAAAAACCATAACTTATTTTAAATCCTATACCTATGAAAACCGGTCTACTATTCAAATTGGCGTGTCTGCTTATTGCTTCCATGGTTTTGCTGGCGCATCTGGTAAACCAGAAGCTGCAAAAAATGGAGCGTGTGCGGGTGAGAAGAAAGTAGCAGCAGCGTCAAGCTATCCAATCTTAAACGAGCTGGGGCGGAAAGGCGGGGTTCAGTCGGACTAACTCCTGTCTTTCCGCAACACTTTTTTAAGGAGGGGAATGTAAAGAGCTGTATATCAATGAACGTTTGCCACCCCACAAAAAATCCCTATCCTTAGTTTCCATAAACATCACATAAGCATCAGGCTAAATAAGCTCATCTCCTGCTCATACAAAATTACTACTGCAATAATATTGCATTATACAAACACAGCCACTTGCAGCCCAGCGCGGCCTTAATAGCATACACTAGCTCAATCAGCTGTTAACCATTCTTTTATTACTGGAAATACCGGGTACTACCGGTTGTAATACTTGTTCACCGCATCGGTAC
>NZ_DATCRF010000088.1:0-3835 GCF_036569125.1 Chitinophaga sp. | reverse complement strand
TAACACGCTGCTGCATGTATACATCAGCCAGCCGGCTGATAATAAAGCGCCGGGTTTAAATGCTTTTTTTGGGAATGAGTTTAACCGGTTAAATACCTGGTTTTACGATATGGACATCTTTCTAAAATACATCAAAAGGTGCAACATGCTATTGCAGCAGGGCAGGTATGTAGCCGATGTTGCCTGCTTTATTGGTGAAGATGCGCCCAAAATGACCGGCACACAAGAACCTGAATTACCCAACGGCTACTCATTCGATTATATCAATGCTGAGGTGATCCAAACGAGGCTTGGTATCAGCAACGGCAAATTAACGCTGCCGGATGGTTTGTCATACCGCATATTGGTGCTGCCGCCGTTGAAAACCATCAGGCCCGCACTCCTGAAAAAAATTAAGGAGCTGGTATCAGCGGGTGCAGTAGTGTTAGGTCCTAAGCCTGAAACATCACCCAGCCTGGAGAATTATCCGGCAGCAGACCAGGAAGTAGCCCGCCTTGCCGCTGAGCTTTGGGGAAACATTGATGGAAATACCATTAAAATAAACAAGGTAGGCAAAGGAATGGTGTTGAGCGGTATGGACCTGCAGCAGGCGCTTAACCTGGTAAATGTTCAGCCGGATTTTAAAGTAACACCAGCCGATCCGGTACTTTTTATTCACCGCGATCTGAAAGAAGGCCAGGTATACTTCATCTCCAACCAAAAGGATAGCAGTATAAATATACGGCCGGAGTTCAGGGTAAGCGGCCTGGCGCCGGAATGGTGGGATCCTGTGAGCGGCAGCAGGCAGGTAATTGAGCAGTATTCCACAACAGCCGGATCAACGGTTGTACCCATGCAGCTGGCCCCAATGGAAAGTGCATTTGTAGTTTTCAGGAACAAAACATCCGGGCAGGGTAATGCCCTTATTAATACGGCAACTATTGCTATTAACACTCCCTGGTCTGTAAAATTTGATGCGAAAATGGGCGGTCCCCTGAATGCAGTGCAATTTGATAGCCTTACAGATTGGGCTGTTCACCCGAACGATAGTATCCGCTACTACTCAGGAGCAGCAGTATATCAGAATAGCTTTACCTGGCAGGGAACCGGTAAAGCCAGCCGGGTATACCTGGATCTGGGTTTGGTGAAGGCCATTGCAAAGGTCAGGATCAATGATGTTGAAGTGGGCGGCGTGTGGACAGCCCCCTATAAGATTGATATAACGGCTGCGCTTAAACCAGGAAAGAACACCATCGCTATTAAGGTAGTAAACACCTGGGTTAACCGCCTGATACACGATAGTGAGCTGCCAGCTGATAAACGCAGCACCTGGACCATCCACAATCCTTATAACAACAAAAGCGCATTGCAATCATCCGGGCTGCTTGGGCCGGTAAAGCTGGAAATAAAATGATCTATTCCTTCCGCAGGCTTTCCACCGGGTTGGCCATGGCGGCCCTGATAGCCTGGTAGCTCACCGTTAATATGGCAATAGCTATGGATAAGCAACACGCAAGTGCAAATACCCACCATTGGATACTCACGCGGTATTCATAGCTCTGCAGCCATTTATCCATACACCAGTATGATAAGGGCGCTGCTATTATAAACGAGATAATAACCAGCTTTACAAAATCTTTGGATAATAAAGTAGTAATACCTGTTATGGATGCGCCCAGCACTTTACGCACACCGATCTCCCGGATCCGGTTCTCTGCCATATACGCAGCAAGGCCAAACAATCCCAGGCATGAGATAAAGATGGTAAGCCCGGCAAATAAAGCGGCCAAAGTTCCCTGGCGTTGCTCATTCTCAAATTTCTGCGCATAGGAATCGTCTACGAACTTATATTCAAATGGATATTCCGGATTGTATTTTCTGAAAATAGTTGCTGCCTTTGCCAGGTTTTTAGTGGTAGCATTACTCCCGTTCAGCTTTATCTGTATCACCTGGAAGGTCATAAAGCTGCTCTTGGCGCCGCAGATCAATATAGGCCGGGTAGGTTCATAAGGGCTGGTAAGAATAAAATCTTTTATAACCCCTACAATGTGCCAGTTAATGCCCAGGTCCCCTACCACTTTGCCGATGGGGTCTTTAAACTTCATTACTTTCAGCGCCGATTCATTTATAATCAACCCCGTTGAATCCGTAGGATATTGTTTCAGATCAAAATCACGGCCCTGTACAAATTGCAGCCCGGCGGTAACGCCCAGCCCCTCATCAGATAAATACCGGTCAAAAGTGGTTTTGTCATTCGGGTCTTTTCCTTCCCAATTCTGTCCCCAGCCATTACTCCACCTTTCTGTAAGCGGCGAGTTTGTTCTTGTAATGGATCTTGCAATACCTGATTCCAGCAGCTCATTCTTAATTAATGTGTAATTCTTAGGGATGGTGCCTGTCATAAAAATATACACAAGATTATCTTTGTTATACCCGGTTTCCCGGTTGCGGGCATAGTCTATCTGTTGCTTTACAATAATAGTGCAGATGATCAGCACAATGGCCGATGTGAATTGCAGTACCACCAGCACTTTCCTGGGCGTTACCAATGCATTTGCTTTTTTAAAGGTGCCTTTTAATACCTTAACCGGCTGGAAGGATGAAAGGAAGAATGCTGGAAAGCTGCCGGCTAACAGACCGGTGAAAAGGATAAACCCAATAAATGCCAGCCAGGTATAAATATTCCCATAGTCCAGGGATAACTTTTTATCCGTAAGCTGGTTGTACGCAGGTAAGCTTACCCACACAAGAATAATAGCTACCATACCTGCCAGGAAAGCAATGAAAACAGACTCCCCTATGAACTGGCCGATGAGCGTACTTTTCTGGGCGCCTACCACTTTGCGGATGCCTACTTCTTTTGCACGTTTTTCACTCCGTGCTGTACTCAGGTTCATAAAATTGATACAGGCGATCAATAATATCAGGCCTGCAATAATGCTGAATATTTTTATGAATGTGCTGCGGCCTCCGTTATCTTCCACACCATTCGTAAAGCTTGAATACAAACGCCAACGTTCAAGCGGGTAAAGGAACAGCTCCCATTTCATTGTTTTGGCGTCATCACTATAATGCTGTCTAAGATCTTTTACTTTACGGTCTGCAGCAGCATGGTTTACATTAGGTTTCAGCAATACATAAGTAGGAGTGCTGTTATCGTTCCAGCCATAGTCCTGCCCTTCCCCGTATTTTATATAAGACCAGGGCAATAAGTAATCAAACTGGAATCGCGTATTGGCAGGCGGATCTTTTACCACACCCGTAACGGTGTAATTATCTTTATTCTCGATCCTTATAATTTTTCCTATTGCATCGTCATTGCCGAACAGGCTTTTAGCGGTGCTTTCCGTAAGCACCACGGAATGTACATCGTTCAGGGCTGTGAGAGGATTGCCCTTTATCATGGGGAAGCTGAACACCTGGAGAAAGCCTGTATCCACTACCATTCCTGACTTCAATACTTTCTTTTCTCCAACTGAAAAAAGTAAATTACCATATGAGTCCGCTCTTACCGTACGCTCTATTTCGGGCAGGTCTTTTTCCACGGCGCGGGCTGTTGGTGCGGATACCGTATTCCAGCATGTTACCTTACCTTCAATGGCCACACGGTTCCATACCTCATAGATCCGGTCTTTGTTCTTATGGAACCCGTCGTAGCTTTGCTCATCGTAGATCCACATAAAAATAAGTATGGCAGCAGCCATACCTACGGCAAGGCCTGTAATATTAATGGCCGAAAACCCTTTATTACGCAGCAGGTTCCGGTAAGCGACTTTGAAAAAATTCCTAATCATGGCAGATCGGTCATTCAGTGAAATGTAACAAACAAGATTGCGGGGGACTGCGAGCGAAGATA
>NZ_DATCRF010000087.1:0-3199 GCF_036569125.1 Chitinophaga sp. | reverse complement strand
TCACGGCTTTAAGATCATAGAAAAGGGCAGCATAGACCTGTTTGGCAAGGCCGGTTTGTTATACATTATGTTCCTGGCCGGGCTGGAGCTGGATATGACCGAGTTCCGCAAGAACCGGCACCGCAGCCTGGTATTTGGCGCTTTCACTTTTTTTATTCCCCTTATTTTAGGATACCTGGTTTGTACCTACTGGCTGCATTTTAATTTTATGGCCACGCTGCTGGTGTCCAGCATGTTTGCTACGCATACGCTGGTGGCCTATCCGTTAGCCAGCCGTTTGGGCATTACTAAAAATGAGGCGGTGACCGTAGCCGTAGGCGGCACCATTATAACGGATACGGCTGTATTATTAATACTGGCTATTATTACCGGCGCTGCTGCCGGCAACCTGAATACTTATTTCTGGATACGGCTGGGGGTATCGGTCACCGTATTTGCTACCATTATATTGTGGATCTTTCCCATGATAGGGCGCTGGTTCTTTAAAAAGATCAAGGACGATAAAACCTCGCACTTCATCTTCGTATTAGCCCTGGTGTTCCTGGCCGGCTTCCTGGCAGAGCTGGCGGGGGTTGAGGGTATTATTGGCGCTTTCCTGGCCGGACTGGCATTAAACCAGCTGATACCGCATACCTCTACTTTAATGAACCGTATTGCTTTTGTAGGCAATGCGCTGTTCATTCCCTTCTTTTTGATCAGTGTGGGTATGATAGTGGACCTGCGGGTGCTGCTAAGAGGGCAGGAGGCATTGATCATTGCCGGTTCACTAACCGCTATGGCCTTATTCAGCAAATGGCTGGCAGCCTTTTTTACACAGCTTTCCTTTGGTTACAGCGTGCCGCAACGGAATGTGATCTTTGGTTTAAGCAGCGCGCATGCCGCTGCCACCATTGCGGTGATACTGATAGGCTTTAACATGGGTATTATTAATGAGAATGTGCTGAATGGTACCGTGCTGCTTATTCTTGTTACCTGTTTGGTAGGTTCTTTTGTAACGGAAAATGCCGGCCGCCGCCTGGCCATAGTAGAAGCAGAGCGTAAGCCTGAAACGGACGATGGCCCGGAACGTATACTGGTGCCCGTATCTAACCCCGCGCGTATAGAAGCCCTGCTGGACCTGGCAGTGATGATCAAAGATCCCGGATCCCAAACACCGGTGTACCCGCTTGCCGTGGTGCAGGATGATGAGGAAGCCAAAGAAAAGATCCATGTTACCAATAGAATGATGGAAGCTGCGGTTATGCATGCCGCTGCCACGGAAAGCCATGTGCAGTCGATTACGCGCGTGGATCTGAATGTGGCGGATGGTATTGCCCGTGCAGCCAAGGAATTGCTGATAACGGATGTGATCCTGGGCTGGACGGATAAGACCAGCACCACCGACCGGTTGTTTGGCTCTATATTCGGCACCACGCTGGATAACGTGCTGCAAAGCGTATGGGAAACCGTGTATGTATGCGATTTCCATCATCCCATGAACGCAGCAAAAAAAATGGTGCTGGTGCTGCCCCGTAATACAGAGTATGAAAAAGGTTTTGTGCATTACCTGCAAAAAATGCTGATACTGGCTAAACAGATCGGCGCACGCCTGGTGATCCATTGCCCGGAGAAAACCAAGGTGGCGGTGGAAACCTTTTTGCAGTACGCCAAGATCAATATGGAGGTAAGCTTTAAGCCCATTGGCGCTACGGAGCTGGAAGATTTTCAGGCGCTTTCCAAAGAGGTAAGCAGCGGCGACCTGCTGGTGGTGGCTTCTGCCCGCAAAGGCACGCTGTCGTACACTGCTTTCCAGGAACATATTCCTGCCCGGTTAGGCCGCTACTTCCGCGATACAAATATCATCCTCATTTTCCCGGAACAGATTGAAATGGAATACCTGGAAGCCGGCGTGCAGCCGGAAGACCTTACCCTGGCGCCGATACAGGAGCAGCTGGCTAACCTGAATAAGCTGGGCAAGGCATTCAAACGTATCTTTAAAGGCAAAAAATAGCCGGTTATGCATTTTGAACACCGCTCACAGCCCCTGCTTCCCCGCCGTTTGTTTGTACGGCGCCTGATGCGCTATGGCCTGGTTTCCCTTTTGGTGATCATTTTCTCCATGTTGATAGGCATGGCCGGTTATCATTTCCTGGCGCACCTGGGCTGGCTGGATGCGTACCTGAATGCCGCCATGATCCTTACCGGTATGGGCCCTGTAAATCCCATGGAATCGGCCGGGGCCAAGATCTTTTCCGGTATTTACGCCATTTACAGCGGCGTCATATTCTTATCCGTAGTAGCTTTAATGTTCACCCCCATTGCCCACCGTTTTCTGCACATCTTTCACCTGGAAGGCGGAAAGGAGAAATAGCCCCTTTTCCTTTAACACCATCATCCGGCGGTTGGTAGTATTGATCTGCGTAGTTGGTGTATCATTTTTTATAGCAGGCAGTTCCCGTAATATGTTTGTTATGAAAATTGATATTCATGAAACAGATCATCAAACATAGCTGGTTAACGGGGCTGCTGCTGGTACTGGCAGCAGGGGAGCAGGCAGCCGGGCAGGTACAGGCCCCTGCCAAAGATTCCGCCACCCTGGCAACAGACACCATCAGCCTTAAGATCTTTGAGGTGAAAGGCAGCAAACCTTTCCTGGTACAGTCGGTGGACCGTATGACCCTGAATGTATCTGAAAGCCCGGTGGCAGCCGGCAGCAATGCCTATGATGTGATTAAACGGGCTCCCGGCGTACTGGCCGACCAGAATGGTACACTGAGCGTAAGGGGAAAATCCGTAAGCGTATGGATAGACGGCCGCCCCTCCAACCTCTCCGGTGAGGAGCTGAATACCCTGCTGCAAACCATGAACGGCAGCAGCCTGGATAAGGTAGAGATCATTACCCACCCCTCTGCCAGGTACGATGCGCAGGGCGGCGCCGTTATCAACATAAAAACCATTAAAGGCCGCAGCCTGGGCATGAACGGCACCTTTACCCTGGGCGCAGGCGCCGGACGTTTTGCCCGTTACAACAGCGGCCTGGGTTTAAACTACCGCACTGCCAAGGTAAATGTGTACGGCAGCTATGATTATGGTAATAACCAGGTGTACCTGGACAACCGCTCCACCCGTTATATAGGCACTACCACCATTACGGAAAATGAGTACGATAAGCGTAAGCGCAATAACAACAACTTTAAGCTGGGACTGGACTATGACATTA
>NZ_DATCRF010000086.1:0-10648 GCF_036569125.1 Chitinophaga sp. | reverse complement strand
GTATCAGTAGCTGCGCAGACCTTTGCCGGTGTAAAAACCTTCCAGGATAATTTAGTGGCAGGCGCCAACTTAAACGTAACCGGCACTACCGGCTTAGGCGGTGCTACTACTTTAGGCGGTGCGCTTACTATCACCAACGCGCTTACCAATGCTGCTGCTGCTGAAAATGATGTGCTGATCCGTACTGCGAGCGGCCTGGTATTAAAGAAAACACTGAACGATGCTGCTTTCAACGGCGCCATCCAGAGGCTGAACAGCCAGACAGGCCCCAGCATTTCCCTGAAAACAGGTACTGCCGGTACTGATATCGCTTTTGACAGCACCAGCGTAGCGAACGTTATTACACTGAATGTTCCGGATGCTGCTGTAACTGCCCGTGGTGCTGTAACCACCGGTAACCAGGCATTTGCCGGTGCAAAAGAATACCGCGACTCAGTAATGGTAGGTGGCGTTACAAAGCCTAACTCTACCTTCCAGGTAGAAGGTTCTGTATCTATGTCTATCACCACCGTTACTACTAACTACACTGTAACAGCTACAGATAACACCGTACTGGTAAATCCTGCAGCAGCGGTAACCGTTACCCTGCCTAACCCTACCGGTATGAAAGGCCGTATCTACACCATTAAGAAAATAACTTCCGGTGTAGATAACATCGACAACACGGTAACGATTACGCCTACCGGTGCACAGATCGAAGGTGGTGCCAACTACACCATTTACAACGCCTGGACTTACGTAACACTGCAAACTGACGGTACCAACTGGTACATCATTAAAAAATAATAAATACGGTTTGTTAACAGGAGTGGCGTGTAGCCGCTCCTGTTAACCCGTTTTTATGAAGTAGCCTTCCCTAACCATACGCAAGCGAGTTTGTGATGAAAATAGTTCTACCTATCCGTCTATCTATATTGGCCGCCCTGTGTACCTGCATCAGCACTGCTTTGCAGGCGCAACAGCTTAAGCTGGGTACCACCCCCACCGTGATACAGAAGTCTGCATTGCTGGAGCTGGAAAGTACCAAACAGGGCTTATTATTAACACGTATCTCCGATACGCTTTCAGCGCCTTTGAATACCGCATTGGATGGAACCATCATTTACTTTACACCAGACAAATCATTACGGGTACGCGCAAACGGTATTTGGCAAAAGCTGGGCAGCGGTGTAGGATTGAATGACTACATACAGAACCTGAGCGCCGGTACACAAACGGCCAGCTTTTCCATTAATGGCAATGGCAGTATTGGCGGCACTTTAGGGCTTCCTTCACTGGCCAGCGGTTCAGTGCTGTTTATGAATGGAGCCAATGTAGCGCAGAACAGCACAAACTTTTTCTGGGATATAGCCAACAGCCGCCTGGGCGTTGGCACCAACACCCCTAACAATAAGCTGGAAGTAGCAGGCACCACAGCGGCTACCGGCACCTCCGGCTTACGTTTAAAAGATCTGGGCACTGCCACTGTGCAGGCCTATAACAGCAAGGTATTATCCATTAATAACAATGGAGATGTTATTGTAACCACCAACGCGGGGGCCAATAACTGGCTGATCACCGGTAATACCGGGATAGATCAGACCCTCAACTTCCTGGGTACCACAGACGATAAAAAGATGAGCCTGCGCTCCAACAGCCAGCCTTACCTGGAGTTTGGCCGCCGCCAGACCTTAGGTTTAGTGGAAACGTACCCGGACTACACAGATAATGATGAAAAGGTAACGTGGGTACGATCAGCTTTGCAGTTTGAAGTACCCCCTGCCGTTAGTTTCTATAAACCCAAGATGTGGACCACTACAGATGGTAACTTCCGCATCAAAGGCGCATCAGCCGGTACGGATTATTTTGAGATGGGCGCCACCGGCACTGCCAACAATGGCGGTTTTGAGTTTATTATTGGCGATGATGGGGACGAGCCTATCCTGTTCAAAAGCTATTATTACGGAACCACCACTTTTACAGAAATGATGCGTTTGCAGAGTGGCAAAGTAGGCATAGGCACCAATGCCGTACCGGTGCGTAAGCTGGAAGTGCAGGGCGATATGCGCCTCACCGGCAGCGCCGGTACAGCTGCCAACCTGTTAGGCCGCGATGCAAATGGCGACATTTCCAATATGGCCATTAATACTACAACACTGGGTATTGCTGCAGGCACCTTAACTGCAAATAATAACAGCAATATCTGGAACGCCAATAGAGTACAGAACCGCAATGTGCTGGATTCTGTACCAGGTACCGGCGACGTGCTGAAGTGGAATCCAACCAGGAGCCTGTGGCTGCCCGCCCCGGATATTACCGGCGGCGCTTCTTATGGCACGCTTGCATCAACAGATATCCGGAATGCAGATGCACCGGATGCTAACTACAGGATGAAGATCTGGGCAGGCCCGCCCAGCGCCCCGGCAGCTGGTACTGTTAGCCAGGGACCCTTAGGAACTTCAGCATTTGCATGGAGTGTATTGGCATTTCAAAATGCTGCTTATACTACCCAGCTATACTTTGATAAAAATACATTGGCTTTAAGGGAATGGCAGGGTAACACAGCGCCCCTGGTAGCTAATGCGGGACCGCCGGCTAATCCCTGGTATAAGGTAGTAACTACCCACGGTGATAATATCTTCACAGATGGGGGACTTATTTTCGCAGGTAAAACTTCTGATGCAAGCACAGAAGTGAAACAGGATGATGCAAACCTGCATTGGGATAATACGAGCAAGGAGCTGGGGATTGGAACAACTAATCCTGCTGCAAATTTAGATGTAGCAGGTGATTTCAAGCTGGGGCCAAGCGGTACGGTGTTAAACAATGTTATTAAAACCACAGGCACCATAAATCCAACTACTATTGCAAACGGTACAGCTACCTATACTTTTACGGTTACGAACGTAACAGCAAATGCTTCCATTATACTTAATCCCCGGTTTGATTTTTCCGGTGGTACTTTCGGTGGTATTACTATAAGGTCTGTACGCGCAAGTGCTGCAAATACGATCACCGTAGTCATTAATAATACCGGGACAGGAACCACCCTCAGTACAACTAACAGGATCTTTGATATAACAATAATACAATAGCGAACTTGAAGCGATCTGTTTGCATATTACTCTGGTGGATCTTTCAAACATATACCGCCGCCGCCCAGCAGGGAACCTACATTCCTCCCGGTGGCCAGGTCTGGATGTTTGGCGGCAGTAACGCTCCTGTAGCAGTTTTCGGCAATATGCAGCAGGAGGGGACCCTGGGCTCCAATCCTAATTCCTTATTATACTTCCTGGGTAAAAAGTGGACTAACGGTAACGCCGCCACGCTGCCTGATGAAACAGGCGGCAATAACGGTACCGGTGGTATCTTCCGTTTTTCCTCCAATAATATCCTGTACGGTAATATGGGCCAGCAAACCGTGTTTGGCAACTACAATGTAGCCAGCGGCGCCGGTACCAGCTTCCCTAACCTGGAGCTTAACAACCCTTCCGGTTTGCTGCTGGATGATCTGAGCGATCTGAAAGTACGCCGCACACTAAGCTTCAGCAATGGTCACATTTTCCTGAACGGCTGGAACCTGGTGGTGGGGCATCAGTCGCCGGGCACCATTACCGGTTACAGCGATCAGCGTTTTGTGGTAACCGGCACCGGCTCAGTAGGCGGCTTTCTTTACCGCGAAGGTTTGATGGGCACTTCAGGCAGGGTAGTGTTCCCCGTAGGTACAGATGCCAATAACTATGCGCCCGCAGCGCTGGCATACCAGGGCACGGCAGATATGTTTAAGGTGCGCGTGTTCGACAGCATTTATACTGCTGCCAGTGGCGGTACTGCCCTGCAGGATACCTTTATTACCAAAACCTGGAATATAGGCCACCTGCAAACCGGCAGCGCACCTACAGATGTGATCCTGCAGCACATGAATAGCATGGAAATGCCCATTTACGCTACGTACCGGGATAGCAGCTACATTAATCATTATAATGCAAGCGCCTGGGATAAGCTCAGCGCTCTGCCATATCAGCCACAGGCGGGTACGCTTACTACCGTACCTATGAGCGGCGCCACCATGCACCTGCGCAGCTTTAACGACGGCCTGCTTACCAACGAATACTTTTCCAAAACCGTACTGTTCACCGCCCTGCGCCCGCCCGCTACCATCATCGATTTTCAGGCCTGGCGTTTAGCCTGGGATAAGGTGCACCTGGAATGGTCTACCAGCCAGGAGGTAAACAACTACGTATTTGAAATAGAGCGCCGCTTTGAGAGCGATACCGCCTTTACCACCATTGGCAGGGTGCCCACCAAGGCCCCCGGCGGTTATAGCAATAAACGTTTGGATTACACTTTCCAGGATAATAACAACAGCTATGATGGCTGGACCTATTACCGCATAAAAGTGATAGGACGTAATGGCCAGGTGGTGTACTCCGTGATCAGGGCCGTACCGCCGCTGATCCAGATAGATGTGTATCCCAACCCGAACCTGGGTCAGTTTAAAGTACGCATCCGCGGCATCCGCCAGGCGCTGAACATGCAGCTGATCAACAACTGGGGCCAGATCCTGCGCCAGTACGATGTACAAAATGAAAGCGATATACTGGTGAAAGAGCTGCCCGCCGGCCTGTACTACCTGGTGCTGTACCATAAGGATACCCAGGCAGTAGCTTACCGCACGAAGGTAGTGGTGCTGGGACAACAGTAGGAGCATAAAGCAAAAAGCTGAAAGCATAAAGCAGTGTGCACCGCTGCGTTAGCTTTCAGCTTTTTGCATTTACTACACTTTCAGCTCACCATCTTGCAATCGCCATCAGCATCCGCCCTTCCATCTTTTTTATCCTTTCCGCCTTCATTTATCCAACAATCATCCCCGGCATTAGGCTTTCTGCTTTTTCCTTTCTGCTTTCCACACTTTACAACCATCCACTGCATTAAGCTTTTTGCTTTACCCTTTCACCTGTCTGCTTTCACATCTCACAACCCGTCCACCGCATTGGGCTTTTTGCTTTATGCTTTATCCTTTCTGCTTTGCGCTTTTGGCTTTCCGCTTTTTTCTTACTTTTGTACAAACACCCGGTTTTGAAGAAGATCATTATAACGATAGACGGTTACTCCTCCTGTGGAAAAAGCACACTGGCCAAACAGCTGGCCAGGCAGCTGGATTACGTATACATTGACAGCGGAGCTATGTACCGGGCTATCACCTTCTACTTCATACAAAACCAGGTAAGCTGGTCAGATCCTGCCGCTGTAAAAGAAGCCCTGCAAAACATTCACCTGGAGTTTGAATACGATGAAACCAATGAAGGGCAGGCCTCCATTTACCTCAATGGCGAGAATGTAGAGCACCTGATCCGCGATATGCTGGTAGCTGAAAAAGTGAGCGAGGTAGCCGCCGTAAAAGAAGTGCGGGAGTTTGCCGTAGCACAGCAGCAGCAAATGGGAGAGAAGAAGGGGATCGTAATGGATGGCCGGGATATCGGCACTACGGTATTCCCCAAAGCAGAGCTGAAGATCTTCATGACAGCAGATACCGCTATACGGGTAGAACGCCGTTTTAAAGAGCTGTATGCAAAAAATAAAAGCATCACCCTCCAGGAAGTAAAAGAAAACCTGGAGCTGCGGGATTATATAGACTCTAACCGGGAAATAAGCCCGCTGCGTAAAGCAGCAGATGCTATTATATTGGATAACAGCCAATTAAGTATGGAAGAGCAGCTGCAGTTAGCCCTGCAATGGGTAGAGGATGCCATGATGGTGCAATCATCCTGAGCTCATAATACCCCTTGAATCATAAATATTTATACCGGTAGTGTAAATATTTTTCCATTTTAAAGAAAGGTTTTATAAATTTGTTTTGAATCCGTTGACCTGCGGATCACTCCAATAATTTACCACATCCTTAGAATCTCCTGCCGTACATAATTTTCCACCTTATCCATGTGTAAAAGCCATGCTTGATTTTTTGGGCGCGCAATAAAATGTTGTGTGCACGTGTTTGGTATGATAAATATTAAGCAGGGCCGGGATAGGTGCAGTATAACGATGACTATAATGTGTTTTGGAAGATTTTAGCCTAACTGTATCCAAAAGACCTCTGCTATTAACCGATAATAGAAATTTTTATCTATATAAAATTAACGGCCGGACAGGTTGCCAGGACGGCTGTTATTATTATTAAAACTTAATGTGGAATAGGATTGTTTTTCAGTCTTATTTCATGTTTTCAGTAGGTGTATTCGGTTAATAGGAAGAAGGGGCGAATTCTTTCGCCCTTTCGCTTTTTTATCAACCACGTAAACAGGCCGCATTGAATGCCGGTGACGATCGAAAACTGGGGACAAAAGGTGCAAATGCGCTACAGTATTAATTATACTGTCTTAATTAGTGATTAATTACTTAAATTGTGTAAGTTCTATCCCTACTGATCCATGTTCAGCAAAGGTGCCTGTATTTTATTGATTTTGACCTTATGGGCAAATGGGCGTTTACGGGGGCAAGACTCATTGCTGGTAAATCGTACGCTTGATTCCGCCAAAGCCTTGCCAAATGACTCCGGCAAAGTGAATTGGTATATTGCAAAGGGCAAAGCAATGGCCCGTTATTTCGACGGCAGGAAAGAAGAAAATGCTTTTTTTCAGGAAGCCATTACCCTTGGACAAAGCATCCGCTACCCGCGGGGCCTGGCCAATGTATATAATGAAGTAGGCACCGCCAAAAGGAACCGCTCGGAATACATCCTCGCTAACGACTATCACGAAAAAGCTATTAAGTACGCAGAAGAAACAAAGGACGACCGCCTTATCAGCATATCCCTTAACAATGCAGGCGTGGATAACCGGCGTATGGACCAGCTGCAGAAAGCATTTGACTACCACTTCAGGGCCCTGCAGGCCGCAGAAAGGGCTAATGACGTACGCAGTATTTGCGTAGCTATTAACAGCATTGGCAACATAGAGCTCTCTACCGAAAAATATACAGACGCCATCGGCCACTTTACCAAAGCCCTGGAGCTGGAAGAAAAGAACAAAAATGAGCTGGGCGAGGCCATTAACCTGGGCAACATTGGATATGCCTACCAGGGCCTGGGCAAAATAGACCTGGCCATTGAGTTCTACAAACGTTCCCTGGCTGTAAACCAGAAGCTGAAGAACAATACGGGCATGGCTATATGCTATAACTCCCTGGGCAATGCCTACCAGGAAAAAAAGGATTACGTTCATGCCATGGATGCCCTGCAAAAGGCCCTGGCCGTGAATGATAAGGTAGAGGATAAGATCCATATAGCAGAAAGTTACCTGAACATAGGCAAGCTGCTAAGCCAGCAGGGCAAGCATGAAGAAGCCCGTAAATACATGCAGCAGTCCCTGGACCTTAGCCTGTACTGGCGCTTTAAATCCATGCTGCTGGAGGTGTATAAGGCCCTGGCCGCAGATTATAAGGCCAGCGGTGATTTTGAACGCTCCCTGGAATTTACGGACAGGTCGCTGTTATATAAGGATAGCATCCTGGATGAAAACGCCGCCATGGCATTGGCTCAAACCCGCGCCATTTATGAAGTGGACCGTAAAGATATCCAGATCAAAGCCCTGGAGCACGATAAACAGCTCAGCGAGCTGCGTACCAAACGTAACATAGTGTACATGTTCTCTACCGCCGGTTTTTTACTGATGCTGGCCGTAGGCGCCTTTTTCTATATCCGCCACCGTAACCTGGAGGCCAATAAGCACACCTTGCAGCTGGAGCTGCGCTCCCTGCGCGCGCAAATGAACCCGCACTTTATCTTTAACTCCTTAAGCTCCATTCACCGTTTTATATGGAGTAACAGCCAGGAGGAAGCATCAGACTACCTCACCAAGTTCTCCAAGCTAATGCGCATGATCCTGGACAATACCCAGCACACTTTTATTTCCCTGAACAAGGAAGTAGAGTCCCTGCGCCTGTACATGGACCTGGAGCGCCTGCGCTGCAACGGCGTATTTGAATACCACATTAACGTAGCAGATGATATTAACGATGATGAAGTAATGTTGCCCCCCATGATCATACAACCCTATGTGGAAAATGCCATCTGGCACGGGTTAGTGCATAAATCAGGAAAGGGTATGCTGGACATCAGCATCACCATGCGCAGCGGCCGTACGCTCATTTGCACCGTTACAGATAACGGGATTGGCCGTAAAAGAGCGCTGGAAATAAAAGCCAAAAAAGGGGAAACGCATCGCTCAATGGGCATGCAGGTAACGGAAGGCCGTATAGACCTGATCCGCAAGATCAATAACAGCAGGGATACAAACGTCACTATCACCGACCTGGAATCAGAAGATGGTACACCCGCCGGTACACAAGTAGCAATAACGCTGCCGGTGGAGCATATTTTTTAGTTGAAACTACAAAACCTACAAACCTATAAGCATGAGCGAAATAAAGGCGATCATTGTGGACGATGAGCAGCACTGTATAGATGCATTACAAACCATGTTACAGAAAAAATGCCCGGAAGTAACCGTGCTGGGAGGCGTAAACAGCGTACGGGAAGCCAAGGGCCTGATAGATGAGCTGCAGCCGGACCTGGTGTTCCTGGATGTGGAAATGCCCCACCAAAACGGATTTGAGCTGTTAAAGCTATTTGAAAAGCTGTGGTTCGATGTGATCTTCACCACCGCATTTGAGCAATATGCCTTAAAAGCTATCAAGTTCAATGCCCTGGATTACCTGTTAAAACCCTTCAGCGTACAGGAGCTGCAGGATGCGGTGCAGAAATGCAGGGACAGGAAAAGCAACCGCAGCGCCACCCCCACCTCTTCCCCGTTAGAAGTGTTCCTGCAGAACATGAAAACCCTGCACCAGACCCACCGTAAAATAGCCCTGCCTACCATTAATGGCCTGGTGTTTATGCCGGTGCAGAACATTGTACGTTGTGAATCCACCGGTAACTATACCAAGATCTTTTTTACAGATAAGAAAAACCTGCTGGTATCCCGTCCCTTAAAGGAGTTTGAGGAGCTGTTATCGGACGTGGACTTTTTCCGGGTACATAACTCGCACCTGATTAACCTGCAGCAAATGCAGTCCTATATACAGGGGGAAGGCGGCTTTGCCCTTATGACGGATGGAACGCAGGTAGAGGTATCGCGGCGCCGGAAAGCAGAGTTCCTGAAGAGGGCCATGCAGTTTTAGGGGCTTCCAGATTTTCCCTAATTCACGCCACTTATTTACTATTATCTGCCGGATAATAATTACACGTTGCAGAGGCTATATGGAACTGGTACATTTGTTTAAAGAATACGATCATACTTCGATAATATATCGCATAATATAAACTCTTTTTTTCTCTGCATTACTAGCATTGAGTAGCCCCAAAGAAAAAAGGCACCCTCGGGTGTCTTTTTTAATTTGCTAATGTGCCAATATCAATCCTCAACATATACCAGCACATTGGCACATCAGCATATTAACACATCTGCACATCTGCATATCTGCACATTAGCACATTTCATCGGCCTTATGTTCCAAACCATAAAACGTCAGCAGCTTCCGGATCACGCCTTCTACCAGCGCATCCGGGCAGGAGGCCCCGCTGGTAAGCATAATGGTGGCCGGTGTTTGTTCCGGTAAAAAGTGCAGGCTGTGTAGCTCCTGCTTATGGTGAAAATCCCAGTGCAGGATCTCTTTTTCAGATAAGATCTTTTCTTCAGAGGAGATAAAGTAAGTAGGCATCTTTTCCTCGCACAGCTCTACCAGGTGCGAGGTATTGGAGCTGTTATAGCCACCCACCACAATGGCCAGGTCCGCGTGGGTAGCTAACATGCCGTTCACCGCGCTCTGGTTATCGTTGGTAGCATAGCAAAGGGTATCGCGGGTATCGGCAAACCGTTCGCCGGCAGTAGCCTCGGTAAGCTGGTACTGCTCCATGATCACGCCTTTTATATAGTCGGCAATGGCCTGGGTTTCGGTAGCCAGCATGGTGGTTTGGTTCACCACGCCCACCCGTTGCAGGTCTGTTTCCACGTTAAAACCGGGGGAATACTGGCCTTTGAACAAACCGGCAAATTCGGAGGCCGGCCGTTGCCCGGTCATGAACTCGCCCAGTATTTTGGCTTCAGCCATATCATTCACCACAACAGTAGGCGTATTATGCAGGCTGTGGGAAAAGGTGGCCCGGGTTTCTTCGTGGCCCGGCTTACCATGTACAATTACAGTGTAGTTCTTTTCACCGATCTGCTCTGCCTTATTCCAAACCCTTTCCACAAAGGGGCAGGTGGTATTGTATTGTACGGGGGAAATGCCCAGGCTTGTAAGCTTGGCCTCTATTTCCAGGGTAGTGCCAAAAGCAGGGATGATCACAATATCATCCGGTTGCAAAGCTTCCCAGGGCACCAGCTGCTTACCGCTGGTGTCCATAATGAACTGTACCCCTTTTTCCAGCAGGTCGCTGTTTACATGGGGGTTATGGATCATTTCACTCAGCAAAAAAATGCGCCTGCCGGGATTTTCCTCGATGGTTTTAAAAGCTATTTCAATGGCGTTCTCCACCCCGTAGCAAAACCCAAAATGCCGCGCCAGCAATATCTTTAAGGCCCCAAAATCCAGCAGGGTAGGGGTAAAATCTTTCTTCATCCGGTCCTGTTGCTTGCGCTTTTGCTTGATAGCTGTGATCAGCGGGCTG
>NZ_DATCRF010000085.1:0-9125 GCF_036569125.1 Chitinophaga sp. | reverse complement strand
GCTTCACACTTTGCTTCACTTTTTTAGAGAACGACAGCTTTTCCCGGCCCAGGCGTTCCAGCACATTATTCACCAGGCGGTTCAGGATAATGAGGATATCGTACCCCTTCCCCCCTAATTTGGCCAGCCATTTCGAGTTTTTCATGGTTACATCATATACATCCCCATGAAAGAACCAGTGGGCTTTTCCGTCCACTTCCAGGATCAGCTTGTTGTCTATGGTAAAATTCCCCAGCTCAAAACCAGCATATTTACGCAGGGCTTCGTCGTGGTTGCCGGTCAGGTAGTACACATCCGTACCTTTTCCGATCATTTTGAGGATGCGGCGGATCACCTTGGTATGGGCCTTGGGAAAATACCGCTTGCTGAACTGCCAGATATCGATGATATCCCCGTTCAGAACCAGGATCTTCGGGTCAATACTATCCAGGTATTGTACCAGCTCTTTTGCGTGACAGCCGTAGATCCCGAGGTGTACATCGGAGATCACAACTATATCTAATGGGCGTTTTTCAGACATTTAAATCAAGTCAATTCCTTAGTGCAAAGAAAAATTTGCTATATTACTTTTATATTAACCCAGTATTAAGGAATCATTAATTCTAACATTTTCTTGGAGGTATTGGCATTGGATAGCTATTTTTGCCGCAAATTTCAAACATTACCTATATGGGAGGCTTCAACTCTTTTGTGAAACTTTTTATGCCGAAAGACCGGGTTTTTTATTCATTGTTCGAGGATGTAGCAGCCAACCTGGTGGAAATGGGAGAAGTGCTGAATGAGCTGGTAACCACAAACGACCTGAGCATCCGCAAGGACAAAGTACACCTGATCGAGCGGTTAGAACACAAAAATGACGATTATACCCACCGGATATTTGTAGAACTGGGTCAAAACTTCATTACACCCTTTGACCGGGAGGATATCCATTACCTGGCAGCCACCCTGGACGATGTGGCAGATTACATTCACGGTTCTGCTAAAAGGATTGACCTGTACAAGGTATATGAGCTGAACGACAGCATCCGCAAGCTGGCAGAGCTGATCAGCCTGGGGGTGGCAGAGCTGTACAAAGCTATTCATGAGCTGCGCGACATGAAGAACATGCGGAACATTACCGATGCCTGTGTAAAGATCAACAGCCTGGAAAACCATGCAGATGACATTTATGACATGGCTATTGCCGACCTGTTTGATACAGAGACCAATGCAGCAGAGCTGATCAAAATGCGTGAAATATACCAGGCGCTGGAAATAGCTACGGATAAATGCGAAGATTGCGCCAACGTAATTGAAACCATCATTATTAAGTACGCCTGATCCGCAGGCGGGGGGAATGTTCACGTAATTTCTTAGCTATGACCTTTCTGATCGTTATCATTATACTGGCGTTCGTGTTTGACTACATTAACGGTTTTCATGATGCCGCCAACTCTATTGCCACTATTGTTTCTACCAAAGTATTAACGCCTTTCCAGGCAGTGCTGTGGGCGGCCGTATTCAACTTCGCCGCCTTTTTTATGTCCAAATATATTTATGGGGAGTTCAGGGTAGGTAATACCATTGCCAAAACCATTTTTGAGCAATACATTACCCTGAAAGTGATCTTTTGCGGGCTGCTGGCCGCTATTGCCTGGAACCTGATGACCTGGTGGTACGGTATCCCTTCCAGCTCCTCCCACACCCTGATAGGCGGGTTTATTGGCGCTGCGGTAGCCAATGCCCACGGCTCTTTTGACGTGATCAACTATTCCAAGGTAATGCCCACCATTTATTTTATAGTGCTGGCGCCCTTTATTGGTATGGTGGTGGCCTTTTTTATTACCATCCTGATCGTAAATATCTGTAAAAGGGCCAACCCTTTCCGGGCAGAGAACTGGTTCAAACGCCTGCAGCTGCTGTCATCTGCGGCCCTGAGCTTAGGCCACGGCGGTAACGATGCCCAGAAAGTAATGGGTATTATCGCCGCAGCCATGGTGGCGCACGGCTCTATTGATAAAATTACGGACGTGCCCAACTGGGTGCCGCTGTGCTGCTTTACGGCCATAGGCCTGGGTACCATGAGCGGTGGCTGGAAGATCGTTAAAACCATGGGTACCCGTATTACCAAGGTAACCCCACTGGAAGGCGTAGCCGCAGAAACAGCAGGCGCCGTAACCCTGTACCTCACAGAAACACTGGGCATACCGGTGAGCACCACCCATACCATTACCGGCTCCATTATAGGGGTAGGCGCTACCAAACGCCTTTCCGCAGTGCGTTGGGGGGTAACTGTAAGCCTGCTGTGGGCCTGGATCATGACCATCCCTATCAGCGCCCTGGTAGCAGCGGTAGTGTACTTTATAGTAAATCTTTTCATTAAATAACGGCAAAGCATACGCGTTTACCGGTTTATTGGCTGCATCTTGTACGCCTGAGGCGGTAAACGCGCACTTTCCCTCCACGGCCCCAACTTTTTCTTATTAAAAATTCCTTTCTACCCCCTATTTTTGTGAGATTTTTGTGAAATAGCGGATTATACGCTACCCATAACCAATAACTGTTCAATTGCATGAAACCCCGTGTGCAGCTTATGTGCAGGCAGGGCATCATACTTTGATCTAAAACTTTAGGCAAATGAAAGGTATTATTCTGGCCGGTGGCTCGGGTACCCGCTTACATCCAATCACGTATGCTATCAGCAAACAGATCATGCCCATTTATGATAAGCCCATGATCTATTACCCGCTGTCCACGCTGATGCTGGCCGGCATACAGGATATCCTCATCATTTCTACCCCGCATGACCTGCCTGCCTTTAAACGCCTGTTTGGCGATGGCAGCCAGTATGGCTTACGCCTGCAGTATGCGGAACAGGCCGTTCCCAACGGGCTGGCCCAAGCCTTTGTAATTGGCCGGGAATTTATTGGTAATGATAAAGTAGCCCTGGTACTGGGCGATAATATATTTTATGGCGCCGGCCTGGGCACCCAGCTGGCTAATAATGTGGATCCGGATGGCGGTATTGTATACGCCTACCACGTATCGGACCCCGAACGCTACGGGGTGGTGGAGTTTGATGCGCAAATGAAAGCGGTGTCTATTGAGGAAAAGCCCGCCCAGCCTAAATCCAGCTACGCAGTACCTGGCCTGTATTTTTATGATAACGAAGTAGTGAACATTGCCCGCGACCTGGAGCCCAGCCCCCGCGGTGAATACGAGATCACAGATGTGAACCGGGAATACCTGCGCCGGGGCAAGCTAAAAGTATCCATACTGCCACGCGGCACCGCCTGGCTGGATACCGGCACCTTTGATTCCCTGATGCAGGCCACCCAGTTTGTGCAGGTGATCGAGCAGCGCCAGGGCATTAAAATAGCCTGTATTGAGGAAATAGCCTACCGCAAAGGTTTTATTACCCGGGAACAGCTGCAGGAGCTGGCCAGGCCCCTGCTGAAAAGCGGTTACGGGCAGTATATAGAAGGCGTATTGAAACAGAAAGTGTGATCAATAATTTACGATTGTAGATTTCAGATTTTAGATTTGCAGCCGGATCATCAGCGGCAATCAAATCATTGATCTATAAATCGTAAGTTGCAGTATTATAACGTTTACGATTATAGCGTTACTATTACATTTGGTATTACAAATAGGGACAATCAAATCATAGAGGCCTGTAAATCGTAAATCTAAAAATCGTAAATCTAAAATCATGAAGGTTCTTGTTACCGGTGGTTGTGGCTACATTGGTGCGCACACTATTGTAGATCTGATCAATCACGGCTTTGATGTGGTATCTGTAGACAGTAACATTCGCAGCACTACCCAACTACTGGACGGTATTGAAAAAATTACCGGCAAAAAGATCCATAATTACAAAGTGGACCTCTGTAACCTGGAAGATACCCATGCTGTTTTTCACGAAAACCGGGACATTGTAGGCGTGATCCACTTTGCAGCGCTGAAAACCGTACCGGAATCCGTAGCAGAACCGCTGCTGTATTTTCACAATAACCTTACCTCCCTGGTAAACATCCTGAAATGTATCCAGGAGTTTAAGATCCCCAACTTTGTATTCTCCTCCTCCTGCTCCGTGTATGGCAATGCCACTGCGCTGCCGGTGATAGAGGAAACCCCGCTGGGCGAAGCGCAATCCCCCTACGCCCGCACCAAACAGATTGGTGAGCAGATCATCCAGGACTATAACAAGGTAAACGATACGCAATCCATTATACTGCGGTACTTTAACCCGGTAGGTGCGCATCCGTCTGCCCTGATCGGCGAGCTGCCTTTGGGCAAGCCGGATAACCTGGTGCCTATGATCACGCAAACGGCTATAGGAAAGCGACCCAAGATGATCGTATTCGGCCATGACTACGATACCCGCGATGGTTCCTGCATCCGCGATTACATTCATGTAATGGATATTGCCAATGCACATACCCGCGCCCTGCAGTACCTGCTGGACAAAAAGAATAAGAGCAACCTGGAAACCTATAACCTGGGCACCGGCAACGGCGTAACCGTGCTGGAAGCGATTAATGCCTTTGAAAAGATCTCCGGTGTAAAGCTGAACTATGAGCTGGGCCCCCGCCGCCCCGGTGATGTAATAGCCATTTATGCCAACAATAGCCTGGCCAAGTCCAAACTGGGCTGGGAACCCAAGATCGGGATTGAGGACATGATGCGTACTGCCTGGCAGTGGGAAGTAAGCTTGCGGGATAAAGTGCTGAGCAATTAAACTAATTACAAATATGCAAATATGCAGATGTGCGGATGGTTTAAAGCCGGCACCCCTTATTTGCACATTTGCACATCCGCATATTTGCACATTATTATTACTTTTACGTTCTAATTTTTGAAAAACTGGTATATGGTAAAAGATATTCAACCCTTAAATGAAAAAGAAACCCGGGCCGGATTCGGAGAAGGGATCCTGGAAGTAGCCCGTAAGAATCCCAATGTGATAGCGCTTACGGCCGACCTGCTGGGTTCCATGAAGCTGAATGCCTTTATTAAAGAGTTTCCTGAGCGTTTTGTACAGTGTGGTATTGCCGAAGCTAATATGATAGGCATTGCCGCCGGTATGACCATTGGCGGTAAAATACCGTATACCACTACCTTTGCTAACTTTTCAACCGGCCGTGTATACGACCAGATCCGCCAGTCAGTAGCCTACTCCGGCAAGAACGTAAAGATCTGTGCATCCCACGCCGGCCTTACCCTGGGTGAAGACGGGGCTACCCACCAGATCCTGGAAGATATTGGTTTAATGCGCATGCTGCCCGGTATGACCGTGATAGTACCCTGCGATTTTAACCAGACCAAAGCAGCCACCATTGCCATTGCAGATTATGAAGGCCCGGTATACCTGCGTTTTGGCCGTCCCAAATGGCCCAACTTTACACCGGAAAATCAAAAATTTGAGATCGGTAAAGCCCAGGTGCTGAACGAGGGCAATGATATTACCCTGTTTGCCTGCGGCCACCTGGTGTGGATAGCCGTGGAAGCCGGTAAGATCCTGGAAGAAAAAGGCTACAGCGTTGAGATCATTAACATACATACCATTAAGCCGCTGGATGAGGAAGCCGTACTGCGCTCCCTGACCAAAACCCGCTGCGCAGTTACTGCTGAAGAGCATAATGTGCTGGGTGGCCTGGGCGACAGCATTGCACAGGTAGCGGCCCGCCACCTGCCCGTGCCTATTGAATATGTAGGTACCAATGATACCTTTGGCGAAAGCGGCAAGCCCCTGGACCTGCTGAAAAAGTACGGCCTGGATGCCAACCACATTGTGGCTGCTGCTGAAAAAGCAATGAGCCGGAAAGGAAAATAATAATGTGCGGATGTGCAGATATGCGGATTTGCAGATGAAATGCCCGCACCATTTGCACATTTGCATATCTGCATATTTGCACATCGGATTAAACCTTTGTATAAAAAATCCATCTCATAGATGGATTTTTTATTTAATTTCATTCCATTACTAAACTTTATAGAACAAGCGTGAGCAATATCATGTGTAAATGTAGCGGTGTGCAGTGTATGCGTGCATGCGCCGGTTTACACATCAGCACCTCCCATTTAACCTAACATGGCCGTTACACAGGATGATAAAGCACTTTTAGCGTTATACCGGCAGCCGGAAACCCGGGAAAAAGGTTTTACGGATATTATCCGTAAATACCAGGAACGGTTGTACTGGCACATCCGCCGGTTGGTAGTAGATCATGAGGATGCCAATGATGTATTGCAGAACGTGTTCATTAAGGTTTGGAAAAACCTGGAAGGGTTCCGGGAAGATGCACAGCTTTTTACCTGGTTATATAAGATAGCCACCAATGAAAGCCTTACTTTCCTGGAGCAGCAGAAAAGAAAATCCTCGGTATCTTTATCCGACGTAGAAACCGGCCTGGGTAATAAGCTGCGTGCAGACAGTCAGTTTGATGCTAATAAGCTGGAATGGAAGCTGCAACGCGCTATATTAAGCCTGCCGGAAAAACAACGGGTAGTATTTAACCTCCGGTATTATGATGAAATGCCTTATGAAGAAATGAGCCGGGTATTAGAAACATCCGAAGGTGCGCTAAAGGCCTCTTATCATCATGCTGTAAAAAAGATCGAGGAATTTATCAAGAACGGATAAAGATCAGAATAACCAGGCGTAAGCCCTTATCAACCAGACATTAAAGATTATAACGCACGGACCCATTAAACTATTGTCTTTGCTCATTGTCTAACCAAGTATTATGAATAAAAAGGGAAAAGATATTGCGGATGAACTGGTGGAGATCGTTCCCGGTCTGAACTTACCTGCTGATGCGCCTTTTACGGCGCCGGAAGGTTATTTTAATGCCCTGCCTGAGCAGATCATGCAACGTATACGGGCAGCAAATGCAGACGCGGAGCCGGTGCAGGAAGAGCTGGCCGCCCTGTCGTCCCTGCTGGCGGCCGCACCCCGGCCACAGCCCCAAAGCGTACCTTCCGGTTACTTTGAAAAGCTGCCTGAGCGGGTAATGGCTGCCATCGCTGAAGAGAGGGCCATACCGGCCAAAGTGGTGCCTTTACGCAATACCCGCAGGCGCTATATGGCCTGGATAGCCGCGGCCTCTGTTGCCGCTATTTTAACGGGTGTTTTATTCATGTTCAAAGGCACCTCTCACAATGCCAGCAGCCTGGAAGCCCAGCTGGCCGGCATTCCCGACCAGGAAATAGTAGATTACCTGCAAACACATACGGATGCTTTTGATAACGAGGCTATCTTTTCAAACGTATCCACCGAGGAGGTAGCCGATGAGCTGCCCAGCATGTCAACCGACCTTAGTACCCTGCCCACCGAAGCCATTCAAAAATACCTGGAGAGTTCCGGCTGGCAAAACTAAGGTGCAAACATTAGCGAATTAAATTCATGAAACATTTTAACATACTAGGATTTTTAATGGCTGTGATGTGTTGCCTGGTTATCCGGGCCAGCGCACAGCAACCGGAAACCGGCGATAACGTTTCCCTGAAGGATAAGATCAGGGCAGCGGAGATCGGCTATCTCTCCAAACAGCTGGAGCTTACCCCCGCCGAAGCCGAAAAATTCTGGCCCATCTATAATAATTATACACACGAAGTAGAGCTGCTGATAGCCGAACGCCGGCGCAATAAGCAGCAGGACCGCACCAACGACGATGCCGCCCGCCAGGCCCTGGATAATGAAATGGATATTGAACAACGCATGGTGAACGTGCGTACCCGCTATAAACAGGAATTTCTGAAAGCGCTGCCGCCCCGTAAAGCCAGCTCTGTGTTCAAAGCAGAGCGTGAGTTCCGTACGCAGCTGTTCCGCCAGTTAAAAGAGCGGGGAGCGGACAGGAATTTGCGGAGAGTAAGGCCTTGATTTGCAAATTATAAATGTGCAGATGTGCAGATGATTGAGCACATCCCATGCATTTGCACATCTGCATATCCGCACATCTTCACATCAACACCCTATTCTTACCCGATAACTTTGTAATTTTACGTGATGGCACGTATAATTCCTTTATCGGAAGGCTCTTTCACGGTAGATGCTACTAAAAAGTTCATTCCCTTTGATCCAGGCAAAGACACTATGCAGCAACGTAACCACGGTTCGCTGCTGGTAGAGATCCAACCTTTCCTCGTAATTACTGACCGCGACTATATTTTACTGGATACCGGCCTGGGATTCCGCAATGCGGATGGCGTGCTGCAGCTGCACCAGCATTTAATTGACCATGGCGTAAACCCTATGGAGATCACTAAAGTGCTCATGAGCCATCTGCATAAGGACCATTCCGGCGGCGTATCTACCCTGGACCCGGTTACGCATCAACGCAGCTTAACCTTTCCGCAGGCTACCTATTATGTAAACAAGCAGGAAATGGCCTATGCCATTGAGCAGGATGGTAAAAGCTACCATGCAGAAGATGTAGCCCTGCTGCAGCAGCGGGATAACGTTGTATTTATAGATGGCAATGGCGCCATAGATGATTACATTCATTATGAGCTTACCGGCGGGCACTGCCCATACCACCAGGTATTTTTAATTGATGATGGAGAAGATAAAGTATTCTTTGGCGGGGATGTGGCGCCGCAGATCTCTCAAATGAAAAGCCGTTTTATAGCGAAGTACGATTATGATGGCAAACGCAGTATGGAGCTGCGCCAGCAGTTCCTGGAACGCGGCACCGCCGAAGGCTGGACGTTTCTGTATTATCATGATACGAAATTTCCCTATGGGAAATTTTAGTTGGCAGTTGGCAGTTGGCAGTCAGCGAGAATTACTTAAAGTAAAAGACCTGTTACATTCTTATATGTGTAACAGGTCTTTTACTTTTATAGCTAGCCTTATGACTGCCAACTGCCCACTGCCAACTGGCAACTTATAATTCCTGCAGCTTTCTTACAAAATCGTCTATAGACATTGTATTTACCTGGGGGAAAGTGATCTGTTTCAGTGCAGCAAAATGTTTGTCTTCTGTTACCAGGTATTCCGCCTGGCCGGCAATAGCGCTATCTACATATTTATTATCATCGGGGTCGGCTTCTATGAGGTTCCATTTATAATATACAAACTGGGAGTGTACATTGGGAAGCTCTGTCAATAAGGAGAGGAAAGCTGCGGCGGTAGACAAAAC
>NZ_DATCRF010000084.1:0-4741 GCF_036569125.1 Chitinophaga sp. | reverse complement strand
CGGTTGCAGGTGGCCGTTCACCAATACTGCGCGGTAGCAGGAGAGTTCCGGGATAAAAGCGGGCGCCAGCTGTGCAGCTGTTACAGGTAATGCCTGCTGCTGCAATACAAAGGGCTGCTCCTTTAAAACACGCTGAATGTTTGTATAGCGCCAGGCTTCTGTTTTCAGGTCGGGCAGGCCCAGTGTACGGAACCTTGCCAGCGCATCCTGCCGTACGCCATACAGCACATCTTCCTTGGGTGTAAGCCCATTGCCCCCATCCAGGATATATTGGTAAAATGGTGTTGTTATATCGCTTGTCATCCTTTTTAATTAATAATTAATAAAGAATAATTAATAATAATGGTGGCCATACCTCCGCTATTGCAATTATTCGTTTATTAAAACGTACTTGTAGTAATTAATAATTAACAATTAATAATTAATAAGTAGTACGGAAAGCAGGCTGTTAATTGAAATGCCTTTTTTCCAGATTATTAATTATTCATTCTTCATTATTAATTAGTTTAGGCGTGCACTTCCGCTTCTTTCAGCCAGTCGTATCCTTTTTCTTCCAGTTCCAGCGCCAGCTCTTTGGTACCGGTTTTTACAATGCGGCCGTTGTACAGCACGTGTACAAAGTCGGGCACTATATAATCCAGCAGGCGTTGGTAGTGGGTAATCACCAGGAAAGATTTTTCCGGGCCACGCAGCTTGTTCACACCACCGGCTACAATACGCAGCGCATCAATATCCAAACCGGAATCTGTTTCATCCAGGATGCCTAATTTGGGATCCAGCATAGCCAGCTGCAGGATCTCATTACGTTTCTTTTCACCACCGGAAAAACCTTCGTTCAGGGAACGGTTCATCAGGTTGGCGTTAAATTCTACCAGCTGTTGCTTTTCTTTGGTAAGCTTCAGGAACTCCTTCGCTTCCATGGGCGGTAAGCCTTTATAGGCGCGTATTTCGTTCAGGGCTGTTTTAAGGAAGTTGATGTTGGATACACCGGGTATCTCTACCGGGTACTGGAATGCCAGGAACATGCCTTCACGGGCACGGTCTTCGGGCGACAGTTCCAGCAGCTCTTTGCCGTCAAAGTTCACCTCACCTTGTGTTACAGTATAATTTTCGCGGCCTGCCAGTACAGAAGCCAGGGAGCTTTTGCCGGAACCGTTAGGTCCCATAATGGCATGCACCTCGCCTTTGCGGATCTCCAGGTCTATACCCTTCAGTATTTCTTTTCCGTCTACTTCTGCGTGCAGATTTTTAATCGTCAGCATGATATTGTTTGTGTTTCTCTGTTGTTTTATTCGTTATAATTAACCTACGCTGCCCTCTAATGTGATGGACAGCAGCTTTTGCGCCTCTACGGCAAACTCCATGGGTAACTGGTTCAGCACTTCCTTAGCATAACCGTTTACGATCAGTGCTACTGCTTTTTCCGTATCAATCCCTCTTTGGTTCAGGTAAAAGATCTGGTCTTCCCCGATCTTGGAGGTAGTGGCTTCGTGCTCCACTGTGGCGCTTTTGTTCCGGGACTCAATGTAAGGGAACGTATGCGCGCCGCAACGGTTACCGATCAGCAGGGAATCGCACTGGGTAAAGTTACGGGCGTTGTGTGCACGGGGGCCTACCTGTACCAGGCCACGGTAGGTGTTCTCTCCCTGTCCGGCAGAGATACCTTTGGAAATAATGCGGCTGCGGGTATTGCGGCCCAGGTGGTAGATCTTGGTGCCGGTATCTGCAATCTGTTTATTGCGGGTAACGGCTACAGAATAAAACTCACCCATGGCATCATCGCCCTGCAGTATTACGCTGGGATATTTCCAGGTAATGGCGGAGCCGGTTTCTACCTGTGTCCAGGAGATCTTGCTGCTATTACCTTTACAGATACCGCGTTTGGTTACGAAGTTGTAAATACCGCCTTTACCGTCCTTGTCGCCGGGGTACCAGTTTTGCACGGTGGAGTATTTGATCTCCGCGTGGTCCAGGGCTACCAGCTCCACAACAGCTGCGTGCAGCTGGTTCTCGTCGCGCATAGGGGCGGTACAGCCTTCCAGGTAGCTTACGTAGCTGCTGTCATCAGCAATGATGAGCGTACGTTCAAACTGGCCGGTGTTCTGTGCGTTGATACGGAAGTACGTGCTCAGCTCCATGGGACAGCGCACGCCTTTAGGAATATATACGAATGAGCCGTCGGAGAATACCGCGGCGTTCAATGCTGCAAAAATGTTATCGGAGTGGGGAACTACAGAACCCAGGTATTTCTTTACCAGGTCGGGGTGCTCTCTTACCGCTTCTCCAAAGGAGCAGAAGATAACGCCCATTTCCTTCAGCTTGCCTTTAAAGGTGGTAGCAACGGATACGCTGTCGAACACGGCATCTACGGCTACGCCGGACAATGCTTTCTGTTCATTCAGCGGAATACCCAGCTTTTCAAAGGTGGCCAGCAGTTCAGGGTCTACTTCATCCAGGCTGTTGAGTTGTTTTTTCTTCTTGGGAGCTGCATAGTAGGATACTTTCTGAAAGTCCATCTCAGGCATCTCAAAATGCTGCCACTTCGGAAGCTGCATTTTCTTGAAGGCCTGGTATCCTTTCAAACGCCATTCCAGCAGCCATTCCGGCTCTTCTTTTTTGGCAGATATAAAGCGGATCACGTCTTCATTAAGACCAGCCGGCGCTATATCCATTTCAATATCGGTGGTAAAGCCATACTCGTATTCCTTGTTGGCAATATCATCGATTATCTCATTACTATTTCTCATACTGCTTTGTGTGATTTACGATCTTAGGTTGGTGATTTTAGTTTAAATAAGGATTGTTACACCCGGGCCTAAAATCGTAAACCTAAAATCCTTTAAACGGTTACTTCCTTACCTTTTAACCTTATACGGCAAAACTTTCCCCGCAGCTGCAGGTCCGGGTGGCATTCGGGTTGTTGAAAAACAATCCTTTACCATTCAGACCGTCCGAATAGTCCAGTTCTGTGCCGTAAAGATATAAGAGGCTTTTCATTTGTACCACTATCTTAACGCCTTTATCTTCAAATACCTGGTCGCCGGCCTGTTCATCCTGCTCAAACTTAAGCACATATTCAAGGCCTGAGCAGCCGCCACCCTTTACGCCTACGCGCACAAAAGTGCCGGGTACATGATTTTCCCTTACCATCTGGTCCTTAATATATTCACTTGCTTTTTCTGAAATGGTAATCATATATATAGAGCTTTTAGCTTTTAGAATTTAGCTATTGGCGGCGGCTTTCAGCTAACTGCTAAAAGCTGACTGCCAACAGCTTTTATTATATGGCTACGGGCCTTGCATCGGCCAGTAACGTTATCATCTGGTCAAATTTGTTCCGGTATAAAGGTGCAAAGGTACTGCTATCCGGCTCAAATAAATGATCTCTTAACACCGGTACTGAAAAAGGCAGCACCCATGCGCGTAAAGCCTTGGCTACAGCATCCATGGCATTAATACCCTGCATGGCCTGGGTACCGCTGGCCCAACTCACCAAAGCTACGACCTTTCCCGTTAAATAGGGGCGGCCATGCCTGCTGGTAAGCTCCAGCCAGTCGAGGCAGTTCTTCATTACCCCGGTCATGCTGCCATGATACAAGGGGGTAAGCCATACCTGCAGCTCCGCTTTGCAAAAAGCATCACACATGGCCTGCACCCCGGCCGGTGTACCGGGCTTAGCCGGGTCAAAGAACGGTATCTCTGTGCTGGCCGGACTAAACACCTCTGTGGTAAAGCCTTTTTGACGGAACGCATCCTCAAAGTAGCCCGCTATCCGCCCTGCCGTGGCATGTGGCCGGTCGTCCATGGAGCCGTTGAATATCAGAACGTTCATTAACTATCTAATTATCAGTTTGTTAATTGTTATAACGTGATAAGATCGGTTGGGATGCTTCCGCAAAGGTCGTATAACCTTACAACAATATTTTTTTGAATAGCACAAAATTACGACATTTACAATAAAACAAGCAAGTACTTGGAAAATTATATGCCAAAGATCAAAGCTGCGGCCGACCGGTTTCTGGTATTATTAAAGACCCGTGGACCGCAAACTGCCGCCTCCCTGGCTGCCGAACTGGGCATGACAGGAGAAGGGGCCCGTTTGCAATTGCTGAAACTGGCAGAAGAAGGGTTGGTGGCCGCCACTACAAGCGCTAAAGGCGTGGGCCGGCCGGTACAGGTATGGAACCTGACCGCGCAGGGTAATGCGCATTTCCCGGATACCCATGCTGCACTTACCCTGCAGCTGATGCAAACCATCCGCCATGAGCTGGGACCGGAAGCGCTGGACCAGATCATCAGCGCCCGGGAGAACCAGCAGCTGGAGAAATACCGTGCTGCCTTGGAGGATGTTGCCGATGTAGGAGATAAAATAGCCCGTTTTGCTGCCCTGCGCACCGCCGAAGGCTTTTTGGCAGAGTGGCGTAAGGATGGGAACGGCTTTACCTTTATAGAGAACCATTGTCCCATTTGCAGCGCTGCTGCCCAATGTGTAAATATCTGCCAATCAGAGTTAAGGACCTTCCGCGCCATCCTGGGTGATGAAGTAAAGATCCGCCGTACGGATCACATTGTTTCCGGCGACCACCGCTGTGTGTACCGTATTGATCTTATAGAAAACCTGGCCCTCAAAGAAGACTAAGTGCGCTTTTAATATGAACAGTATGCGCTTTTACCAGGGAGTGCATGCGCTTTTAATATGGGATGCACCAGGGATTCACTAGGGATTCACTAGGGAAACTCA
>NZ_DATCRF010000083.1:0-3623 GCF_036569125.1 Chitinophaga sp. | reverse complement strand
CGATAACAGGGAAAACGCCAGCTTTATGCGGGCATACATAATACGTCCGTTATCCTTCAGCAACAAAGCTGTTTCCCCTAATTTACGGGCATAGTGGTAAGAGGAATCATATTGGAAAAGACGGTACTCCTCGTACAGCAGCGTATATACATTAAATTGTTTGGAGAAATCGGCTGGTGCTACCTGTGCTAAAATTCTCTTCAGGCTGTCGATCCTGTGCTGCCGCTGCGCGTCATAAACCGGCACATTGTTAATAGCCTTGCTTAATTGCACCAGCTGCTGCGCCTGGCCATCCTGGCCAGATCCATGGTAAGGTATTAATAACAATAAATAAAAGAGGATAGCGGAAAAACAGCGGCAAGTGGAATTGGGCAGCATATCGGTGAATTAATAGCGTATCCCGACAAATATAGGGAAATAAAGAAAGAGGCCATCTCCTATGCCTGCAAAGACAAGGGACGCCTCTTTCTAAAAGTTGATCCTAACAGCGGAATCCTATTTTAACACCTAGAATTGAAAATAGATAAATGCGCTGCTGCTTTCCTGGCTCAGTATCAGCAGAATAAGCATTACTGACCATACGGTACCGGTGATCCACCAGGGCAGCTTGTAAGCTGCATCAATCACTTTGGTATTGCGTAATACCCAGTGCAGAATGAGCATACCGGTAATTACCACTACAATCTTTGCAATGGCCAGGCTGGTAAGCAGGGGCATGGCACCCTGCGCCATACCTGCCATGGCGCCCAGTATTTTACCTGCGCCGGCAAAAGTGGTGGCACGGAAAAATACCCAGGTAATATTGATCAGGAAAAAGGTGAGCAATGCGTAAAAAATACCGGGCAATGCTTTGGGCGCAGGCGCCTGCGGATTGGGTACCAGCGGCTGTGCTGCCTGCCTGCTTTTCTTTTTGTCCTGAAAAAATTTCTCTATCCACAGGTACAGCCCGTGCAAACCACCCCAGGCCACAAAGGTCCAGCTGGCGCCATGCCACAGCCCACCCAGCAACATGGTGATCATGAGGTTAATATAGGTGCGGAACTTTCCTTTGCGGTTGCCACCTAAAGGAATGTATAAATAATCCCGTAACCAGGCAGAGAGTGTAATGTGCCAGCGCCGCCAGAAATCAGAAAAACCAATGGCGGCATACGGCGTCTGGAAATTTTGCGGCAGGGTAAAGCCCAGGCTCAAAGCTGCTCCCATAGCGCATATGGAGTAACCGGCAAAGTCAAAGAATATTTGCCCGGTAAAAGCCAGCACTCCCATCCAGGCATCCAGGCTGGTAAGCGCTTTAGCGGTATTGAACACGGCATCGGCCGATGCTGCCAGCATCCCATCTGCCAGCACCACTTTCATAAACAGGCCTAATGATACCAGGAACATGCCATCCAGCAGCTGCTTACGTGTAGCCGTACGCGGTGTTTCAAACTGCGCTGCCAGCTGCGGCGGACGAACAATAGGCCCGGCCACCAGGTGCGGAAAAAAGGTTACGAACAGGGAGAAGTCAAGCAAGGTGGGTATGGGCTTGCTTTCCTTTTTGTACATATCTATAGTATAGCACAGCGTGGTAAATGTATAGAACGAGATACCAGCCGGCAAAATAATGTTAGGTTTGGGCGGATGGTAGCTAAAGCCTGCGGCATTTACCAGGCCCACAAAATTCTCCATCAAAAAGCCGCCATACTTAAAAAAGCATAGCATGCCCAGGTTGCCAATGAGGCTTATTACCAGCAGCACGCGCCGCTTGTGAATATTGTTTTGCGTATATAACGCCTTTCCCACAAAATAGTCCACTATTGTAGATAACCACAGCAGCAGGATGAAGGGTGGATTCCAGGCTGCGTAAAAAATGTAGCTGGCAAGCAGCAGGTTAACTTTCTTTGTTTTCCAGCTAAAAGGCAGGTTGTGGAGCACAAGCACAATGGCAAAAAAAGCGATGAACGTGTATGAATTGAAAACCATGACAGGTAATTTGTTGCAGTGATGAGATTAATGTTTTACAAATGATGCGGGCAGCAGCGTAATCAACGCTTTGGTAAAGGCCCGTGCATCCTGGGGTTTAAGATGCGACCACTCGGGGCATATAAAATGCCGGGTGCTTTCATAATCCATGAAATGAATACCCTGGCATTGGGTGCTGGCCAGTAAGGCATTCCATAATTTTTCCCGGGGAAAAGCTTTTTGCTCTATGTCCCAGAACATACCGGAGGATGGGGTGCGTACAAATACTACCTGGCCGCCGCGTGCTCTTATTTTGTTTACCGCAATGGTTACAGACTTCAGCACATCCGGCACCATGTTGGGCGGCGGGGGCGGCGCCTGTCCGGCCATGCCCAGGAAACCGGCCCATATATTCTGTACCATGTGCTGCTGCATTGTATCGCGCACAAAACGGTCGTCCATATAAGTTTGGCGATCGGAGCTCACCTTATAAAAGTCAGGCGGAAATGGTATGTTATCCATTGATACTACGCCCGGGCGTGGCGGAATAGGCAGCCTGTTCAGCTGCGCATTCAGTGAAAGAAAACGTTTGTCCAGGAACACCAGCTGTGATTCCAGCACATGGTTCAGATAATAACCTGCTTTTTGTGCAGGTGTTTCTGACTTGTAATAGCTCACATCCCCGGCCGGCTCCTTATTGTACTCCGGCATGCTGGAAAAGAACAAAGGTTCTGTTACATCTACAACCAGCCTGCCGTGAAAATCCGGATCATCGGCCAGGTCCAGCAACACCGGCACCGGCGAGTTACCTTCAATAGAAAGCTGCACCGCGTCCCTGCCGGTCAGCTTTTTCCAGGTGGGAATATCCAGGTCATACTTGATCCTGGAAGAGCCAATAAATACGGTAGCTGCCTGCGGCGACTGGTACACCTGCGCCCTTTGCGCAGACCATTGCGGGGCCGCATCATCATAAGAAAGGGTGAACCCGCTTGCGCGCAGGTAGATCTCCCAGCTGCTGATGACAATTACTACCAGGATGACCATGAACAGTGCTGGCCGTGCTAAATTCTTAGTTGTCATTTTTTGGCGTTAACTTTTAAACAGTTTAATAATGATGAATTTTTATATCGCACTGTACACGTAAGTAAAATAGAATTGGTTGCCTTTTCTTTTGGAGCTTACAATAATTACGTAGAAATACGGGGTTACGTTCAGGGCAGACAATTAATCTATAATCCTTTACAGTAAAGCATTCCATTCTTTTAATTCATATAGATACCAGAGGCCAGTGCTTTTTTGTGCGATCAAATATTGAGCTGCAAATGTACAGGTAGTGCTACGCGTAAAACCCCGTAGTAACCCGTATATTTGCAGATCAGCATTTACCTGTATGCGCATCCATACTTACACACCGGGTATCCGTTTACAAGCGTTCATTAAGAACTTCCTGATCATTGAAAGCGATCATGGAGTGTTGAATGAGGTTGCTATTACTGATTTATTTCTTTATTTTTAGCAACATGCTCCACGCCGTATACACGGCTTAAACTGTTACAGGATGGACCACTCCAGGAGAGATTTTTTAAAAACAGCCGGCTGCCTGACCATTGGATTTTCCATTACCCAACTACCCTTTGCAGGCGCAGCCCTACCATTGCAGGAATTACCTGACAGTCTTAAAG
>NZ_DATCRF010000082.1:0-18010 GCF_036569125.1 Chitinophaga sp. | reverse complement strand
ATATGAACTTGGCTACGGTACTGTTCGTGTAGGCGTGGTGTTTGGTGATCAGGTCGTGCAGCTTGCTCACATCTTCCTGCTCCAGTGGATCCAAGTCGATCATATCTTTATTGCACCTGCCTGCAAACGTGCCTTTTACATCATACACATAAGCAATACCACCGCTCATGCCTGCGCCAAAGTTGCGGCCTGTTTCGCCCAGTATTACGGCGCGGCCACCGGTCATGTATTCACAACCGTGATCGCCGGTGCCTTCTACTACTACGGTAGCGCCGGAGTTACGTACGCAAAAACGTTCGCCTGCTTTACCGCGGATGTAGGCTTCACCGGAGGTAGCGCCATACAGGGCTACGTTGCCGGCAATAATATTTTCCTCTGCTTTAAAGCCTGCTTCTGCATGCGGGTATACAATTATTTTGGCGCCGGATAATCCTTTACCAAAATAGTCATTGGCCTCGCCTTCCAGCTCCAGCGTTACGCCGCGCGTGTTAAAGGCGCCAAAGCTTTGCCCTGCAGAGCCCTGGAATTTAAAGTGAATGGTATCTTCCGGTAATCCTTCGCCCTTGTAGCGTTTGGATATTTCGTTGCTTAAGATAGTACCAATAGTACGGTCGGTATTTCTTACACTGAATTGCTGGAACACGCGTGTTTTCTTATCCAGCGCGGGCTGTGCGGCTTTCAGCAGCTGCCAGTCCAGCACTTCGCTGATCCCGTGATCCTGCTCTTCCTGTTTGTACAAACCTACTTCAGGAGCAGCGGGCTCGCGGTACAGGATAGATGAGAGGTCCAGTGTTTTATACTTCCAGTGATCCACACCTTCACGCACCTTCAGAGACTCAACCTGGCCTACCATTTCGTTGATGGTACGGAAGCCCAGGTCGGCCATGATCTCGCGCAGCTCTTCTACCAGGAATTTAAACAGGTTCACTACGTGATCTGCATTACCGGAGAAGCGTTTGCGCAGCTCAGGATCCTGTGTGGCTACCCCTACCGGGCAGGTGTTCACATGGCATTTACGCATCATGATACAACCTTCTACTACCAGGGCAGCAGTGGCTACGCCCCATTCCTCAGCGCCCAGCAAAGTAGCGATGGCAATATCGCGGCCGGTTTTCAGCTGACCATCGGATTGTACCACTACGCGGCTGCGCAGCTTATTACGTACCAGTGTCTGGTGCGTTTCGGCCAGGCCCAGCTCCCAGGGTAAACCGGCATGTTTGATAGAGCTTATCGGGGAGGCGCCGGTACCGCCGTCGTGACCAGAGATCAGCACTACATCGGCATGGGCTTTGGCCACACCGGCTGCAATGGTGCCTACACCGGCTTTGGATACCAGCTTAACGCTGATACGTGCGGCGCGGTTAGCATTCTTCAGGTCAAAGATCAGCTGTGCCAGATCCTCAATAGAATAAATATCATGGTGTGGCGGCGGAGAAATGAGGCCTACACCCGGGGTGGAGTGCCGCACTTTTGCGATCCAGTCATCCACTTTATGGCCGGGCAGCTGGCCACCCTCGCCGGGTTTGGCGCCCTGTGCCATTTTGATCTGCAGCTCATCTGCATTGGTAAGGTAGTAGCTGGTAACCCCAAAACGGGCGCTGGCTACCTGTTTAATGGCAGAACGCATGCTGTCGCCATTGGGCAGCTGCTCATAACGCAGCTCATCTTCACCACCCTCACCGGTATTGCTTTTAGCGCCGATCCGGTTCATGGCAATTGCCAGGGTGGAGTGGGCCTCGTGCGAGATGGAGCCAAAGCTCATAGCGCCGGTAGCAAAACGTTTCAGGATCACCTCTGCTGCTTCCACTTCCTCAATGGGAACAGAAGGGCGGGTGCGTTTGAACTCAAACATGCTGCGTAATGTGCAGGCCTTTTCGCTCTGCTCATTTACGGCTTTGGAATATTTTTTAAACAGGTTGTAATCGCCCTGGCGGGTGGCATACTGCAGCAGGTGTATGGTAGTGGGGTTAAAGAGGTGGAACTCACCTTTCCGTTTCCACTGGTATACACCGCCTACGGTTAAACGCTGTACGGGTGTTTCCTTGCGGCCAAAACCCATCCAGTGCTTAGCCAGCGTTTCGCGGGCTATTTCATCCAGGCCCATGCCCTGTATGCGGGATACGGCGCCGGCAAAATACTTATCTACTACCTGTTGATTAATGCCGAGTATTTCAAAGATCTGCGCACCCTGGTAAGACTGCAGGGTAGAGATACCCATCTTAGAGAACACTTTCAGCAGGCCTTCGCAGATTGCCTTGATGTAGTTCTTCTTCAGCTTATCCACATCGTACTCCGTTTCCAGCTTGCCATTCAGCTTCATATCGCGGATGGTGCTGAGCGCCAGGTAAGGGTTAATGGCAGTTGCGCCAAAACCTAACAGGGCGGCAAAGTGGTGTACTTCCCATACATCGCCGGCTTCTACGATCAGCCCTACCTGGCCACGGTAACCCTTGCGGATGAGGTGGTGGTGTACGGCGGATGCTGCCAGCAAAGACGGAATAGGCGCGTGCTCTGAATCAATGGAGCGGTCAGAGAGGATCACTACCTCAAAACCATCTTCCACTGCATCTACCGCGTAGCGGCATAAGCGGGCCAGGCCTTTTTCCAGAGAGCCGGGCTTACCATCGGCCTTAAAATATGTTTGTAAGGTTTTAGCCTGGAAAATACCGGTATCAATACTGCGGATCTTTTCCAGCTCATGATTGTTCAGGATCGGGTGGCGCAGGGCCAGGCCATGGCAGTGCAGCGGATCTTCATCCAGCAGGTTGCCGTTGTTACCTACAAAGGTAGCCAGCGACATTACCAGCCTTTCCCGGATAGGATCAATGGGCGGGTTGGTTACCTGTGCAAACAGCTGTTTGAAATAGCTGCTCAGGTGCTGGGGCTGATCGCTCAGCACAGCCAGCGGCACATCCGTACCCATAGAACCAATAGGCTCTTTACCATCCAGGGCCATGGGCGCAATGATCTGGTCCAGGTCCTCGGTGGTGTAACCAAATGCGCGCTGGTATTTAAAGATCTGGTCGTGCTCCAGGTGCGTAAAGGCTACGCGCGGTTCCGGCAGCTCTTCCAGGCGGATCTTATATTTATTCAGCCACTCTGCATAAGGCTGCTGGGTGCAAATGGTTTGCTTCAGCTCCTCATCGCCAATGATGCGGCCCTCGTCCATATTTACGATGAACATTTTACCGGGCTGCAGGCGGCCTTTTTCTTTAATATTCTTAGGATCAACCGGCAGTACCCCGGCTTCTGAAGCCATGATCACGCGGTCGTCCTTGGTTACTACAAAGCGGCTGGGGCGCAGACCGTTACGGTCCAGTGTGGCGCCAATGATCTTACCATCTGTAAAGGAGATGGAAGCAGGGCCGTCCCAGGGTTCCATTAAAGAAGCATGGTATTCATAGAACGCTTTCTTGGCCGGATCCATATCCTCATTACCATCCCAGGCTTCCGGTATCAGCATCATCATAACATGCGGCAGGGAGCGGCCGGTCATGGTGAGCAGCTCTATTACATTATCCAGGCTGGCGGAGTCTGACTGGCCTTCTTCTACGATAGGCAGCAGCATGTCCAGCTCTTCTTTGGAAAAATATTTGGTTACAAAGTCCCGCTCACCGGCACGCAGCCAGTTCAGGTTCCCTTTCAGCGTATTGATCTCACCATTATGCGCAATGTAGCGGTAAGGGTGGGCCAGGCGCCAGCTGGGGAAGGTGTTGGTAGCAAAGCGGGAGTGGATCAGCGCAAAGGCGGATACCATTTTCTCATCACTCAGGTCGGGATAATAATGGCGTACCTGGTAAGTGGTGAGCTGTCCTTTATATACAATGGTTTTGTAAGAAAGGGATGAGATATAGAACAGCGCCTTTTCTTTAGGCACCGTGTTACGTACGGTTTTGGAAATATAATTACGCAGTACGAAGAGCTTGCGTTCAAACGTTTCTGCGTCTGTTATATGATAGGGGCAGGCAATAAATACCTGCTCAATTTCCGGTTCTACGGAAAGGGCGCTTTCACCAATGCCATCGGGGCGTACCGGTACTTTGCGGTAACCCAGTATATCCAGTCCCAGTTTCTCAGCCGCTCGTTCAAAGATCTCGCGGCACTCTTCGCGCCAGCGGGGTTCTTTGGGAAAAAAGATCTGTCCTACGCCATATTTGCCGAATTCCGGCAGCGCAATCCCTATCTTCAGGCACTCGTCATAAAAAAATTCATGCGGCATCTGGATCAGGATACCGGCGCCGTCGCCGGTAGTGCGCTCACAACCGCAGGCACCACGGTGTTCCATGTTTTCCAGCATCGTCAGGGCATCCCGCACAATCTGGTGAGACTTACGTCCTTTAATGTGGGCCGTAAAACCAGTTCCGCAGGCGTCATGTTCAAATTCCGGACGATACAGGCCTTCCTGTTTTCTCACTTCAAGCATTCGTTTAAATTTTTGTATCAGGTACACTACACCTTTTAAGCTGTTGCTGGCCGGGAGAAGTACCATTATTATTTCGGGAACGGTTTAAAGATACTAAAATAACGCAGTATTTTTTATATAAACATTTGTTTATACCCTAAAATTTAGAAAAAATTAAAATTAAACGGAAATAAGTTGAATTTAATGAAAAAACAGGCTACACAAAAGTGCTAGTTGGGTCCCTGGGGAAGGGTAATATTCCATTAGGGGGAAAAGTATGGCAGGAATCTGCCATATTACTAAAACTTGTTTTACAGGGAGATGAATATACGGTTTAACCGCGATGTTGTATACCTGTACCGCAGAAGACTGCGATGTACTTTTATTAATAGATGTGCAACCTGTTTACGGGAATATAAAAATGGTTTTTCCATTCTGCACCTTTGTGCGCAGCGGCTCACTGGAAAAACTTTCATTCTGCATACGGTCCAGCGCGGTTACCACATATGTATAGGTATGGCCTTTCTGGTAGGTCATATCGGTGAACTGCGGGTCGGGCATTTGCGGTACCAGGGCCAGTATTTTCGTAGGGTCGTTCAGGTTCACTACCTGCGTACCTTCAAAACGGTACAGCACATACTGCTGCGTGCGTTGCAGGGTATCATCATCTGACCAATAGACCTGCAGGCCATTGGCCCGTTCAAACGCATCTATAAAGTAGGGCGATTTAGGGGCCTGCTGCTGGCCCAGCCAGGGCATTAAGGGGCGCAGGGCGGGGTAGCGGTACAGGTGGTTGTGCAAACTATCTTCTATACCCAGCGGGTTGCCGGAAAAGGATTTATTGCTGTAAAAAATGCTGCCCTGCACTGTGTTGAGGGTGCGGGCTTCTGCTATTTGCCGGGGCAGCTCACTGGGATCGCGCCAGGCAGCATTGCTGTTAATGCGGTATACGCCATGCCCAATGTACACATGACGGCCATAGCCATGCTGCGCCCACCAGTTCAGCAGCACCTCATAGGCTACCAGGCGGTGCCCGGTTTCCCAATACAGCTGGGGCGCTACATAATCGATCCAGCCATTCTTCAGCCATTTGAGCACATCGGCAAACAGATCGTCGTAATTGGTTTGGCCGCCGGTGGTATAGGAGCCTTCCATATCTTTATTATGGTTACGCCATACGCCAAAAGGGCTTATGCCGAACTTAACCCAGGGCTTAGCGGCTTTAATGGCCAGGCTTACCATGTGAACAAAGGTATCCACATTCTGGCGGCGCCAGTCGTCACGCATCATATTATTACCATACTGGCGGTAGGAGTTATTATCCGGGAACTCTTTGCCGGGAATGCGGTAAGGATAAAAGTAATCATCGAAATGTACGGCATCAATATCATAGCGGGTTACCACATCTTTAATGATCTGTGTTACATAGATACGGGCTTCCGGAATGCCGGGGTCGAAATATTTTCTATCGCCGTAGGTAACAAACCACTGCGGGCGCAAGCGGGTAATATGGTTGGGGGCGATGCTGCTGCGGCCTATGTTGAATACTGCACGGTAGGGGTTGAACCAGGCATGGAACTCCATACCGCGTTTATGGGTTTCCGTTACCATAAATTCCAGCGGATCATAATAGGGATTGGGGGCCTGCCCCTGTGAGCCGGTTAAGAATTCAGACCAGGGCTCAAAGGGGGATGCATAAAATGCATCGGTAGACGGGCGTACCTGTACTACCACGGCATTCATGCCGTTGCGCTGCTGCCGGTCCAGTATATCAATAAACTCCTGCTTTTGCTGTTCTGTACTTAAACCCCTGCGGGAGGGCCAGTCTATATTTTCCACGGTGGCTATCCATACGGCCCTGAGTTCCCTTTTGGGGGGTAGCTGTGCGTGTAAGGATGTTACTATGCAACACAATAACATAATACCCGCTGCCAATTGCTTCACATTCATCTACAATGCGTTACTTTAAAATGCTAAAAGTGCGAAAATAAGTAAAAAGTGTGCCACACATCAAACATCTACCACACATATTGATGCGTTTTATTATTTTGTTTCAACAATCCACGCTTATGCTCCTCCGTACTTTACTTCCGTGCCTGTTGCTGATAAGCAGCTCCAGGGCCTATGCACAATCAACCGGGAAAGATATTACTACTGCGGCGCAGCAGTTCCTGCAAACACTGGATGCCGGTACCCGGCAGCAGGCCGTATTTACCTGGGACGATGCGGAGCGTTTTCACTGGAACTTTGTGCCTATGCCACGCAAGGGATTGCCTATAAAAGCCATGAACAAGCAGCAGCAAACCGCGGCGCTGCACCTGCTGCAAACCTGTATGAGCGCACAGGGATATAAAAAAGCCACTTCTATTATTGCGCTGGAAAATGTGCTGAAGGTACTGGAAAACCGCGGGGCAGATGATCATTACCGGGACCCTACCAACTATTACTTCTCCGTATTCGGGGAGCCGGGGCCACAAAAGCCCTGGGGCTGGCGGCTGGAAGGGCACCACGTAAGCCTGAACTTTTCTGCTGCCAACAATACGCTGGTGGCCAGCACGCCCTCTTTCTTTGGCTCAAACCCGGGAATAGTGCCCTCCGGGCCGGAAAAAGGCAAACAGGTATTGAAACAGGAAGCGGTGCTGGGTTTTGAGCTGCTGCATTCTTTGGATAAAACACAGCTGCAGCAGGCTATGATACAAACCGATGCACCCCGGGAAATTATTACCGGCAACCAGCGCAAAGCCATGCTGCTGAACCCTCCGGGCCTTGCCTATAGCCAGATGAACCCGCGGCAGCAGCAAATGCTGCAACAGCTGGTAGCGGTGTATATTGATAACTACACCAAGCTGATGGCTGATATTTTACTGAAAGAAATTACCGCTGCCGGCTGGAACAATATGCACTTTGCCTGGGCAGGCGCCAGCGCCTGGGGCGGCGGGCATTATTACCGCATTCAGAACCCCGCGATATTAATAGAATATGATAATACCCAGAACAACGGCAACCATGTGCACACCGTGCTGCGCGATCTGAAAAATGATTTTGGCGAGGATGTGCTGCAGGAGCATTACCAGGCAGCGCACTACTGAACACTACTCACCTTCCGTCCCAGGTACTGGGAATAATCCGTTAGCAGCACTTCATAATCCTGGTGCATGAGCGGGGAGGTAAGCAAAAAATCAGCGCTGGTGCGGTTGCAGGCCATTGGAATGTTCCAAACGGCGCACAAACGCAGCAGCGCTTTAATATCAGGATCGTGTGGCAGCGCTTCCATAGGGTCCCAGAAAAAGACCACCGCATCAATATCGCCTTCCGCTACCATGGAGCCTATCTGCTGATCGCCGCCCAGGGGGCCGCTCAGCAGTTTGCGAACGGGTACATCCAGGTACTCTTCCAGCAACCTGCCGGTAGTACCGGTGGCATACAGCTCATGGCGGCTTAAAACGGTTTTATTATAAACGGCCCACTCTACCAGCTCCCCCTTTTTATGGTCATGCGCTATCAGCGCTACGCGTTTGCGTGCCTTCAGCGTTCTCTTAGATTGCATAGGTGTAATTTGTAATACAAAATACACAGAATTAAAACAACTTGCAATCCTAACCTGTCACACTTTAGTGTTGATCTTCTGTACGCAGGGTGCCCATATCCCGGTCAAAAATGTATAAGCCGCCTTTATCCTCCCCGATCAGCTTCAGCTTATCCAGGATCTTGCTGGCCATTTTTTCTTCTTCGATCTGCTCGTTCACATACCATTGCAGAAAGGTGTGCGTGGTATAGTCTTTCTCCTGCAGGCAAAGCTCTACCAGCTTATTGATCTCTGTAGATACCAGTATTTCATGTTTCAGCACCTGCTCAAAAATATCATGTATGTTATTAAACTGTAAAGGGGGCTGCTTCAGCGCGGGTACAATGCCAAAACCACCGCGGTCGTTAATGAAGGTTAGCAGCTTGAGCATGTGGATGCGCTCTTCATCGGAGTGCCGGAACAGGAACTGGGCAATGCCGTTATAACCCTGCACATCGGCCCAGGAAGCCATAGCCAGGTAGTATTGGGATGAGGCGGCTTCCAGCTCCACCTGTTCGTTCAATGCCTTTTCTGTGTTGGTTGATAGCTTTTTGTATAGCATAAGAAAAGTGTTTAAAACGGTGCTTCAAATGGTTTATTCTGAACGAATATAATCATTTGCCTATAAGCCTATTGCAAAAATCGATGGAATATCACACCTGACGTTCCAACTTTCTGGCTGAAAGTTGCTACCTTTGTTGTGTTAAATAAGGTTAAGAAAATGATTAAAACAGGCAATCCCATCATCAGTATCTATACGGAAATGACGCCGAACCCGGAAACCATGAAGTTTGTGGCTAACAAGCTCCTGTATCCCGGCAAAAGCATTGATTTCCCTGATGAGGCCAGCGCGAAACCTTCTCCCCTGGCTGTGGAACTGTTCAGCTTCCCCTTTATACGGGGCGTATTTATAATGGCCAATTTTATTACCCTGACCAAAACTCCTGATACAGACTGGATGGATGTGATACCTTCCATTAAGGCGTTCCTGAAGGAATACCTGGAAGATAACCGCCCCATTATTAACGAGGAGGAGATTGTGGTAACAAAAACTGCGGCCACCAATGAAGTAAGTGCTGATGACAGTGACGTGGTAAAACGTATTAAAGAATTACTGGAGAACTATGTGAAGCCTGCCGTTGAAATGGACGGTGGCGCCATACAGTTCAAGGACTATAACGAAGGCGTGGTGAAACTGATGCTGCAGGGGTCCTGCTCCGGTTGCCCTTCTTCCATGATCACCTTAAAAGCAGGTATTGAAGGCATGATGAAACGCATGATACCTGAAGTAAGGGAAGTAGTGGCGGAAGCAGAATAATAAGCCATAGTTGAGAAGAATGATAGTGTTAAAAGGAGCGCAGTCTTAGTGACTGTGCTTTTTTATTTGCCCCTACCGATTACATTTGCACCATGAATTTTCAGGCCATATACCAAAGCCTGCTGGATGGCGTGCATGCCATGAGCTGGCTGGAGATCATTGCCGCCCTGTTTGGCGCCATCAGCGTGGTTTGCAGCAAACAAAACAGCATTTGGCTATACCCTACCGGTTTGGTAAGCACCGGCATTTATGTGTACCTGCTATCGCGGGAGCAGTTCCGCCTGTATGCAGAGGCTACGCTGAATGCCTATTATTTTGTGATGAGCGTATATGGCTGGTACCACTGGGCGCATAAAGATGCGCAGCAGCATACTACTGAAGTGGCCTGGGCTACCCGGCGGGATTGGGTGGTAACCGTGCTGATAGCCGTGTTTGGCTGGGCGCTGTTCTATGTGCTGCTGCGGAACTTTTCCAATTCCGATGTACCGCTGGTGGATGCCTTTGTATCTGCCACGGCCTGCGCCGGCATGTGGCTGCTGGCCAAGCGGAAGATTGAGAACTGGGTAGTATTGAATGTATCTAACCTGGTGGCAGTGCCGCTGCTGTTCCATAAAAAATTATATCCCACTGCATTACTCACCATCTTCCTGTTCATAGTAGCTGTAATGGGATATTTCAGCTGGAAGAAGATCCGGGAAGCACAGGAAAAAAATGCCCTGCATGCATAAGATAGTAGTACTGGGACCGGAATCAACCGGCAAAAGCACGCTGAGCCAAAAGCTGGCCGCACATTACAACACGGTGTGGACGCCGGAGTATGCACGGGAGTATATTGAAAATCTATCTCCGTACCGGCCCTATGAGCAGCACGATCTGCTGGCCATTGCCGAGGGGCAGCTGCAGCTGGAAGATGAAAAAGCGCAACAGGCCGGCGACCTGCTGATATGCGATACTGACCTGTACGTGATCAAAGTTTGGAGCGAACATAAATACGGGCAGTGCGACCCCCAGATACTGGAACATATTGCCGGCCGCCGGTACGACCTGTATTTATTGACCTATATAGATATTCCCTGGGAAAATGATCCGCAGCGGGAGTATCCTGATCCGCAGATGCGGGAATATTTTTACCGCATTTACCGGGATATTGTAATGAACAGCGGGGTACCGTGGGCGGATATACGCGGTAGCTATGAAGAGAGGGAAGCGAAGGCGATTGCAGCGGTGGATGCCCTGAGGAATGTAAAATCATAAACGTAAAATTTCAAACCGACGAAGGAGGTTCATAGAGACCATTGAAAAGACTTTATGAACGAGATAAATGCAAAAGGGGAATGCTACGGATCGCGGCATTCCCCTTTTACATTTATGATTTAAAATTTTACATTTTACATTCTCTTAGACGTTTTCTTCGTTTCCAGCTTTGCTACTACCAGTGCTGCTACATCGGGATCACCGGTGAGGTTGCGCATCTGGGTCAGGATCCTGCGCTGGCGCCAGCTGGTGATACGTGCCGGCGGATTTACTGTATATTTTACCGGGTTGGGCAGGGCAGCGGTGATCATAGCAGCCTGCTCACGGTTTAAGGCAGCGGCAGATTTATGATAGTATTGCTGTGCGGCGGCTTCAAAACCAAAAATGCCATCGCCGGTTTGGGCCACATTCATATACATTTCCAGGATGCGTTTTTTGCCCCAGAGCTTTTCTATCATAAAAGTAAAATACACCTCCAGCCCTTTGCGCACCCAGCTGCGGCCCTGCCATAAGAACACGTTTTTGGCTACCTGCTGGCTAATGGTGCTGGCGCCGCGGATCTTTTTACTTTTCTGGTTATGCTTCATGGCCTTTTCAATGGATTTAAAATCAAATCCATCGTGGTCCGGGAACAGCTGATCCTCACTGGCTATAACAGCCAGCTTAGCGTATTGGGAAATATCTTCCGAATCGGCCCAGGTTTTGTGAAAATGTTTGTCCGTACCCCAGAGGCTTACCCAGCTGGAGATCATGGTGATGGTAATAGGAGGATTGACCCAGCGTAACAAGATCAGGTATACGAAATGTGCAATAAACAGGATCAGCAGTACGCGTCTCAGTTTTTTCCAGGTTCTGGGTACAATTCCTTTTAATTCCATTCAGGCCGGTTTAAACAAAAATCGGCCGAAAGGTATATAAAATTTAGTTTAGGAAATGGTACTACCTTTGTTATATAAGATCATTTATCATCATTTAATTGGAGCTCATGCTATTACAATTGCACCCGGAAAATCCCAATGCCCGTCATTTGAAAACGATCGTGGAATGTTTACGGAATGGTGGCGTGATCATTTACCCTACTGATACCGTGTATGGTATGGGCTGCGATATCTCACAGCCCAAGGCCATAGAACGTATTTGCCGCATTAAGCAGATAGATCCGAAGAAGGCGCACTTCTCCTTTATCTGTTATGATCTGAGCCATTTGTCGGACTACGCCAAAAGTGTGGATACACCGGTGTTCCGTATGCTAAAGAAGGCGCTGCCCGGGCCTTATACCTTTATTTTACCGGCCAGCAGGCAGGTGCCCAAAATGCTGAAAACGAAAAGGGATGCAGTGGGCATACGCGTGCCGGATAACAATATTTGCCGTACTATTGTAAAGGAATTGGGTAACCCGATCATGAGCACCTCTTTGCCGGTTGAGCACTACGTGGAAGAATATACGGACCCGGAGATCATCCAGGAAAAGTTTGGAAAGATAGTGGATATTGTGGTGGATGGCGGCATGGGAGGTATTACTTTTTCTACGGTAATAGACCTTACCGGGCCGGAGCCGGAAGTGATCCGGGAAGGTGCCGGCAGCTTAGAACTGATTGGTTAACAATGAAGATGTTATTACGTTATATAGGGATAGCAGCATTGCTGCTAACGGCAGCAAAGGCTGGTGCGCAGAGTTTGCGCCTGCCTGCACAGGGGGCTGATACTGTTAAGCGGGCGCCTTTACCGGCGTATATGCTTACGCCTGCCACTTCTGTGGCGCCGGGGGCTTATTATCAGCAGCATTTTGGTGTTTTTTGCAAACAGGAATGGTTGCTGGAAAAACAGGTGCGTGTGCCGGTGAAGCTGCGGCTGGGAACTTACCAGTATACGCAAAAGCTGGAAGGGAAGCCGTGAGGGAATGTAAAATGATAAATCATAAATGTAAAATTTCAAATGTAAAAGGGGAATGCTACGGATCGCAGCATTCCCCTTTTACATTTTACAGTTATGATTTATCTCGTTCACAAAGTCTTTTCAATGGCCTCTATGAACCTCCTTCGTCGGTTTGAAATTTTACATTCTTACTTAATCCCCATTTTCTTGGCTATATCTGCGGGAATAGATTTTTTGTTCACCAGTATGTTGGTGGTTTTGTAAGCAAAGTACGGTACAGAGGCATAAAAGTAACCCTGTCCGAAATTGCCGGTACCCCAGGAGTTCTTAACCCGGAAATATTTATTGCCGTTCTGGTCTTTTGCCAGGCCTACTATGTGCATACCATGATCGTCCTGGGTTTCATAATTATCAAAAGCCAGCTGGCGCACTTCAGGAGTGATGGTTTTTTCCGTGCCTGGTTCTTCAAACAATTTCTTGCGCTCTTCTGCGGTCATTTCGTCCCAGTCTTTTTCCGGTACTACGGCCAGGCCGTTGGGAAAGCTGAAATATTTTTCACTTACATCTGCTGCCCAGGCTACGGTGTAACCGGTGTTGATGGCGTTTTCCGCAATGCTGATCATATCGTTCAGGGGTACATTGTACACTTTTTCCCAGTTCCAGTTGTCCGGTACTTCCAGCACAAACTGTTCGTAATAAGGGTGGTGGGTAAAGGAGGTAACGATCACATAATCATCTGCATTCAGGCCCAGCTCTTTGGCAAAAGACTGCGGGGTATATGATTTGCCTTTGTATTCAAACTTTTCAGGTGCATCGCCCATGTAACTATTCAGTACACCGTCAAAAGCTTTTTGCCAATTGGGGTTGATGGCGCCTTCCCGGTTGCCGATATTTTTTACAAAGCCTTCCAGCAGGCTTTCCATTTCGGCATGGTTGTACATTTTGGTACGGTTACCATCATATACGGTTTGGGGCACCAGGCCGTAACGGCGCAGGCACAACAGGTCGTCGGGGAAGCCGCCGCCTTCGCCAAAATTAGCTTTGCCGTGCATACGAACGTAGTTAGCTGCTTTAAGAGGATACATTTTACGTACTACATACATTTCGCTCAGGTTCAGGCCCTCGCCTTTACCGTTGCGCAATAATTCCGATTCCAGAAAAGAAAGGCCGGAAAAAGACCAGCAGGTGCCTGTCATACCCTGGTTCTGCACATCATAGGCATCCAGGTTCTTAATGGTGGTGAATTGGTAATGGCTGCCTTCTTTGTTGGTGTTCTGCGCCATTACAGCGGTAGAGGAGAGTAGTGCTGCGCACACGATCCATTTTTTCATACAATTGCAAGTTTGTTTTGTTGTTTGCCTGTTAAACAGTTCAATAAGAGCCCCCAGAGATACGCCCGTAAGCGTAAATTAATTATGGTTGGTTCATTAAAAGCAGGTGCCTTCAATAAACAAGTCGCCAAAAATAAGGGAATGACGGGAATGCGGTGTATAAAAGATGGATGAGCGGAAGGGAGCCCTAAGAGCGGCTTTCCAGTTGATCCTTTTCTACAAATGCGGTGTATTGTTCTCTTGTGATGGCCCACTGCCAGAGCTGTTCATTTTCCTTGTCGGATACTTCGCCGGCAAACTGCATCCCGGCTTTTTGCAGGATCTTTACGGAGGCGTTATACTCTTCTTCCGTATGCGCTACTACTTTTTGTACGTAGCTGTGGCTAAATGCAAAGCGGATAAGGGCTGCTGCCAGCTCTGTACCATAGCCCTGCTCCCGGTAATCGGCCGTTATTTCGTAACCTATTTCTACCATCCCGTTCTTGTCAGGCCGTTCCTTAAAACCGCCGGAGCCAATGAGGCGGCGGTCTTCCCGGTGTATCACCAGGTAAAAGAACCAGCCCAGCATAGAAGGATCGTTCCGGAGTTTATCATAGGCAACCAGTATGATTTCCGGAAACTCTGTCCAGTATTCCGGAATATCTATGCCCAGCAGATCCGCCAAAACATCGTTGCCCTGCAACAGCGCTTCAAAGTACTGCAGGGAGCATGGTAATAATTGTAATCTTGATGTTTGGATCATGAACGAAAGCTAGTAAACGTATTTGGGAAATACAAGCATAACAAGCTGCTAGTTGTTAATATTTTATTAGGGCACAATGGCAGTTTTTTATCAAATAAAGTACAAAAGTAAATTGATAAATCATAGCATAATTTTCCCGCCGGTAAATATAAACCCCGATCCATGGATGGCTGTACAGGCCTGTACTGCGGGTATTATGCAGTTTTTTTAACAGGCGCATGATCACTATGGAACTTACCCTGTATAAATTCAGAACGCAGCAGGTGTTAAGCTGCTGCGTTCTGTCAATAAGTAGTAAATATTATTGACTAATGCGCCTCCAGCCAGTTCTTGCCGGCGCCTATTTCCGCTTCAACCGGTACGGCCAGCGGCAGGGCATTGCGCATGCATTCCAGTATAAGGGGTTTAATGGTTTCCACCTCTGAATGGTGGGCATCAAACACCAATTCATCATGCACCTGCAGGATCATGCGGGATTTAAGGTTATGCTGCTTAAAGGTATTGTGCACCGCTATCATAGCCAGCTTTATCATATCAGCAGCGGTACCCTGTATAGGCATGTTAATGGCGTTACGCTCTGCATAACCGCGTACTACTGCGTTGGAGGAGTTAATATCCTTTAGCCAGCGCTTGCGGCCCAGCTGCGTTTGTACGTAACCGTTCTTCTGTGCAAAGCTGATCTGTTTTTCCATATACCCCTTAATAGAAGGGTACTGGGTAAAATAGTTGTCAATAAGCATTTTGGCTTCTGAACGGGGTATGCCCAGGTTTTCAGACAGGCCAAAGGCGCTTTGCCCGTATATGATACCAAAGTTTACGCTTTTGGCGTTGCGGCGCATGTCGGAGGTTACTTCCGACATATCCACCCCATATACCTTTGCTGCGGTAGCAATGTGAATATCCAGCCCTTTCTGAAAAGCATCTATCATCTGTGCATCTTCACTAATAGCGGCAATAATGCGCAGCTCAATCTGTGAATAGTCGGCAGAGAGTAATACATATTCCTCATTACGCGGTACAAAAGCTTTACGCACTTCACGGCCACGGTCTGTACGAATGGGAATATTCTGCAGGTTAGGATTGTTGGAGCTTAAACGCCCTGTTACGGCTACGGCCTGGTTGTAAGAAGTGTGAATGCGGTTGGTGCGTTTGTTGATCATTAACGGTAACGCATCAACGTAAGTTGATTTCAGCTTGCTTAACTCGCGGAAAATAAGAATGTCTTCCACGATCTGGTGCTTAACAGAGAGCTTCGCCAGCACATCCTCACCCGTAGCGTATTGCCCCGTGCGGGTTTTCTTGGCTTTGGGATCCAGCTGCAGCTTTTCAAACAGCACCTCTCCCAGCTGTTTAGGCGATGCTAGATTAAAGCGTACGCCGGCCTGCTGGTACACACTTTCTTCGGCCCTTTTTATTTCGCCTTCCAGCTCGCGGGAGTAATCGGCCAGGGTTTGATTATTTACTGCAATGCCCTCATACTCCATATCCGTAAGCACGCGCACCAAAGGATTTTCTACTTCATAAAAAACTTTATCAACACTTTTTTGCGTGAGCAGCGGTACAAATTTTTCTTTCAGCTGCAAGGTAATGTCGGCATCTTCCGCGGCATATTCCTTGATCTTTTCCAGCTCCACATCGCGCATGTTGCCCTGACCTTTTCCCTTTTTACCAATAAGCGTTTCAATGGATACCGGTGCGTACTGCAGGTATTGTGCGCTCAGCAGATCCATGCCCCGCCGGCCTTCCGGCTCAATCAGGTAATGCGCCAGCATGGTATCAAAGATGGGCCCTTTAATCTCCAGGCCATACCATTTCAGCACCAGCATATCGTACTTAATGTTCTGCCCTACAAAAGTGATCTGCTCATTTTCAAACAGGGGGCGGAAGGTTTCCAGGATAGCTTTGGTGGCCTGCTGGTCGGTGGGTACCGGTACATACCAGCCTTCATGTTTACAGCAGGCAAAGCTCATACCCACCATTTCCACGGCATTGGCATCAGTGCCGGTGGTTTCGGTATCAAAACAGATCTCTTTTTGCTGTTGTAAATGTGCAATGAGCTCCGCTATTTTCTCCGGTGTATCTACCAGGCGGTAGGTATGTTCTGTATTATCAATGTTCTTATCGGCCAGCAGTACGTTAATGCCGCTGTCTGCATTCTCTTCACGTGCAGCTAAAATGCCGGTATCTTCTACAATATTGCCGAAAAGGTCCTGCTGCTGGGGCTTTGCGGGCAGGGGCGCTTCTGTGTTGGCTGATGAAAAGCCATCGCCCAAAATCCTTTTGCCCAGTGTTTTGAACTCCAGCTCCGTGAAAATTTCCGTAAGCTTTTCTTTATTAGGTTCCTTGATGCAAAAGTCTTCTTCATGAAAAGTGCAGGGCACATCGGTAATAATGGTAGCCAGCTGTTTGGACATGAGAGCGTCTGCGGATCCGGCTTTGATCTTCTCTCCCATTTTACCGCCAATGGTATCTGCATTGGCCAGCACATTTTCCAGGGAATGGTATTGAGATAACAGCTTCATGGCGGTTTTTTCGCCAATGCCGGCAATACCGGGAATGTTATCCACCGCATCGCCCATCAGGCCCAGGATATCTATTACCTGGTGCACATCGGTGATCTGCCACTTGGCGCAAATTTCTTTGGGCCCCATGATCTCCTCTTTATTACCCATGTAGGGCGGCTTGTAAATGAATACATTTTCTTTTACCAGCTGTCCGTAATCCTTATCCGGCGTTACCATATACACGTCGTAACCCACGTTGGCGGCCTGCCAGGCCAGGGTGCCTATCACATCATCGGCCTCATAGCCATCTACTTCAATTACGGGGATGTTAAAGCCTTCAATAATGCGCTTAATATCCGGCAGCGCATCGGTAAGATCCTCGGGGGCCTCCTGCCGGTTGGCCTTATATGCTTCAAAGGAGGTATGCCGTTCTGTGGGTGCTGCCGTATCAAAAGCCACTGCCATGTGTGTGGGCTTTTCTTTGTTGATGAGGTCCAGCAGGGTGGTGGTAAAACCAAACTGCGCGTTGGTATTACGGCCGGCTGTGGTTAACCGTGGATTTCTGATAAGGGCATAATAAGCACGGTAAATGAGTGCCATAGCATCCAGTAAAAACAATTTCTTTTGCATGCGCTAAACCTACGTGAATTTGAGTAATGTGCAAAGTTAGGAGTTTAAAGTTTGAAAGTTTTTACGGCCGCTGTAAGTTTGAGGGGGAATTATACCTGGATAAACATGAAGAAATTATACCATTTGTCGAGCTGCAGCACCTGCAAAAAAATTATTGCGGAAACCGGCGTTCAGAAAAAGGGGTTTGTATTGCAGGACATTAAAACGGAGCACATTACCCCGGCCCAGCTGGATGAAATGGCTAAGCTGGCGGGCAGCTATGAAGCGCTGTTCAGCCGCCGCAGTCAAAAGTACCGGCCCATGGGCTTACATGAAAAAACGTTGACGGAAAAAGACTACCGGGACCTGATATTGCAGGAATATACTTTCCTGAAACGGCCGGTAGCCAT
>NZ_DATCRF010000081.1:0-7702 GCF_036569125.1 Chitinophaga sp. | reverse complement strand
CCATGGACCATGGTCCATAGTCCATTGCCTTTTACATGCTGCAGTTACTACGTGATGCTGCTGGCGGGCAACAGGCCTTGCTTATTGCGTACTTCAATTTCAACGCTCTATGCTATGGTCCATGGACTATCGACCATGGACTACATTAGCTACTGCACCATATACCTTGGCAGCGCATCTACAGGGGTGTATAACACCAGCTGGCGGGCATCCGCATTATTCTGCAGTACTATGATCACTTCATCACTCTTCTTCAATGCGCGGGCAGGTACTACAAATACCAGCTGCTGCTCATCCTTCCTGTTCACCGTAGACGGTGCTTTTTTGTATAATATGGGCATGGTATACAACCGGTTGGCTGCTTTGCTGTCCTTATACATCAGGGTGGCTTTCACCAGGTTATAAGGCTGCTGCGAGCGGTTGCGCAGGTGGTAGCATAAATAAATAAGGTTGTTCAGCGTCATAGCGTTGGAATAGCTAAGCGTAACACCATCTATTTTAGTTTCATGCTGGTGACCTGCTTTCTGTTGTTTTCCAAAATCATCCGCCACTTTGCTTACTGTTACGGTATCAATATTCACGGCGGCGGCAGCGGTTCCTTCATCTTCCGTTACTACGGGTACCGGCTTTCCATCACTGCCTTTTACGATGGTTGCTTCCGGGGTGGCGGCAGGATTGGCGGCAGCGCCTGTTTTGCCTGACAAAGTGTACTTCAGCTGCGCCAGATCTACTTTATCATGGTAGGCCAGTATCAGGTAATGTACATTGCTGCCTTCCCTTACGATCAGGTTGGTGGTTCTGGGTGTAGCGGCCGTAGGCCTTATAAACACCAGGTTCCTGTCCACTATCCGGTAATCATAATCTGCATTTTTACCATCGCCGATCTGGAAAGTGCTTACCGGTGCGCTACAGCTTATGAGGGTAGCGGCCCCTTTGGTAGTAAGTATTGTATCTATGGAGGACGCGGATTGCGCGCTGGCCTTACTGCTAAAAAGCAGCAGTAAACCGGCACACATGCCCACTGTCACATGCCCTAATGTTGCCATTCTTTTTTTGATGATTATTAACACAGGTACGGAATGATGTAGATAGGTAGATGTGCAGATATGCAAATGTGCAAATGATTGGCCGCGAAGATCAACATCTGCACATTTGCACATCTGCATATTTGCACATTATTTTTTTTCCTGCTCGTATTCAGTATCCCAGTCATTCCCATCATCTCCTTTATGCCCTTCCATCTTGATCAGGAAGTTCTTGGCAGGGAAATAAGGTTTCAGGTGAATGTCAAGGTGGATGCGGTCCTTCTGGATCGGATCCTGCTCAAAACGACGGATATTAAAATCTTCTATCAGCTTATCCGGCCCGGTTATGCTGTCCAGGAAGCGGATGATCTGTTTCATCAGATCCTTACGGGTATTGGCATTAAAATTCTCAAATGCACGGCGGTTGAGGAAATCCATCAACACCTTGGTCACGTAGTCGAATACACGTACCACAGAATAGGTTTGCAGGCCAATGTTATCGCCATTGAACAGGGTTTTGGCGCTGAAGGCCATTACCTTACCATATTCTTTAACCATCGGCACCAGGCCCATTTTTTCCAGGCTGGCTATTTCGCTTTTCTTCAGCTCAAACTTTACTCCATCCACCTCGTTCATACCGCCGAACTTTTTACCGGCCGTTACCTGCGACATCAGGGTTTTATATATTTTACCTGCCAGTGATCCGGAGGGCGGTACATACAGGTTATCTTCCTCTCCTACTTCATCGAACTTACCGCGGCCTACCAGCCAGTTACAGGCCATGATCACGTTAGAGCGGTGAATTTCGCCACCGGTAAGGTTAGCCTGCTCAAACATCTCCATCACATCATCCGGCGCATCCAGGTGAGAGAAGTCGGTGATCAGCATCACCTTGTTCTCATAGGCTATCTTAGCCCATTTTTCCAACACCTTGTTAGAACCCAGGTAACCGGGAATAACCAGCAGGCTGTAGTTGCCGCGCAGGTCCAAACGGTCGTAGTTCTGTACAAGCTCCTGGTGAATGGAATCAATAAAGCGGGTGTTGTCCAGGTCTTTCAGCTGGTCCAGCTCCACGTTAATGAAGGTTACATTCTTTATCTTATCGGATTCTGTGTTCTTAAAGAACAGGGCTACGTTACGGTAGGATTGTTCCAGCTCTTTGGTGGCTTCAACCGCTTCTGCCAGGTTTTTGCTCAGCACCTTGTCGGCTTCTTCCGCATGCTCTGTACAAAAGGTAACCATGTCCCCTACTTCTGAAGTAGCGGACAGCACTTTTTCCCATACCTGCAGGGATTTCTTAAGCTTATCCCGCTCGCCTTTTTTATTGGCTTCTGTAAGGAAAATATTACGTCTTGCTTTACGGTCGGGGTTCAGGTTCTGTGCGCCTTCAATAACGGCTTCCAGCAGGTCGAACGAACCGTATTTCGCTAACGCGTCAATACTTTGTTCCAGCGTTAATTCCTGCTGCTGTGGTGCAGACTGACCAGCAGTTTCAAGATCCTGCTGCTGACTTTTTTGTAACTCTGCCATATGGGTTCAATTACGAATTATTCAATTACGAATTACGAATGTGTTTCTCATAACTACAAATACTACTAATTACGGATTACGGTTTGAAAATCGCTTTGATCCAATTCGTAATTCGCAATTAATAAATTCGTAATTATTTATTCTTATCCAGGTCCTTTAACATTCCTCTTACGGCGCCCAGTAAAGCCTGCCGTGCAGCAGGATCGGCCAGTGCAGCCTTCAGGATCTTATTTGTTTTCAGGTGTTTCATGATCTTGAGGAACTGTTCTTTTTCAGAATACAGATCGTTCAGGAAAGCGCTTTGGCCGGTGATGCCTTTGATGCCAAAATCGCCCAGGTTATGAAACTGCAATGTTTCATTTACACCGGAGCCGTCTGCATCATGAAAAGTAATGGGCACCGTGGGTTTGTAGTGCTCAAATACGTCCTCTACTTTGGTTAACCCCTGTACAATTTCAGGTTTGATCGGGGTTTGCTGGGTTAACTTCTCAGCAAACAATGTACGGTTATGAGATATTTCTATAATGGCCTCATTGGCATCCAGCTTCACCTCATTACCACCAATTCCATAGTTATCGTTCATAATAAAAGATTTTAATATTTGCTATGGTTACTACTTAAATTTAACGATTTATCCCGAAGAACAGAATGTTCAATTACGAATTACGAATTATTCAATTACGAATTAAGCACTCCCAACTCAATTGTAATTCTTGATTAGACAATGCAACGGTAATTTACAATCTGAGGTACCCAATTCGTAATTTGTAATTAAATAATTCGTAATTACTTAACGTCCCATTGTAATTCTCCTTTATCATCCACATCTAAATTCACCTGCATGTTCTTTTGCAGGCTGCCTTCTATGATCATGCGGGAAAGGGGTTTGCGCAGGCGGCTGCGGATCACCTCTTTCAGCGGACGGGCGCCGTACTGCGGGGAATACCCCTGCGTGGCCAGCTGCTGCCTTGCGGCATCCGATACATTAAAACCGATCTGCTGCTGCTCCAGCATCTGCAATAAATGTTTCAGGTGAATATCAAAGATCTTCACCACATTCTCCTGCTGAATGGGGCCGAAGGGCACTATTTCCGTTAACCGGCCCAGGAACTCCGGCCTGAAATGACGGGCCATAATTTCCATGAGCTGCTGTGATGGCGGAATAACGCCATCCCGGAAAGATTGCGCAATTACATCGCTTCCTATATTGGAGGTGAAGAGGATCAGTGCATTGGAAAAATCGCCGGTCTTACCCAGGCGGTCATGCAGTTTCCCTTCATCCATGATCTGTAAAAAGATATCGAAAACAGAGGGGTGCGCCTTTTCAATTTCATCAAACAACACCACGGCATAGGGTTGCTGCCGTATCTTATTCACTAACAATCCGCCTTCTTCATAACCTACATAACCCGGAGGAGCACCATATAATAAGGCTGCAGAATGTTCTTCCTTAAACTCGGACATGTCAAACCGGATCATGCAGCGCTCGTCCTGGAACAAGAAGTCTGCCAAAGATTTGGCAAGCTCAGTTTTACCGGTACCGGTTGGGCCCAGGAAAAAGAAAGAGCCAATGGGCTGGCCCGGGCGGCTTAAGCCGGAGCGGGATTCCAGGATGGCTTCTGCCACGGTTTTCAGTGCATGGTCCTGCCCTACTACGCGTTTGCGTAAATGGGCATCCATGTTCACCAGGCGCTCCCGTTCTTCGGACTGGATCTTACCCAGGGGAATGCCGGTAGCTTCTGCAATAATGGTTGCCAGGTCCACAACCGTTACTTCATCCTGGTGGCTGGCAGCCAGCGTTTGCAGCTGCTGCAGCATATCCTGTAAGGTGGCATGCAGCTCCTGTGTATCGTCTATTTTATAAAGGTCTTTTTGATTGTGCAGGCGGCTGGTGAGTAAAGTGCTGAGCCGCTGTGTAAGCTGCTGGTACAGCCATAACAGGTCTTGTTTGGCGGTGTCTTTAGTTACATCAGTATCTGTTAACTGCTGCTGCAGCTGTTGTAAGGTTTGTGCGCCGGTATCCTGCAGGGTGCGAATGGCAGCCATAGTACGGTCCAGCAGGTTAATGGCGCTATCCGGCAGGCTGCGTTCTTTCAGGTAACGGCGTGAAAGGCGTATAGCCTCCAGCGTTACATCCGCACTGGTCTTTAAGCGATAGTACTCTTCGTAAGAAGGTATTACAGCCTGTATCATGCGGTCTGCCAGGGCTTCATCCGGCTCAGGCAGGGTAATAGTTTCAAAGCAGTGGCGTAACATGCCATCCGGCTCTATGAGCTTGCGGAAACCTTCCGGTGTGCTGCTGCCGATAACAATGATCTCCCCTTTACCCAGGGAAGCCTTCAGGATGTTGGCAATACCGCCGCTGCCGGAACCCGGCTGCTTATCCAGCAGGGTATGCAGGTTATCTATAAAAAGTATATGCCTGCCCGTTTGTTTCAGCTGTTGAATGATCTGCAGCAGGCGGTCTTCCAGCTCATTCTTATATGCTGCGCCGGCAATGAAGGCGCCATAGTCGAGCGCATAAATTTCTGTTTGCTGTAAGCTTAGCGGCACCTGCTTTTGTACAATGGCGCGTGCCAGCCCGTCTGCAACGGAGGTTTTACCTACCCCGCCTTCTCCTATAATAAGTATGCTGGATTTTCCTTTACGGGTAAGGATCTCCGTCATTATACGGATCTCCGCATCACGGCCGATCAGCGCATGTTTTTCTTCCAGGCGCTGCGGGTCGGTAAGGCGGTATACATATTTTAATGCTGCGGAGCTTACGGGTGTGCCGGCCTGACCGTTCACCGTAACCAGCTGTTTCGTTTTGCCGTTATTGTTATACCGTGCAAGCAGCTGATCTCTTGTAAAGGGGAATGTTTTCAGCTGCTCAAAAGAAAAGCCAACACCAGGTGTGCTGAGCGCTATCAGCAGACTCCAGGCATCTGCGGCATCCAGGTTTTGTTCCAGGCGGATAGAGTCTGCCTCCTGTAGAACAGCGGCTGCCTGGTCATCCTCTTCCGGCTCATCCGGCAGGCGCGATGCCTTGGGATGGTTATCCAGCCGTACATCGGCCCATTCTTCCAGGTAATAGATATCTATATCCATAGCCTGTAAGGCGGCAGCGATGCCTACTTCCTTATGCAAACATGCTTTTAATAAATGTGCGGGTGTGTATTGCGCATGGCGGTATTCTTTCGCAATTGCCTGGGCAATGCGTATGGCTGCCTGCACCTCTGGAGTATATGTAGTGTATGTAGCCAGGGTCATTTGGGATGATTCTCGGTTTTTCTAAATGTTCCAGTTCGTATGTCCATAGCCTGGGGGCCAATGGTTTGGGTCAAAAAATTATGATACTTGTATCTTGTATCGAAGCAATAAAGATACACTTTAAATGTATATAATAAATTTCCTACACGGTGTGAGGGGCTGTGGTGGCTTGCAAGCAACCAATCTCAGCTGCGCATTATAACAAAAGATTTAGATCACACCCAGCAGTAAACGGTTCATAAATAACTATTAATCAGTTTGGTGAATTAACAATTAATGAAAATATTTAATTAAATATTTATTTAATCTTATAATAAATTCACACGTATAACTTTTTATGGAAGCTTGCGGGGTCCTATTAATTTAATACAGGGGTCTTATACAAGTCTGTTGCAAAGGTGCAATAATTTATTACATTCGTGGGCAACATATCTTTATTCAGAACAATTAAGATACTGTTTGTTAAAAATACCAAAAGCGCGCAAACCATGCGCAGCCGGCAAACCGTGACACCGTTCATTAAAGGAACCTGTTATAAAAAATGATCTCATTTTAATAATTAACCGTATATGTTGCTGCCTGATAGAGATTGGCAATATTTTGGATAGGCTACAGCAAGCGGGAGAATTAATAACAGGCAGGTATTGAAAATGTATAAGAATACCTATTTTCGTACCTGGAAGTTTGATGAACCTTGAAACTGTTTTAACCCAAATAAAGTGCACCATGAGAAAAGCCTTACACCCAAAATAAATTGTGCTGTTGCAGCAGTGGTTATTGTTGTACGTTGACCAGGTTAACCGCATCACCAGCCCTGTATTAACAGCATCCACGGTCATTTAGCTTATTCATCTATTATCCAAAAAACAATTAATTATATGTCTTTTAAAGCAGTCATGCAATTAGACGGTGAAGAAATCAACGTACTGGATTGTCAGTTCTCTTTTGCACAAGGTATAGATCATAATGGTAAACCTGCCTCCCGGCCTACCGGCGGACAGATCACCGTAACCCTGGAATCCGACGGCAGCACCGACCTGTTTGAATGGATGATCTCCAATACAAAAACCAAAAGCGGCAGCATTGTATTTTACCGCCGTGATGCTTTATCCAAGCTCAAAGAGTTAAAGTTCTCCGATGCTTATTGCGTAAATTATGAAGAACGCTTCCAGGCCAGCGGCGACCACCCCATGCAGGTACAAATTACTATTTCGGCAAAAGAGGTGAAGCTGAACAGCAGCTCTTTTCAGAACCCGTGGCCGGTGTAGGGGGAGCGGGAGCCATGTAAAAACTATTTGGCCGGTCTTTTAAGGGATTGGCCTTAATATATTAACAGATCAACGTATGGCAGGCGCTATTACACCTACTGATCAGGAATATGTTCAACTGTTTGACACCTGTAAGATCAAAACGGAAAAGCTGAGCGAAGTAAATACCGTTGTTAATAAGATGTCTAACAACCAACGGCGGTATGAGTATATTTCACTGGCTATTAAGTACGGGATCCGGTATGCAGACTATTATATGTATGAAAGATCAGGAACCTGTTATTTTTTTGACAACCGTTATGATACATCCCTGCATCCCGCACTCCGGCATTATATGACCGCTGCACCGGTGCTCACGGAAGGTTCATCCGGCGCACAGATACCGTGGTACTTTATTGCCTGTATCCATTATACAGAAACCGGTGGTAATTTTAATAAGCATTTACATAACGGAGATCCGTTAACAGGCTATACTACGCACGTACCTAAAAGACGACCACAAGTAGGCCATGCGCCGCCATTTGAGTTTGAAGAAAGCGCTGTAGATGCTATTAAAATGATGAAGATCGACCAGGAAACCTCCTGGACCCTTCCCAGGATATTGAGATGGCTTGAGAAGTATAACGG
>NZ_DATCRF010000080.1:0-2124 GCF_036569125.1 Chitinophaga sp. | reverse complement strand
GTGTGAACTGGGATGCTTACTGGTTTGTAGACGCTACTTTCCGTAACGACTGGTCATCGGCCCTTAGCCCCGACAAACGTTCCTTCTTCTACCCTTCCGTAAGCACCTCACTGGTAGTAACGGAAATGATCGAGCGTATGGGCGGCAGCGTACCCTCCTGGATCACCTATGGTAAATTACGTGGCTCTTATGCCCAGGTAGGTAATGACCTGGCAGCTTATGAGCTGTATAACACCTATGAAGTAAGTAAAGATCCGAACGGCAACACCGTGGTGAAAAGGAAAAATACCCTGTATGATCAGAACGTACGTAATGAGCTGATCCGTTCTCTTGAAGTAGGTGCAGAAGCCCGCTTCTTCAATAACCGTGTAGGCCTGGACGTAGCCCTGTATAAAACCAATGCTACCAACCAGCTCATTAACCTGCCCATGGATCCGCTGAGCGGTTATTCCTATAGGAAGATCAACGCCGGAAATATCCAGAACAAAGGGATAGAAGTAATGTTAAACGGACGAGTGCTGGATAATCCAAAAAGCATTTCCTGGGATATGACGGTGAACTACTCTGTGAATGATAACACCGTTAAAGAGCTGACCAATGATGTGAGCTTGTATTCCCTGGGCAGTTACGACGATGTACAGGTGTATGCAGAAACCGGCAAAAAGTTCGGTGAGATCTATGGTACCGCTTTCCAGCGCGTAGAAGATGCCAGCAGTCCTTACTATGGTAAGATCATCGTGAACGGTAACGGCCTTCCCCTGGCTACACAGGGTAAAATAAGGCTGGGCAACCAGCAGGCCAGCGGCTTACTGGGTGTAGGTAACACCTTTTACTGGAAAAGCCTTTCCCTTGGCTTCCAGGTAGATGCCCGCTTTGGCGGTAAAATGTTCTCTGGTACTCTGATCTCTATGCAAAGAGCCGGTACAGCTGCTGAAACCGTAGTGAATGGCAAACGTGAGAATTTTATTGTAGATGGTGCAGTGTATAATGCGGACACTAAAGCTTACGAACAAAATACTGTAGCAGTGTCCCCTCAGGATTACTGGAGAAACGCCATTGGCGCTACCAATATGGGTATTGTGGAAGCAAACCTGTACGATGCCTCCAACGTCCGCCTGCGTAACGTGCAGCTGAGCTACGCACTGCCGGCCAAACTGCTGTCCCGCACACCGGTTCAGCGCGCCAGCATTGGGTTCTCCTGCAACAACGTATGGTTAATATCCAGCCATCTGAAAGGTATTGACCCGGAATCTGTTTTTGCAACCAATACCAACGCCACGGGTTTTGAGAATGGCAGCGCGCCTACCACCCGTACTTTCCTGTTTAATTTATCCGTTAGTTTCTAATTGCTGAAAAAGGACATTTATGAAAAATATTATAAAGAGCACATTTGTACTGTTTGCAGCCGGCCTGCTGGTACAATCCTGCTCAAAGTTTGAAGAGATCAACAGAGATCCGAAGTCTGCCAATGAAGCGCAGGTTGAGGTTGAATATGCATTGAATGGTTCTATCATTGGTGCGCAAATGAACCCGGATGTGGCCGAACGTTCCTTTGTATTGTATTGGAAAACCGGCGGCCGCCAGCATCGCCAGGGCGGCTTATCCAGCGGTGGTTATGATGACGGCTGGACCACAGCCTATTACAATTCAGTATCCGGCTGGCTGAATGGGGTGAACCTGGCAGTGGAGCTGGCTACCAAAAGGATCGGCACCGATGCAGAAAAGCCTTACACCAAGAACCTGCTGCAGGTAAGCCGCATCTGGCGCGCCTACCTGTTAAGCGAAATGTCGGACAACTTTGGACCTATTCCCACTAAAGCATTCCAGGGTGTGAACCCTGAGTTTGTAAGTGTAAAGGATGTGTATTATTATTTATTGCAGGAGCTGAAAGAAGCTGTAGCTGCCATTGATGAAAGCGCAGTGAATACGGATGAGGTAAAAAAATACGATCCTGCCTTTGCATTCGACTATAACAAATGGAAACGTTATGGCAACTCCCTGCGTATGCGTTTGGCCATGCGTTTGTCTGAAGTAGATCCCGGCAAGGCAAAAACAGAGTTTGAGGAAGCGGCTAATTCAGGTTTGCTGCTAACGGAATCATCACAGATCTTTAAAGTGCAGGAA
>NZ_DATCRF010000079.1:0-14891 GCF_036569125.1 Chitinophaga sp. | reverse complement strand
CTCCGGCTTACTGGGCATTGGCTCCGGCGCTTTAAAAGTGCTGGCTATGGATAATATGATGAAGGTGCCTTTTAAAGTGTCTACCACTACCAGCAACTTCATGATAGGCGTAACGGCTGCTGCCAGCGCCGTAGTGTATTTGCAGCGGGGCTACATTGATCCGGGGCTGTGCCTGCCGGTGGTGCTGGGTGTGCTGGCAGGTGCATTGGGCGGCACTAAGATATTGGCAAAGGCCAATACCAAAACGCTGCGCCTTGTGTTTGGCGTGGTGATCACGCTGCTGGCATTACAAATGATCTATAACGGGGTTACCGGAAAATTATAACGCATGAAGCGATTGTTATCCCGAAAATACTGGGAAGATAAAGATGTGGAAGTTTTACTGGGCACGCTGCTGCGCTATGGCGTAATACTGTCCAGCATAGTAGTGCTGGCAGGCGGTATCATTTACATTATGCGGCATGGGCATGAAATACCGGAATACCGCGATTTTGCAGGGCCTAACAACCGCTGGGATAACCTGCCCGCCATTATGCGCGGCGTATTCCTGGGCCACGGGCGTGAAATTATTCAGCTGGGCGTGGTGCTGCTGATCGCCACTCCTATTGCCCGCATCCTGTTCTCCGTATTTGCGTTCACGGTAGAAAAAGACTACCTGTATATTGTAATTACCCTTATTGTGCTGGGTGTTATTTTATTCAGCATGCTGGGAGGCCTGGGCGGATAGCGCTGCCGGATAGCGCTGCCTCCCTGCAGCGCTATAATTAATAATTAATGATTAATAATTAATTGTTGTACGTAGCTTTTATTACTCCGCTGTACTTATTGTAGAGCTCTTGGGCGGTGGCCACTGCGTTGCCTTTCGGTGTTGCAGCATACAGCTCATGCCCATTTACCCATTGCCATTCCCAATCCTTCATTTTTTCATCAAAATACTTTTCATCAACAGGCTTGTGCTGTTGCATGCAGGTATTTACATACGTGAAAAACTGTGCCCAGCGGGCTTTATAAAAGTTGTTGATCAAACCTGACCATTGGCGGCTGGAGTATTCATGCAGCTCGCTGTTCTTATCGCCCCAAAGGGTTACCAGGTCGCGGGCATTCTTTTCAAACAGCGCTTTTTCCGCAGGTGTGGTGCCCCAGCCCTTAGCATCCTGCAGCCAGCGGCCCAACAGGAAATCCTTACGGGTGGCCAGTAAGCGGTCCATATCAGTGAGCAGCACCAGGAACTGCCCGCTGTATTTTTTAAAGGCTACCGCATCGTTCTTTTGATAAGCCCTGGCAAACTGCTGCTGCAGGGAATCCGCATAGTTGGCCAGCACCTGCCGGGTAACATCCACCACATCATACTGGAAGCCATCGCTGCTTTTAAGGGCTGCTGCTGCCTGCATCATATTGTCCCAGGCGGGTATCAGCGCAGCGGGGTCATAGGCCAGCATAGTTTTAGTACGGGTAGTTTCCGTTTTAAAACCAGGCCGGCCGGTTAAGATGCTTTCCGGACCGCCTTCTGTAAGGCCGCCGCTGTAAACGGTTCTATGTAAAATATCCCAGGCCTTTTCTGCGGCGTCATTTTGCCGGCCATAACGGCGAAGGGCATACGCTTTTAACCAGGTGTTAAGGTCAATGGGCTGATCGCGCCATACATTTTCCAGCATCAGCGCATACATTACCGGGTTTTGTTCTATGCCTTCCGGCGTTACGCCAATACCGACCAGGTTCTTAGCAGATGGATCGTGCAACGCATTAGCCGGATCATTGGCTACATTATCCATACGGCCGTACATGCTGATGTTGCCGCCAAAGTTCTGCAGCATACACCAGATCCATTGTTTGCCGTAATAGGCTTCCGTGCGGTTCCAAACGGGATAATTCTCACTGAACAGGTCCAGCACCACCATTTTATCATCCGGCGCAGCGGTCATTAAAGCCTGGATCTGCGCAGGATGCCAGAAATCTTTCTGGTAGTGGAACATCCAGCCCTGCATTACCCAAATGGCAGCTGTATCCACTGCGGCCATTGACTGGTATATTTTTTTGCTGATCTGATGCAGGAACACGGAATCATTGGTGGGCGGCAGGTTTTCATTAAAAGTATCGGAAGAGTACAGGTGATCGGTACCAAAGGTGCGGATCTCCTCTTCCATAAACCGGCGGCCTATTTCCGCAAACATCGGATCGGCGGGGTCCAGGATGTATACATCATCAAAGCCTGCATCCCAGTTAGTGCGTTTTACTTTTGCATTGGGAAATTTATCTTTAAATGCCGGCGGCACATGGCCGGTAAAAGCCGGCAGCACGGGCGTCATGCCTAATGACCGTTCCCTTTCCAGGATCTGCTTTTGCAGCGCTTCGTGGCCTTTCATGAAGCTCTGAGGCAGCGGGCCGCCCCAGCCATCCAGGTTACCCATCCAAAACCAGTTAAAATAGGTTGGGCCGCTGTAAAAATTGCTCAGATCCTTGTCAGTAAAACCCAGGCTTTTATATACACGGTCCCAGATGGAGTTTTGCCCGGTAAGCGCCAGGGGCATGTTAATGCCGTTCAGCGCCATCCAGTCTATTTCCCATTGCCAGCGCTCCCATTTCCACCAGCTGATGGTGTAGTTAAAGGTGCAGTAGTTCAGGTAATAGCGGTATTTGTAGGGCGTGGTTTTGTGCACTTTGGCATCCACTACCGGCAGGGGCTGCGGCAGCTGCAGGTTGGTACCGTTCCAGCTTACATCACAATGCGCGTAGTTATGTAAATAGTAATTGAGCGCGCTGGCTATGCTAAGGCCATTGCTGCCTTTGAGCAGTATTTTACCATTGCTGCTTTCCAGCTCAAATACATCCTTACCGTTCTCCTGCGGGATGAAGGCGGTTTCAAAATGCGCGGCCTGCTCTTTTAATACCCGTTTTACCAGGCCGTCAATAGCGGTTTTATCCGGGGCAGCGGCATGTATTTGCAGGGCGATGCCTAACAGGCATAAGAGGCCTGTATAAAAAACCTTTAGAAATGATGATTGCATATCTCTCTGTTGTACAATTTAGTTCACTGTTATTTCTGGCGGGATGTGGTATAAAGATAATACTGCCAGGGAGATTGTTACCATCCTTATAAAAAAAGAAAACCGGAACAAGAATATTCCGGCTTTTACCTAAACCTACAACTGTTACACTGTTAGTAACATAACTTTATAATTAGTTAATTTGCTGATATGCTAATGTGCTGGTATATTATTATAAACAATCTTTAACAAACACCGGCACATTAGCACATTGGCATATTAGCACATTTATTAGTGCATGGCGGATGCGTCTAATTTTCCTGCTTTTTTATTACTCTTCACCAGCAATACGATCGGCACAAAGATCAGGAACAGCACACCCAGGTACAGGAACACATCCATATAAGACAACACGGTTTGCTGCTTAATAACAGTGTATTCCAGCGACTGGTAGGCGCTTTTCAGCGCCGTTGAGGCATCCATGCCCTTGTGCATAAAATTGGCCTGCATACTGTGCACCCGGTTCATTACATCCGGGTTATTGGTATCCAGCTTGCTCACCAGGTCTACACGGTGCAGCTCATTGCGGCGGGATACGAAAGTAGTGATCAACGCAATCCCGAATGAACCGCCCAGCTGCCGCATCATGCCTGTGAAGGCTGCACCCTGCCCTATCTGCACTCCTTTCAGGGAGGAGAGCGACATGGCCGTGATGGGTATGAACAGCAGGCCCAAACCTACCCCACGTACGATCAGCATCCAGAAGAAATCCGGTTTACCGGTATCGGGGGAAATGATCTTATAACCCCAAAAGCTGTAAACGAAGAACGAGATCATGCCAGCGGCGATCAGGTAGGGCTGCGGTATTCCTTTTTCCAGCATTTTACCGATCAGCGGCATCATAAAGGCCGTCATGAGCGCAGCGGGCAGCATCAGCAAACCGGACTGCGTGGCGGTCCACCCCATTAACCCTTGTGTATACAGGGGTAAAACGAAGGTGGACCCGTATAAGCCAAATCCCATGATAAAAGATAAAATTGTTCCGATCCGTAAATTCCCATTCTTTAGTACACGCAGCTCTACTATTGGATTTTTGTACACCAATTCCCGCCAAACGAAAAAGAAAAATCCTAACACCGACACCACTGTTAAGATGGTGATGGTTGAATCATTGAACCAGTCGTCTTCCTGCCCGCGCTCCAGCACATATTGCAACGCTCCTACTGCGGCTGCCAGGAAACCTATACCCCACCAATCAATTTCATTCGCTGCTTTCTTCTCTGCATATTTGGGACTACGCACAAACTGCAGTGTTAACAAGGTGGCTATAATTCCTATGGGTATATTGATGTAAAAGATATTAGGCCATGCAGATGTATCGATAATATAACCTCCTAAAGGGGGGCCCAGGGTTGGGCCTATGATCACCCCTAAACCGTAGATGGCCTGCGCCATACCACGTTTTTCAGGCGGATAGCTTTCTGTAATAATGGTTTGCGAGGTTACCAGCAGGGCGCCGCCGCCTACCCCCTGTATAAAGCGGAACAACACCAGCTCCCACAGGGTGGATGCATTACCGCACAAAAAGGAGGCGATCGTAAACATGACAATAGATACGGCAAAATAATTGCGGCGGCCAAATTGTTGCGCCAGCCAGCTGGTCATGGGTATGATAATTACGTTACCAATGGCATACGCTGTTACCACCCATCCTATTTCACTCATGGTTGCGCCCAGGTTACCCCGCATATCATTCAGGGCCACGTTCACAATAGTGGTATCCACTATTTCCAGCAGCGCGCAGAATATAGCCGTGATGGTGATGATCACCCGGCGGGCGCCGTATTCAACCAATGATGCCTGTTGTGTCATAAAATTAATCTAATGATTATTAGTCAAGGTGTACGTCCACATCAACGTTCAGGCCCGCGCGCAGCTGTTTTACAACCGGATCGTTCGGGTTATCGAATTCGATCTTCACGGGCAGACGTTGTACCACTTTCACGAAGTTACCGGTAGCATTGTCCGGGGGCAGCAGCGCAAAACGTGCGCCGGTAGCCGGTGAGAAAGAGGATACATGCGCATCCAGGCTCTTTTCCGGGAAGGCATCCACATGCACGCTTACTTTTTGTCCTACCTTCATTTTATCCAGCTGGGTTTCCTTAAAGTTGGCTACTACCCATACGGAGTTATCGGTTACAATGCTGAACAGTGACTGTCCGGCCTGTAAATACTGCCCGGGCTGTACGTATACCTTAGATACGCGGCCGGCTTCGGGTGCAGTGATCACGGTGTAGGAAAGGTTCAGCTTTGCGTTGTTCACATCTGCTTCCTTTTCTTTGATCACTGCCTGTGCAGCGGCTATCTGGCGGGCGGTAGCATTACTCTGGGAAGCTACGCCGTTGGTTTGCTGTGCAGCATATGACTTCTGCTCCTGCAGCACCTGCAATTGCCTTTCAGCGGTTTGTTTGGCGGCCAGTGCCTCCTCATACTGCTGTTGGGTAATGGAGTGGTCCTTGATCAGGTTTGCGTAACGATCATAATCCTGGCTGGCACGCCATACATTTACTTTGGCGGCTTCTATCTGTGCATTTACCGTTGCTACATTTGCACGGGAAGTGGTAATGTTCACCTGTGAAGCTTCTGTATTGGCCTGCGCCACACCTACATTAGCCTGTGCGGCTACCAGGGATGCTTCTGCCTGCTGCAGCTTGATCTGCAGATCACGATCATCCAGCACTATCAGGGTATCGCCTTTCTTTACATCCTGGTTATCCTTTACCCGTATGGAGGTAACATAACCGCTTACACGGGGTATTACCGGGCTCACATTTGCATCGATCTGCGCATTGTCTGTTTCCTCATGATGCAATGCATGAACATACTTACTGATACCAAATGCGGCACCGCCGATCACCAGCACTGCAAGAATAATGATGAAACGCATGTTCCTTTTAGGTGGTTGCTCCTGTGGGGCAGCGTTTCCTGTTTTATTGCCGGCAGATCTTACTTCATTTACTTGTGTTTCCATAAAGACCTTAAATTGAAATTGTTGGTTGTGTTTTAATTACTTTTTGTTTTGCGCTCATTTATTCTCTCCCAGTAAACCGGCTGATTGTAACAGCTTGTTGTAGGATACTACAGCGTCTGCACGGGCAGAGGTGTAGTTCAGCTTTGCCTGCAGCTCTGCAACATCTGCTTCCAGCAGGTCTGTAGTAGTTGCCAGGGCGTTGGTATGTTTGTTCCTGGTAATGCGGTAGTTTTCGTCTGCCTGCTCAATTGCTTTTTCGTACATGCTGATCTTCTTCATACTTACAACATAGTTCTCGTATGCCTGGTTCACCTGGATATGGATCTGATCATTCAGCATTTCTTCATTGATCTTTACTGCATTCAGCTCGTTCTTGGCGTCATCTACCTTTGAACCTGTTTTCCATAAGGAGCCCAGGTTGTACTTCAGCCCTACCCCTACGTTCACCGCATTGGTTACGGTTATTACGTGGGGAATGTAGGCGGCTACATAACCACCGGTGAGCGCCAGGGAAGGGTAATAATCTCCCTTGGCTGATTTAATGCCTGCGTAGGCGGCTTTTTCATGGGCCTGCAGGGAGGCGGCGTCCTTACGTTTTTGCTGTGCGACTTGTTCCCAATCTGTTACTGCTTTTTCCTCGCCACCTGCCTGTGCCAAAAAGGTTGTATCCAGGTCCATGTTAGTATCTTCCGGTAAGCCCAGCATAATGTTCATATTGATGCGGGCTATTTTCAGATCGCTTTCTGCCTGTGTTAAGGCTACTTCTATATTAGACTGCTGCAGCTGGGCCTTTAACAGGTCGTTACGGGCCATGATGCCATTCTTTTCCATGTTGGAAAAGTCGGTGGTACGCTGCTCCTGCTGTTTCAGGTTTTCCCTTACCAGGTTCACGGCTACCGTTGCCTTATATAAGTTGCTGTAAGCTGCTATAGTATTCTGAATTACATCTTCACGGTCCAGGTCTGCATCCAGCTTGGCGGCTTCTGCCAGGTAACGGGCAGATTCCTTTGCTGCCTGGATCTTAAAGCCGGAGAACAGGGGTACGGAAATGGTAGCCAATCCATAAGCCACCTGGTTTACATCTGAAAAGCTGCTGCTACCGCCACCGCTGCTATCGCCGCTTGATTTCATGTCAATGTTCGGCTTGTTCACCCGGAGGTAAGAGCCGGAAATGTTTGCATCCGGCAGCTGCCTGGCCTTAGCGTCCCTTACGGCGTTCAGCGCAGAAGTAATTTTGGTTTGGTTTAATCGTAACTGCTTGCTGTTTTTAATACTCAGATCAATGGCATCTTTTAAGGTCAGCACTTTGCCATCCTGCGCCCGGCCGGGTATACTAAAGGCCAGTAACAGCGGCAGCACCAACATCCATAACGATCTGTATTTGCTCTTAGCGTTCATCTGTTAATACGACTTTAAATAATTTTTTCAAATGGTTGCTTACTCTTTCTTTTAACTGTTGACGGAATTTATCTTCCGGTATTGCTTCCTGGTTCCATACTTTTTTCAGGAAGTTCTGGGAAATGATCACATGGTTACTGGTGCCTACCAGGGTGTTCACCATCATCATGGTATCAATATCCCCTAAAAACGCGCCTTTCTTCTGACCTTCCGTGATGAGCTTTTTCACCAGGTCGTACATCTGCTTCTTTACCTCATGGATCAGCTCTGTGGGTACGCCTTCCTGGGTGGCTTGTGCGCGTACCATAATACGGCAGAAGTAGGGGCGGTCGGATATTTTAGCAACAAACAACTCTATCAGCTGGTTGATCTTTTCCAGCGGGGCTAGCTCTTTATTTTTCACCAGCTCATCCAGGCCGTTCTTTACATCCATTACCCTTTTCAGGAAAATTGCTTCTATGAGCCGTTCTTTTGATCCGAAGTAATAAGAAATCATCGCGATGTTCACATCAGCCTCTTGCGCAATATCTCTTACAGAAGCGCCGTGGAAACCATGCATCGCGAATAAACGCTCTGCCGTGTCCAGGATCTGCAACTGTTTTTGATTATAGTCCATTATCGCTTCCTCCATTATTTCACTATTTAAACACTCAGTTAAACAGATGCAAAGTTAAACGTTTGTTTAAGTTAAACAAATGTTTAATTGAATTTTATTTAAAACAATTTGTAATCATTTGATTTAAAATTACTTAAAACGTTAACTAAGTTGTCTTTTTTCGTAAAAATGCGAAACCGGGGGAAATTAACTTATCCTGTAGTTATTTTATAAATACGTAAATGCGGTTTTTAAAAGGCGGTTTTAACGGATATAGCATTGTGCCATCAAAAAGTGATCCTTTTATTTATGGGGTAACGGGGAAAGGGAGATCGGTGTGAAGAAGGGGTTCATAAAGGGGGCTGACAAAAAAGAATGTAAAATTTTAAATCATAAACCGACGAAGGAGGTTCATAGAGACCATTGAAAAGACTTTATGAACGAGATAAATATAAAGTAAAATGCCGGGAATATAAGCCTACTTGGAATCGTGGCATTTCATTTTACATTTATGATTTTACATTCTTTTTAGTCAGCCCGGTATGCAAGCTATAATTGTTCAAAATGCGCTATAAAGTGCCGTAGCAGCGGCGTTTCATAGGTGATCCGGTAACCTTTAATGCTATTCCGCTGTTTAAATACTTCCAGGATCACCTCAGCCACATAATCAATATGGCTTTGGGTGTATACCCGGCGCGGAATGGCCAGCCGCACTAATTCCATAGCGGCCGGCAGCAGGGAACCATCTTCCGCATATTTACCAAACATTACGGAGCCTATTTCCACACCCCGCACCCCTCCTTCTGTATATAAGGCAGCGCACAGCGCCTGGCCCGGGTATTCATGCACCGGAATGTGCGGCAGAAAAGCCTTTGCATCCAGGTACACCGCGTGGCCGCCGGTTGGTTTAATATAAGGCACCCCGGCTGCATCCAGCTTCTCCCCTATATATTCAATACTGCGGATGCGGTATTGCAGGTAATCTTCTTTCAGCACCTCTTCCAGTCCAATGGCAATGGCTTCCAGGTCGCGGCCGGCCAGCCCGCCATAGGTGGGGAACCCTTCTGTAATGATCAGCAGGTTGCGGCACTCCATGGCCAGCTGCTCATCGTGCATAGCCAGGAAACCGCCAATGTTGGCAAAGGCATCTTTCTTGGCGCTCATCGTACAGCCATCTGCGTAGGAAAACAGCTCCTGTGCAATAGCCAGTATGGACTGGTCCGCATAGCCGGGCTCCCGCTTTTTTATGAAGTAACAGTTCTCTGCAAAACGGCAGGCATCAATAAACAGGTGGATGCCATGTTTTTTGCAGACAGCTTTTACGGCTTTTACATTTTCCATGCTTACGGGCTGGCCCCCGCCGGAGTTATTGGTTACGGTAATAATTACCATGGGAATATTTCCGGCGCCTTTTTCCCGGATAAACTGTTCCAGCGCAGCTACATTCATATTCCCCTTGAAAGGCGCTACCAGCGCGGGCTGCTTGCCTTCATCGCATAACAGGTCTACCCCGGTGGCCCCGGAAAACTCAATATTAGCCCGGGTGGTATCAAACAAAGTGTTGCTCACAAAATATTTACCCTTACCGCCCATAATGCTGAACAGTATTTTTTCTGCAGCGCGGCCCTGGTGGGTGGGTATAATGTACGACATAGCAGTAATGTTACGTACGGAGCTTTCGAAGCGGAAAAAGCTTTCGCTGCCGGCATAGCTTTCATCGCCGCGCATTATACCGGCCCATTGCTCGCTGCTCATGGCGCTGGTGCCGCTGTCGGTAAGCAGGTCAATGATCACATCGCGGGCATGGATGAGGAAGGGATTGTAATGCGCTTCTTTTAAGATGCGGATACGTTCTTCACGGGTAGTAAAATAAATAGGCTCAACGGATTTGATCCGGAACGGTTCTATAATTGTTTTCATTGGGTTGTTAAGATTTTGTTGTGAACAGGCATACAGCAGCTACTCTCAGAGAGAGCGCTCTTATGCGGATAATAAAAAAAGGGAGTCTGCAGAACCGGGCGGGATCAGGTAGGGCTTTTGATTATATTTTTCCAGAGGTTCATACTGCTGCGAAAATAGCTAATAATTAATTATAAAAAAAAGCCGGCGCTCACTATGTAACGCCGGCCATCCCTAATCTATATGCATGTACTAAAATCGCATAATGGCTGCCAGTGCACTATCGGCCGGCATTTCTTCCTTATTTAAGATAAATACTTCGGCGCCGGTTTCCACGGCTTTTGCGGCAGCGGCATTTACCAGGCATTCATCGCCCTGCTGTTCGGTATCATGCAGGGTTAACTGGTTATCCTGCTCATTAAATGTTCCCCATAGCTGCGCACCTTTTTCTACAAACAGCACATCGGCCTGGGAATAATAACAGGCGGGAATCACATCTGCCACAATAGAGGAAGTGTTACCGTTGGCGCTGTTATTGGCATAACGCTCCAATACCTGCTGCTGATGCAGCTTAAAATGAGGCTGCATTTTTTCCCGTGCCTTTTCAAACAACGCCGGTATACTTTCATGCTCATGGTTTCCAATGAGCGCTTCTTCAACAATATGCTTATACTTTGTGCGCTTTTTGAAAATGGGAATAATATACTCTACTGCTGCCAGCATCAGGGGTATATGTTTGGTAGATAATACTTCTTTCCAGATGGTTTCGTCCACCTCATCCAGGTACATCGAAATGTTGGCTTTATCATCCGGCGTGCCGGATCCCATACCATGATAGTTTGCACCATGCCCGGCCCCGGAGCCGCCGGTGCGGAACAGCTGCTGATCATCTTTTTCCTCAAAGTGTACCACATCAAACATACCATCCGGCATACCCGGTACTTCTACTTTATGCATACCAAAAGCATCTGCCTCATATAAGGTGGCTTTGTGCTTGCTCAGCACCAGCAAATAAAACTGCTCTTTACTGTTTAACAGCGGTAATAATGCACTGGTATGGAACGAGTGGTTGATATAACAATGCTGCGTCACTTCAAAGGGCAGCTGAATATACCTGAAATAGTTATCTGCAATGAATACACCTAAGCCGCGTTGCTGGCTCCGCCAAAAAGTTTCATCGTGGTACAGGTCAAAACCCGGTTTTAGCAAGGATTCAATCTTGTCGGGCGGAAAACCTTTTTGCCCCAGCTGCTGCTGTACCTGCTGCAGCATTTGTTTAAATAAAATAGCATCCTGCTGTTCATTTACTTCCACACCGGAACGGTGGGTAGGCATATATAAAGTAATGCAAGGATCAGCCCTGTATTGTGCCAGATCTTTAAAGCCGCTCCTGTCCAGGGTTGCCGGTAATGGTTCAGCCTGAATTACAACGGCAGGTGCAGTATCATACCGGTTCTTATAGGTGTTCTGCGATTTCTGCTGTGCGGCATATTCTTCCTGCTCTCCTTTTGCCGTATTACGGTTAGGGTGGCGCATATGTACATTGGGGGCCAGGGTATCTTCGCCACTCGTATATTTCTCCGTCATTTCTTCATCCCGTTTCAGCCCTTCTTCATCAATGGTGCGCCTGAGGCCCAGGTTGCCTTCTTTGCCGGAACCGGAGGGTTTTCCTTTTGGTGGAATATATCTTCCTTCTCTGTCTTTTCCCATAGTGCTACATTTTTATGAATGCGGCACAAACACTATACCATTCAATTGTTTTGAAAAAAGGAGATCGTTTGTTACTTTAGAAACATGCTTGAATTAATAGAACGACAACTCAGCCATTTGCCGCCTTTTGTTGGAAACATAATACTGGCGGCCTGTGCGCTTATTACCGGCTATGTTATTAAATGGTTATTGGCGCTGTTCATTCACAAGACCACCAAAACGCCTGTGGAAGATTATTCCATGATGCGCTCCATTGTAAAGCGTTTAGGCAGGCCCGTTAATTTCTTTTTACCGGTGCTGGTTTTAAACATGATGATGCCGCTGATGGACCTGCATCCCAAACAGCTGAAGCTATTGAGCTCCACGGTAGAGGTGCTGCTGATCATCACGTTCGGGTATGTGCTGATAGGAATTGTTAAAGTTTTGGAAGATTACATTGTACATGCCTATGACCTGCGCAAGGCCGACAACCTGCGGGAACGCAAGATCCGTACGCAGCTGCAGTTCTTACGCAAAATAGCGGTGACCATTATTACCATATTAGTGTTGTGCGCTGTATTACTGAGCTTTGACAGCCTGCGTAAAATTGGCACCGGCCTGCTAACCGGTGTTGGTGTGGGTGGTATTATTGTAGGTTTTGCCGCGCAGCGCTCGCTGGGTAATTTCCTGGCGGGATTACAGATCGCTTTTACGCAGCCTATCCGTATTGATGATGTGCTGATCGTGGAAAATGAGTGGGGACGTGTAGAAGAAATTACGCTCACTTATGTGGTGCTGGGCATCTGGGATCAGCGCAAGCTGATCTTACCTATTAACTATTTTATTGAAAAGCCGTTTCAGAACTGGACCCGCACAGGATCGGCCATATTGGGCACCGTGTTCTTATACCTGGATTATTCTGCACCGGTGGATGCTTTGCGGGAAGAATTTTTCCGGCTGGTGGAAGATCATCCCCTGTGGGATAAGCGGGTAAAAGTAATGCAGGTTACCAATGCTACGGACCGTACCATGGAAGTACGTTTGCTTATCAGCGCTGTGAACTCCGGCCAGGCGTTTGACCTTCGCTGTTTTTTAAGGGAGCGTATGATTGCCTTTGTGCAGGAAAAATACCCGGAGAGCCTGCCGAAGACGAGGGCGGAGATCACAAAAGATGTGTAGATGTGCAGATATGCAGATGTGCAGATGGAATAAGCTGATTTACTTATAAGTTTGAACATGAATATGCAGATGTGCAAATGGTAGAAATTTGCACATCTGCACATTTATCATCTGCACATTATTTAATCGTTTCCTTCACTTCCCCGCACGTCAACATTTCATCCCCGAAATAGGGATTTTTAATGTCCTTGCTGGATGAGAGCCAGCTGGCGCCTTTTTCATTGTTAGCCATGGGACAATAATCCACATACAATTCTCCGCTGCTTACACCGGTTGAACGTACCAGCGTGATTACGGCAGTGCTTAAACTGATGTATTGCTGCCGCTGATCTTCCAGGGAAGATGACTGCGCTATTCTTTTGGCGTTGGCAATAATACTATCTGCACCGGGTAATTCTTTAGCGCCTGCTTCAATGGCTGCACCGGCGTTCTTAGCTTCGGTGCTGTCGCTGTTCACCAGGGCGGTAGTGAGGTGCACGTAATGCTGGTACACATTATTCACTTTTTCATCTTTTAATTTTACGGGTGCGGCCGCTACTGTTACGGTAGATTGATCTTCCGCATTATCAGCTGTTTTGTTTTCTGCATTGTTACCGCAGGCGGCCAGTAAGGTAACGGCCAGTACTTGCAAAGTTTGTTTAAGCATAAAATCAAATGGTTTATCAGTTAAAAAAAATTAGTGTTTATGTGTGTTATGTGATAATGGATCAGCGCCTTTTTTCAGCACGTACTCGCTGTACAGCAGGTAGGCGCCGGTTACTACTACGGCATCACCGGCCTGCAGGCCTGCTGTGATCTCTACCTGGTCTGCGTTCTCTGTTCCGGTTTTTACAATACGGGGAACAAAACGGTTGCCTCCTTTTTTTAGCCATACATGCGTGCCTTTCTGGTCGCGGATCACGGCATTTACCGGTAAGGTTAGCACATTGCTGCTGCTGGCGGCAGGCAGGTAAATATTAGCCTGCATACCGGGCTGCCATTGATGACCTGTATTGGGAATAGTGCCTCTTATTTGGGCCAACTGTGTGCCGGTTTGCAGGGCCGGTGTAATAAAATCCACCTGCATATCCAGGGGCTGGTTCTCCCAGCCGCTCACCGCTACTTTTACCTTTTTACCGATGCTTACCTGGCTCAGCTCTGCGGGGTATACATCTGCCTCTACCCACAAGGCGTCATAATTTTCCAGCTGCATAACCGTGCTGCCTTCTGCTACATACTGGCCTTCGCTTACCGGTAAGGCGGCCACTACTCCATCTATGGCGGCGGTGTAGGTGATGTAGGGATCTGTTTTCTTTTGCTGCTTCAGCTGCTCAAGGGTATGTGCAGCTACATCATATAACAGCAGCTTCTGCCGGGCGGCTGCTTCAATCTGTTTAAATCGGGCGTTGTCCGGGAAGGCGGCGGTTTGTGCGGCGGCAATCAGGTACTCCTGCTGCAGGCCGGCTAATTGTTCAGAATATATTTTGTACAGGGCCTGGCCTTTATGTACGGGTACACCGGTTTCTTTCACATACAGCTGTTCAATACGGCCCCCTACCCGGCTGCTGATGTATACGGTGCGTTGCGGGTCTATGGCCAGCCTGCCATTCAGGCGTTTGTAATTATCCAGGTTGCTGCTGCCTATTTCCAGGGTGCTGATGTTGGCTAATGCGATCTGACTTTCATTCAGCATCAGCTCCTGCTTGTTATTCATTTCACTTACCGGCACCAGGTCCATACCGCAAATGGGGCAGGCGCCCGGTCCGTGCTGCACAATCTGCGGATGCATAGGGCAGGTGTAGCTTTGCGCGTTACCGGCATCCGCCGTTTTCTTCGTATTGCAAGCTGTGAAGAACAACAGCAGAAGCGCTATTAAACTGATAAAATGTTTCCTTTTCATCTGTTAATATTTGATTTTTTTACGGGTCAGATGACATCGAAGATGCATCGAGACAAAAGAAATTTTAATAATGAACGAGATAAACCTCGCATTAACATGCCCCTGTGTGAGAAAATGTCTCATGCTCGGTTTCATGTTATTTGTTTGTAGCAGCTGCTTTAATAAAACTTTCACTATCTACCAGGTAATAAGCATTGCGGGCTACGTTCCAGCCGGCAATACTATCGGGCACCTGTA
>NZ_DATCRF010000078.1:0-6683 GCF_036569125.1 Chitinophaga sp. | reverse complement strand
TCAGTTTTAATGTTGATGGGAGTGATCTTGCCGGAAGCGGTTTCCACTTTTACTACACTGCCGTTGTTGCTTACAAATAAGGTATTACCATCTTTGCTCAGCTCCATGCTACCCGGGCTGCCACCCAGCTTGGCAAGGATCTTTGTATCGCCGGTACGAGGCTCCGTAACCCACAGGTCGTAGCCCTTTTCAAAGGCGGCGGTGTAATACACCTTGCTGCCATCCTTATTCAGCACATAATCACTAATGGATGCGCTGTTAATGGTAAGGCGCAGCTGCCGGTTTTCCAGGTTCTCAAAATCGGGTTTGAAAAGCTTTTTTGGTGTAGTAGCAGTGTCTTTACCTTTAGCGGTTGAATCCTTGGTTGTTTTTTTATCGCTTTCCTCCTTTTCTTTCAGCAGGTTAAATTCATCTTTCGATAATTTAAAACGGTCGTATGTTTCCTGGTCAAAGAACACTGCATAAATATCTGTTTCGCGGCTGCCCTGCCGTGCCAGCGACTTACGGCCTTCCCTGCTGGTTTCCCAGGTGAGCATTTTACCATCGCTGCTCCATTTGCTGTTGCTTTCTCCAAAACCGCTGTTAATAGGAAATACAGGCGCTCCTTTTCCATCCTGCGGCAATAAGGCTACGTTCCGTACATTAAAATAACCCTGCTGGTCATCCACGGCGATCCACTTGCCATCCGGGCTCCAGGTAAAGCTCCAGTCGCCATCGGAGTAAGAGTGGTTCTGACCTGCGGGCAGCACCGTACGGCTTTTAGCAGATGCCAGGTTGTATACTTTCAGCACATTCCGGTCCTCTACATATGCAATCTCTTTACCGTCCGGTGAGAACACCGGCTGAAATTCCTCTGCTGCCGTAGCTATCAGCGGCTCTTCTTTTAAGAGGGTAGCTGCAAAGAAATAGGGCTCTTCCTTTCTTACAATGGTGCTCTGATAAATATCCCAGTTGCCGTTACGTTCAGCGGCATATACCAGGCGCTTACCATCCGGCGACCATTCTACCATGCGCTCCTGCTGCGGGGTATTGGTAATGCGTTTGGTCATATTGCCTTCCACGCTGCTTACAAATACTTCTCCGCGGGCAATAAAGGCCATCTCCTTTCCATTGGGGCTCATGGCAAATGCGGTAATATTGCCGCTTACCGGCATAAACTTTTCAGTAGCGGTGCGGCCGTCGTTAAAGATCTTTACATTCACCTTTTGCGGCTGTGCGCCTTCTTTCAGCGTATAGATCTCACCGTTATAGGTAAAGCATAAAGTATTATCACCTGACCTGGAGAGATGCCTTACCGGGTGCTTATCAAAATGAGTAAGCTGCTGCGGCTTGTCTTTGTTTGCCAGCGCGGCTTTGAACAGGTTCTGTGAACCGCCTGCCCTTTCGCTCAGGTAATACACGGCATCGTCTCCTGCAAAAACCGGCTCACGGTCTTCCCCTTCAAAGGAAGATATTTGCTGGTAGCTTTTTTTATTAAGATCATAGATCCAGATATCGCGGGTTACCGAAGAAGTATGGTGCTTACGCCAGGGATCCTCATATCCTTTGCGGTCCTGGAACACCAGCTGATCGCCTTTTGTATTGTAGTGCGCATATTCTGCACCGGCAGCGCTTAATAATACGGAGCGCCCGCCGGTAACCGGCACGGTGTACAGGTTATTGAACAGGCGTACATTGAAACGTACGCTGCCTGCAGGCGCATTACGCGGGCTGCCAAACAGTACCTGCTTATTGTCGGGTGTAAAATCGTAAGGGTAATCTGCCGTGCTGTTGGCGGTTAGCCTCACCGGTGTGCCGCCGGTAGCGGGCATTACAAACACATCAAAGTTGCCATAACGGTCGCTGGCAAAGGCCAGGTATTTGCCATCGTGGCTCCATACCGGCATCATGTCCTGCGCTTCGTGAATGGTAACCGGTACGGCTACGCCTCCATTTGCATCCACCCGGTAAATATCTCCTTTATAGCCAAAGGCAATGGTTTTACCATCCGGGGAAATAGCGGGGTAGCGTAACCATAAAGCATTGTCCTGCGCATAGGTAAGGCCCGCCAGCAGTAAGGCGGCAGCCGTAAAAAGGTACTTGTTCATAAGTTGCTGTAAACAGATTTTGTTGATGGCAATGGGTTGTGCATTGCCCTTGAATTGACGCTGAACCTGCAAAATAAAGAAACCGGGCTTTTCCCAAACCGTTAATTGACAAGTGGCTTTAAAGGGGTAACAAAGGCAAGGCAGCGGTTTTTGAACGTCCCATAAAAAAGTTATCTTACCATATAAATACCCCTGCTATGGAGAAACATACTGTTAAAATTATTGGCATACAGCAAGTGACGCATGACGTAAAATGCTTTCGTGTGGAAAAACCGGCCGGTTATACATTTGTACCCGGGCAGGCCACAGAGGTATCCGTTAATAGGCCCGGCTGGGAAGAGGAAGCACGGCCTTTTACCTTTACCGCCCTGGAAGATGCGCCCTGGCTGGAATTTACCATTAAGGGGTATGCGGATCATAACGGGGTCACCCACCAGCTGCACCAGCTGGCAGAAGGAGACGAGCTGATACTGCGGGATGTATGGGGCGCTATTGAATATAAAGGCCCTGGTTATTTTATTGCCGGCGGCGCGGGCATCACTCCGTTCATAGCCATTTTGCGCATGCTGCATAAAGAAAATAAGATCGCAGATAACATCCTCTTTTTCTCCAATAAAACCGCTGCTGATATTATTTATGAAGATGAGCTAAACCAGATCTTAGGCCGCAATGCGCGTTTTACCCTTACCCGTGAAAAGAAAGAAGGTTACGAAAATGGTACTATTAACCGCGCTTTCCTGGAATCCAGGATCTCCGATTTCAGCAAACATTTTTATGTATGCGGGCCTGATAAAATGATCCAGGATATTAACACGGCGTTGGAAACGCTGGGCGCTAAACCCGACCTGCTGATATTTGAAAAATAATCGTTGTGGCGTTCCTGTTAGAGCAATGTTTCCAGCTCATCTAAAAATGCGGCCTGCCGCTCATTCATCATTTGTCTTGCCTCTGTTAAAGTAAACCAGGCGGCTTTATCCACTTCCGGAAAGCTGCGTTTTTTACCGCTGCGGGGCGGCCATTCCAGCTCAAAAGTATTGCTTACAATGCCTGCCGGGTCCAGCTCCCCGCTTACCGCCCAGCACTGCACCACCTTTCCTCCCTTTTGTTTAATGGCTTTCAGTGGAATAAACCTGCCGGAAGGCCGGTAGCCTGTTTCCTCTTCAAACTCACGGATAGCGGCATCCAGTGGAGCTTCGCTTTCAGGATATTCTCCTTTGGGAATGGTCCAGCTGCCGGCATCTTTTTTAGCAAAGAAAGGGCCGCCGGGATGTACCAGCAACACCTGCAGCTGAGATGCCTGCTTTCTGTATAATAAGATACCGGCGCTTTGTTTCATAACCTGGTTGTTAGCTGCATAAAGCTACGGCAAATGTTGGACCGTCTACTTTTTTGCGTGCCGGTTCTTTAAGAAAACTTCCAGCTGTTTCAGCTGTTTGGTCCAGTAGGTTTCAAAAAAGCTGATCCATTCCTTCAGCTCATCAAAGCCCTGCTGCTGCAGCTCGCAGTACCGCTCCCGTCCCTGTGTGGTAATGGTAATAAAGCCGCTGTCGTACAACACTTTTATGTGTTTGGATACCGCGGGGCGGCTGATGTTGAAGTTATCTGCAATAGCGTTAATGTTCTGCTTTTCTTTGGTAAGCATCATTAAGATCTCCCGCCGGTTGGGATCAGACAGTGCCTGGAAGCAATCCACGCTGTATTTACTTTTCGCCATAGCTGTATTGTTGCAATGCTTTTTCCAGTCTTTTGATCACCTTGTTCTTCCAGCCCATTTCCATAATAAAGCTGGCAAAGATATTTCTGCCGCCTTTAAAGCCGGTATGGAACAGGTGTAATTCTGTACCGTTGTCTTTGGGTACCAGCTTCCAGGTTACCACGGTATCCAGCGTTATGATACCTTCCGAAGGGCCGCCCTGGAAAGAGTACGCCAGCTTTTGTAAAGGCACTACTTCCAGCACTTCAAAATACGTTTTGCCATCCCATTTCATTTTAGGACGAGGTGGTTGTACCATCATCCATTTAAAACCAACTTCAGCTTTAAAATCACCGGCATTCAGCGACCACTGTTTCAGCAGCTCCGGTTCTGTAAGGCATTCCCAGATCGTTTCCACCGGGTATGGATAAAACCATTTGATGTGAAGATCCCTTTGCATAATATGTAACTTTTGAGTTACCCAAATGCAATATGTAACTTTTGAATTACGTAATTTTTTACGGAAAAAATTTAAAGATCGTGGCATTATTACTGGTAATGAAGGGATTGGTATTAATTCCACAAACCTGTGAAAGGGATGCCACAGCAGCCCTGGCTGACCCTGCTTTATACAGGGTGGTGGCCATTTTGGCCTGTTCTTTGGACCATTACTTACAACGGAAACGGTCATTCGTTCACCATAAAAAGTAAAAGATCATGACACAGAATGAAAATAATAATAAGGATTATAATCAATTCAGGAAAGAAAACCTCACCGGGAAAGCTGAACAATCTGAACCTGCCATTGAGCAGACAGAACGTGAACGGCATAATAAGGGAGCAGATCAGACACGGCCTGACTTAACCAAACAGCAAGATGAACTCGAACACACCAAAGAGAGCCGTAAACATTCCCATTAAATTCGATTTTTGATTAGATCAATATCTTTCCCGGAGGTTGCTGTTAATGAACAGCAACCCGATGTAAAAAGGGCGCAGGCATTTACCTGCGCCCTTTTTTTGTGCCCGCCAAAAATTGGATAGCTGCTGTAAAAAACATAAATTGATGACCTGGTCTAATCCGTTAACCATGAAAAAAGTATTTCCACTTATGTTACTGGCTTGCCTGGGCAGTACGTTTACCCTATTACAGGCCCAGATCAAAACTGCACCAACTGTGAAAACAACCAATGGCGCCCTTACCGGCATCATTGAAAAAAGCGGGGTGCATGCGTATAAAGGCATTCCCTTTGCTGCGCCGCCGGTGGGCAATTTAAGATGGCAGCCGCCACAACCGCCTGCTAACTGGACGGGTATACGAAAAGCAGATCACTTTGCACCACGCACCATGCAGGCGCCTGTTTTTGGCGATATGGGCTTCCGTTCCGATGGGATGAACGAAGATTGTTTATACCTGAACGTTTGGACCCCTGCACGCAAAGGCAAAACATTGCTGCCGGTGCTGGTATATTTTTATGGCGGCGGCTTTGTAGCCGGCGATGGTTCCGAAGCACGTTATGACGGTGAAAGCATGGCGCAGAAAGGTATTGTAGCGCTTACAGTGAATTACCGTTTAGGCGTGTTCGGTTTCCTTTCTCATCCGGAGCTTACAAAAGAATCGCCCAGCCATGCTTCCGGTAATTACGGTCTGATGGACCAGTGGGCTGCATTAAAATGGGTACAGGAAAACATAGCGGCTTTTGGCGGTGATCCTAAAAGGGTGACCATTGCAGGCGAATCAGCCGGCTCCATTGCCGTGAGTGCGTTAATGGCTTCTCCCCTGTCAAAAGACCTGTTTGCAGGCGCCATAGGCGAAAGCGGTTCTGTACTGGGCGCATTATCTGCCGTGCCCCTTTCAAAAGGTGAAGCAACAGGCGAAGAATTTGCAAAAAGCATAGGCGCTGCCTCACTGGAAGCGTTACGCGCATTACCGGCAGATTCATTGTTGAAATTAGCTACCCAGTTTGGCACCTTCCGTTTTCCTGTTACGGTGGATGGTTACTTTTTCACCAAAGATCCTTACCATGTATATGCTGCAGGAGAGCAGGCGCATGTGCCGCTGCTAGCCGGCTGGAACTCAGAAGAGATGGGCTACCGCGCTATGCTGGGCAATCTGCCGCCTACTAAAGAAAATCTTGTAAAAACCATACAGAAGCTTTATGGCCATGGAGAGGTAAGTATTATGATGCAGAAATTATATAACCCTGCAACCGATGCAGATGCAGAACAGGTAGCCACCGACCTGGCCAGCGACCGGTTTATCAGCTTCAGCACCTGGAAGTGGATCGATGAGCAGGTAAAGACCAGCGGCCAGCCGGTGTACCGCTATTTGTTTTCCCGCCCGCGCCCTGCCATGAGGGCATCTATGGGTAATGCCACTCCGGGATTAGCGGGAGGCGTTATTAAAGATAAAACAAGCGCTGCCCCTAAACCACCGGCTGCCAAAGGTGCGGTACATTCTGCAGAAATAGAATATGCTATGGGCAACCTGTCATCGAATAAAGTATATGCGTGGACGCCGGAGGATTATAAAGTATCGGCCATTATGCAGGCTTACTTTGCCAACTTTATTAAGAACGCCGATCCTAACGGGCCCGGATTACCCAAGTGGCCGGCCATAACGGGAACGGATACTGTACCGGTAATGCATATTGATGTACGCACCCGTATGGAGCCGGACCAGCACCGGCAGCGTTACCTGTTCCTGGATGAGCAGGCGAAACACGCTAAATAACCCGATTGTTTATTGGGTGAGCGAGGCAGTAATGGGTTCCTGTAATACATACCCTTTACTGCCTTTATATACATAACGCTGCTCCAGCATGAAATGCGCAGTTTTTTTACCCTTTACCAGCTTAAGCAGCTCTTCCGGCAAGCGGTCTGTATCCGGATCGGTGCTGCGG
>NZ_DATCRF010000077.1:0-8988 GCF_036569125.1 Chitinophaga sp. | reverse complement strand
ACATGGATTTGTTCCCATCCTGGTTAATACCGCCCGGCAAAAAGGCTTTTCCGCTTATATTGGCGATGGGCTTAACCGATGGAATGCAGTGCACCGGCTGGATGCGGCCCATTTATTCCGCCTGGCCTTAGAAAATGCTGAACCGGGCGCCCGCTATCATGCCGCTGCAGAAGAAGCAATTACTGTCAGGTCTATCGCTGAAGCCATCGGCAGGCAACTAGATATCCCGGTAAGATCCATAGCGCCTGAAGCTGCTGCTGAACATTTTGGCTGGTTCTCACAGATGGCCGCCATCGACTGCCCGGCATCCAGCAAATTAACACAGGAACGTTTGAGCTGGCGCCCTACGCATTCAACGCTGCTTTCAGATATTGATAATGGCATTTATACCAAATAAGGCGATGAAAAAAATTATTGTAACCGGTTCCTTAGGGAACATTAGCAAACCATTGACTGAAATGCTGGTTGCCCGGGGGCACCAGGTAACAGTAGTGAGCAGCGATCAGAAGAAAGAGGCGGCTATTGAAGCCCTGGGAGCCACACCTGTCATTGGCTCCATCTCTGATGTTAAATTTTTAACGGACACGTTCAAAGATGCAGATGCCGTTTACGCTATGATCCCTCTGAGCTTTACGGAGCCTGACCTGGGCGGTTATCTACGACGGATGGCACAGAACTATGTACAGGCTTTAAAACAGGCGGGCACTAAGCGCGTAGTGCTGCTGAGTGGCTGGGCGGCCGACCTCACCCAGAGTGAAAATGTAGAGGAGGTTTTTGATGATCTGAAAACCTCGCTTACTATCATGCGCCCGGCTGTTTTTTATACCAATTTCTACCAGTCCATGGACCTGATCAAAGGCAAAGGCCTGATAGGTAAGCTCCTGACACTGCGGTATTCGGGGCTTTGGGCTTTAATCACCGGCAAGACCGGCCTGCTGATGGGAAATTATGGCGGAGAGGACCGGATCGTTTTCGTATCGCCGAAAGATATTGCGGATGCTGTTGCGGAGGAACTCTTATTACATCCTGAAAAGAAAATGATCCGTTATGTAGGCAGCGAGGAAATGACCTGTAACGAGGCCGCAAAGATCATAGGCGCCGCTGTAGGTAAACCCTGGCTAAAATGGATACTGCTATCAGACAAGGCAATGCTGCGCGGTTTGAAGATGGCCAAAGTGCCGGAAAAATTGGCGGCTACACTCGTAGAAATGCAGGCCGCCATGCATAGCGGTAAAGCTTTGGAGAACTTTCACCGGAACCAACCGCAAATGGGTAAGATTAAACTGGCCGATTTTGCCAAAGAATTTGCGAAAGATTATAAGTAATTAACTTTATGCCGATGAGCAGCTCTCAACTTTTTCGTTTCAAAACGATAACAGAATATCACCGGGCCGCAGGGTTGCCAAACCCTGCGCACCCTTTGATCAGCGTTGTTCATCTGGATGATGTTCAGGTACCCATGGCCCAGACCCCGTTCAGCATGATCTTCGACTTTTATTCGATCTCGCTAAAAAAAGCGCATCATACCAGGTATAAGTATGGACAGCAGGCAAGCGACTTCGACGAAGGTGTATTGTTCTTCATGGCGCCCGGACAGCTATTCGGTATTGATCTGCCGGTGAATATAAGTGAGGCAAAACGCCCCGAAGGCTGGATGATCCTGGTCCACCCGGATCTTCTGTGGAATACGCCGCTGGCAAAGAACATCAAACAATACGAGTTCTTCAGCTATTCAGTATATGAAGCACTTTATCTTTCAGATAAGGAGGAGGGCGTGCTCACGGCCATTGCCAGCCAGATAGAGCAGGAGTACAATGCGAACATTGATCACTTTAGTCAGAACGTTATAATTGCCCAGCTGGAGCTCCTTTTAACCTATTCGGAAAGGTTCTACCAACGCCAGTTCATCACCAGAAAGGTGGCCAGCCACGAGCTGCTGACACGCCTGGAAGATTTCTTATCGGAGTACTTCAACAGCGGAGCATTGGCCAGCAAGGGCCTGCCAAGCGTTACGCTCATCGCTGAAACTTTAAATATTTCACCGGGCTACCTGAGCAGCCTGCTTAAATCCTTAACCGGCCAAAGCACACAACAGCATTTGCACAACAAGCTAATAGAGCTGGCGAAAGAAAAACTTTCAACCACGAACCTTTCCATAAGCGAGATCGCTTATGAACTGGGATTCGAGCACCTGCAATCATTCAGCAAACTATTCAAAGCCAAAACGAACCTCTCGCCGCTGGAGTTCCGGCACTCATTTAATTAATATCTGGGTACTACCACTGCTCCCAATGGGAAAAGCGGTTTTTTTACTTACTCTTTTTCCTAAGCTCCGCTATCGCGGCTTCCAACACCGTATCCTTCCCTTTTCTAAGATCACCAAGCGTTGGCTTCACAACCATACCCGGCTGAATGCCTACTCCTACAAACTCCTTTCCATCGGGGTACGTATCATGCTTTGCACAAACCCTTGCATTGCCGCCTCCCGGCAAAGAGAAGAACATGGGCTGCCCGGTGCTCCCACCTGTTGGTTCACCAACGATCAATCCGCGGTGCATGGCATCAAAGGCCACGGCAAAATCTTCTGCAGCGGAAAATGTCCGGGGGCTGGTGAGCACTACTACGGGTTTGGTGTAGCAATACTTTTCATTAGGTGTAACACCGCCACTACCGTAACCATACCGCCCCTCGCTGTTACCCCAGGCCCTGTAAGCGGGGCGATAGTCGCGGGTATACCAGCTGCTGGTTGCAATGGTGTCACGGGTAAGGCATCTCAGCACCTCATAACCTACATCACTGCTGCCGCCTCCATTGTTGCGCACATCAAAAATAATTGCAGATGCTTTCGATATTACATCAAAGTCTTTCAGAAATGACTGGGCTGCTTCATCGGAAGCAAAGGTGTTCAATGCCACCAGGGCAATGCTGTCTTTCAGCCAGCTGAGCTGATATGCAGGTCTTGTGTACTTACCGTTTTCTGCTACGGGGATCCGTTTTACAGGAAAATTAAAACGCTTCCCTTTTTCGTCGGCAAACACCGTATTCACTACAGAATCCAGCGGGCCGCAAAACAGGGCATACTCATAGGTACGGGTATCAAGATCCTGCGAGGTAGAAGCGCTTTGATAGGGCCTTACATATTTTTCAGCATACTCCTTAACGGGCATGCCTTTGATCTCCAGCAGCTCTGCACCTTCTTTAAGGCCCTGCTTGCGTAGGTCATTGTCCCATATGGTTACTACCACAACTTTATCTTCCACCAGCCGTGTTCTGAAAGCAGGTCTTGCATACAAAGTATTACTCAGCTCTCCGGGCCCGTTCACATTGCTGTGGCCATCGTGCAGCTGTGCTACCATAGCGGTTAAAAGGGTGTAATATTCCGCAGTGCTTTTAGTGGCAGTTACCTTTGGCAGGTAAGCCATGTAAAGGGAATCCCAGTCCAGCTCCGGCACCAGGTCAAAATTAACAAAGCTGAATTTCGCCTCCGACCATAGCTTTGACAGGCCTGCGACCTTTTCGTTTGTTGTGAGGTCCGGTTTATAAGGAGTTTTTAATGCAGGGCCATCCCAGAACCTTTTGAGCCGGTTACCCGTGGATTCACTATTTGCCACCATTTGCGGCCAGCGCTGATCTGCATGCAGTGGATCCAGGTCTGAATCTTCTTTCAAATGGGCTGTATTCACATAGCCGTTCCTGATAGCCTGGTCCAGGAACTTAAAAGCATTCTCCTTATCCCCTGCCAGCGCATAGGAGCAGGCAGCATTGTAATAATTGTTTGCATCAAGGCCGCCTTTTTTAATGGCCTGGCTAAAGAGTGTTGCGCTGTTCGCATAGTCCTTCCTGTTATAAGCATCCTGCGCCTTTTGGGCCAGTTCTTCATGGTTTTGAGCAAAACAGGGGACTGTGAGCAAAGAAAACAGGAGCGGCAGTAATGTTGATCTGGTCATGGGTATAATAACAAAGTTGGGCTTTAAAAAATGTACAATGATCTCACGCTTCAATTTTCCAGGTTTGTAATTTAAGGAAAAAACGGAGGATATAATATACACCGGATCTTCCCAAGGCTTGCAACCTGTATTGTCTAACCGGCATTTCAATTTGTCTGCTTCAGGGCAAATTGACTGGCTTGTTCAACGGTCCTGCAGCAATTTTGTGTCATTAACCAAATAAAACTTTAAACTTATGACACAGAAAACAGCTACAATAATCTACTGGACAGGCACCGTACTAACCTCTATGTGGTTTGGAGCAAGCGGATTTTTTGAGATCACCGGCAACCCGATTGTCTGGGGCATCACACAGCAATTAGGTTATCCGCCGCATTTTATTTATACACTGGGCATTGCCAAACTATCCGGGGTTGCCGTTCTTTTAATTCCCGGTAAATTGCTCAGGTTAAAAGAGTGGGTGTTTGCAGGAATATTTTTCGATATCCTGTTTGCCTTTGCTTCCAAACTGAGTGTGCTTGGTCTGCCGGCAACCCTTGATGCTATTATTGCCTTTATTATGGTAACGGTAACTTATACCATGTTTAGAAAAGTTTACCCCGGTTTACATGCGCAATTTTCCCCGCGCGCTGAGCTTGAACTATAAAATTCTTCACTTAACATCTTTTATAAATGCAGGAGGCCGTCTCAAATTTGAGGCGGCCTTTCTGTTTTTACCTGTAAGCATTTCCAGTTATAAGCCGTATTTATCTATTGACCATTGGGCCATGATCCAAAACAGAAAAGCGTTTACGCAGATCCTGCGCAAACGCTTCCGGAGAATTCTAAGCGATCCTATTTATTCTCAGCTGCAGCCATAATTACCCTGGCAACTGCTTCCGGCTGTGAAATAAAGATCACATGGCTGCCTTTGATCTCAGTGATCTTTGCATTGGCCCGTTTGTACATTGTACGTTCTGTTCCGGGATCCAGCGCCTTGTCTTCCGTGGCAACAATACCATAGCTTGGCTTGGTTTTCCAGGCTGCCTGCTCCACCGGCTCTTCAAAGCAATGGCCTATGATAGGCACCTGTGAAGCGCAGAGAAAATCACTTTGAGCTTTGCTGAGATCACCGGCAAAACCACCGTGGAATTTTGCAGGATCAAAGTATACAAACCCGAATTGATCCGGTTTGGTAAAGCCTGCCTCAGGGGCTTGTGGAGCGGCAGCAACCCATTTACCGGCCGTTTCACCCTGGTCCGGCGCAAAGGCGGCAACATATACTAAACCGGCTACTTTAGGATTTACCCCTGCCGCTGTAATTACGGCGCCACCCCAGGAGTGCCCGACCAGGATCACCGGACCATCCTGCGCGTTGATCACACTGTTGGCAGCATTCACATCATCTTTAAGCGAGGTCAAAGGGTTTTGTACAATGCTTACATGGTATCCTTTTTTCGTTAGAATATCATATACCCCCTTCCATCCGGAGCCGTCGGCAAATGCGCCGTGTACCAGTACGATGTTCTTAACAGGCGTATTTTGTGCATTCCCGCTTTTGAAAGTGGTTAAAAGTTGCGCCATTACCAATAAGGCAGCCATTACAACCTTTTTAAGGCTGTTCAAAATGTTTCTCGTTGTCATTTAATTATTGATTTGTATCTAAGAAATGAAGATGGTTTTCCTGCGTTACCTAATGAGGTAGTATTATATAGCAACCCTTGCGGCTGCTTCGATTGCGCCTGTTGCCGGGTTTTGGATCATGCTGATGCATTCCCATTCTTCTTTATTAAAGCCGGTGGGCAGGCTAATTTGTTCTGCGCCCTGGCGGCCGGATTTTATATTAAACACCTGAAGGTCCCGCACAATCTGTACATGGGAAAGGGTGCGTCCTTTGTTCTCCCCTCTTTTAACGTCACTAACAGCATGCTTTTGCACCACCGCTACCAGCAGCTGGCTTTTGCCGGTGTTGCCCGTAACCTGGTAATTGAGATCCAGCTTCCCGGACTGCAGCTGCCCTGTTATATTCAGGGATGCTCCGCCAGCGCCGTTCAGCGCGGCTTCTATGGCATTGCTCACTGCTGTTTCATCTGATCCTATGTACTCTGAGCTGCCGTTAACAACCAGCTGCGGCGTGTATACCTGGGCAGGCAGCTGCTGGCTATACTGGTATTGCCGTTTTGAATATTCAGGGCTGCTGAAGATATCTTTCCAGCCAAGACGGTTCCAATAATCCACGTGATAAGCTAAAACATAGATGGGCTTATTGCCGGCTTCCTTTTGGATACGGGCTAAAAGCTCTTCAGCGGGCGGGCAGCTGGAACAGCCTTCTGATGTGAACAGCTCCAGCACGGCAAAGCCATTGCCTTTGGCGGAATGATCCTGTTTCTTTGAAACGGTACCCGGGGTAAAGGCTGCTGCGGTTAATAACGTACACACCATTGCGGTGCATATTGCTGACAATTTTACTGTTTTCATTTCCTTTGAATTTTATTTTAATTCAAAAGTATTGCGTGTTTGCGCCATCAGTAAGTGAAAAAGCCTCCGGCCAGACATATACGGCCCCCAACCCGGAATAACGGAGCGGGAATACCTAGCGCTCCTCCATCCAGGTAAGGAAGCTATGCGACTTTTCTTTATTTACAAGCAGCTTATCCGGCGTTTCAATCACCAGCTTCACATACAGCTTGCGCAGAAAATAAGGCTCCACCTCTTTGATGGCCTTAAAACTCACCAGGTACTGCCGGTTAAGGCGGAAGAACTGTTTTGCAGAAACTGCATTTGTTACCTGGTCAAGCGACTGGTTAATAGTATACTGCTGCTTATCAAAACACATGATCCAGGTAGCATCGTGGCGTACATAGAAGAAGGCAATATCTTCAACGTTCACCGTTTTATACTTCTGGTTCTGAAAAATAAGAAAGCTGGTTTTCCCGCTGGGCGCTGCCAGCTTTGAGAGCAGATCGCCCAGGTCCGGCAGGGTCTTTTGCTGAAAAAAGTTCTTTAGCTCATCCACCTTTTTCAGGGCCTCCTGGATATCCTGTTTGGAAAAGGGTTTCAGCACATAATCAACCCCGTTATTTTTAAACGCTTCCAGGGAATATTCGTCGTAAGCCGTACAAAATACCACCGGGCAGGTAACCTTCACTGATTTGAAGATCTCAAAACAAAGGCCATCGGCCAGCTGAATATCCATAAAGATCAGGTCCGGCATTGGGCCTTCTGACAGTGCCTTCACAGCACTTTCCACGCTTTGGTACGGACCGGCTATTTTAGCATCGGGCTTCAGTCCCAGTATAATATTCTCCAGCGACTTAGCTGTTTTCAGCTCGTCTTCAATGATGATTATGTTCATAAATAAGTGGCAGTTTTATCCGGAAAACCTTTTGGTCGTTGATAATCTCAATGTGCCTGTCAAGCAAATGGCTATAGCGCAGGTCTATATTTTTCAAACCTACACCCAATGAATTATCCTCCCCTTTTTTCTGCTGGATCTGGTTTTCGACCACGATCTTGTCCTGCTCTTCATAGATCCTGATATGCAGCGGCTTTTCCAGGGAAACAATATTATGTTTGATACAATTTTCAACCAGCAGCTGCAGCGTGAAGGGAGGAATAAGCGTGCCCAGCGCCTGTTTGCTGAGTGTACTTTCAAAAGTGAACCCGTCATCGAACCGCGCTTTCTGCAAAAAGAGGTAAGCGTTGAGGATATCCATCTCTTCATGCACATGGATCAGATCCAGCTTGCGGCTTTCCAGTGTGAAGCGGTAAAAATTGGAGAGCTTGAGAATAAAGTCTACCGATTCCTGGTCGCCGCTTTCCACCATTGCCTTTAAGGTATTCAGGCTGTTAAACAGGAAGTGAGGGTTTACCTGCTGTTTCAACAGCTCGTACTGGGCGCTGAGATGATCGTTCTTTATACGCTCCAGCTCCATGCTCACGTGCTGGTTCTCATAGTTCTGCTGCAGCAGGTGCAGGAACATATAAAATACCAGGTTGATCAAAATACCCCGCACTTCCACCATCAGCATTACCGGGCCAAAATTGATATGGGCCAGGATCAGCTGCTGGATCCAGGCAAGCCCAAACATCACCACCAGGCCAAATAACAGGCTGCTTAAAAGTTTTGAATAGGAGATGCTTTGCTTCCGGGCCATATTGGGCCGGCGCGACATCATAAAAATATTGAAGTACCACATCAGCAGGGCAAAGGTGGCTGTTAAACCTGCATTCACGGCTGCTTCTGCTGTATTAAAATGCCGTTCGGCAATTTGTGGCACAGAGGATAAAAGCCCAAGAACAATGGAGCTGATCCAAATAGTAGCATGAGATATTTTAAGGCCGGATCTTTTCATTTGCAGTAAATCGGTCTGGTTGTGATAAGGCATTGATTCTCCCCCACTATTCACAAAGTTATTAATACTTTTCGCATTCGCACGGAAAGGGATCATGGGAAAACAGAGGGCCTGTGAGAAAATATATAGGCGATCCTGTTAGCTGCGCTCATTTTATAGCCAGCACTATCGGCAGGTGCAGCACCCTGATCCAGCCGGTAGGTAAAGGGAGCCTCCGATTGAGTACTGGCAACCGTTTCAACACTTTCAACCGCACCATTTATATAACTGCCGTACCAGTATTTATTGTTTGCCTGCTTATACACCACCAGCTTAAATACTTCGCCGGGGACGTGTGTGTTATATGCGAACAGGGCACTTTTCTTAGCAGCTGCGTTCCCATAGAGAACAGACATGGTTTGCTGTTTCCTGTTTGCAAACGAGGTTATAACCTGCAGGCTGCCTGCATCAAATATTGCGCGGGCAGGGGCTTTACCCGGAGCTTGCTCTTCCAAAGGGAGATTAAACACATAATCATTTCCGCTGGCTATTTTATGGCAATTGAAACAGGTGGTATTAAACAGCGGTGTGCTGCCTTGTGGTTTAAGCCCTATGCCGTTGAACTTTGCAAATCCCCAGCCTTTACTGTCCGGGAACCTTTTACTGTCTTTAGTCATGATCTGCACACTGTTCAAAGAACCGGGCTTAATATCTCCGTTCTTTTCTTC
>NZ_DATCRF010000076.1:0-6980 GCF_036569125.1 Chitinophaga sp. | reverse complement strand
CTATAAAACAGCCGCTGTGGCAAACCTGGCCCCCGGCGCTTACCAGGTAACGGCCAAAGCCGCTAACGGGCTGGTTGTGCAAAAGCAGGTAACCGTACCTGGCTCCGGCTTTAGTGCAGATGCGAAGGTGGTCACCTCCGCCTGTTACAGTGATAACCAAAGCCAGATCAACATTACTGCTGCGGGGGGCGTACCGCCCTATGTTTATTACCTGAACGGCGATTCGTCCCATACGCCGGCATTCCGGCAGGTAGCGCCCGGCCCGTACCAGCTGGTGGTGCAGGATCAGCAGCAGTGTGCAGATACCTTTGCATTGAATGTGCAGCCACCGCCGCCAATCTCCGCCCAGGTGGCCGTAACACCGGCCATTTGTAAGAACGATAGCAGCGGGCAGCTGGTGCCGCATGTACAGGGTGGTATGCCCCCCTTTACCTACCGGCTGGGTAATGGCAGCTGGCAGGCGGACAGTGTGTTCAGCAACCTGGCCGCCAACACCTATCATTATGAAGTGATGGATAATAACCAGTGCAGCTTTAGCGGCACGGCTGCTGTGCCGGTGGATGCGGGGCGGCTGCCCGTAGTGAATGTAGCTATGGTGCCGGCCAGCTGCAGCGGCGCCAATAACGGGCAGCTGATACCGCGGGTACAGCAGGGCGGCATACCGCCATTCTCCTACCGGTTAAATGGCGGCCCCTGGCAAACCGACAGTGTGTTTGCCAACCTGCCGCCGGGTAATTATGAATATGAAGTAAAAGACCAGAGTGTATGCACGGTAAGCGGCATGGTGGCCGTAACCTCGCCCTATAATAACTGTACGTTAATAATGCCTTCGGCCTTTAGTCCTAATGGCGATGGGAGTAATGATGTGTTCCGGCCCAGGGTGTACGACAACATCAGCCAGTACCACATCCGCATTTTTAACCGCTGGGGTATGGTGATCTATGATGGCAATAACTGGCAAACCGGGTGGGATGGTACCTATAAAGGCGCTGCACAGGATCAGCAGACCTATATTTATATATGTACCTATACGGACGGAAGAAACACCCCGCAGGAGCTGAAAGGTACGGTGACGCTTATACGTTGATTTTTTTCTACATTCCGGGACAGACACAGCAATATTCTCCCCACCCGCTACTGCTGAGTTAATTTAGCAGGTTCTGCGGGCAATATACTCCATATGTCAGGCATTAAGTGGGTTCCCATATGCCGGAAGCCTGGTTTTAAGTGGTAATGGTGTCTGGCTCCGGTGGGTTAATTATGTTATCTATATGTTAAGCTGCAAATACCGTGGCATTTATTTTTTAACAGCGGCTTATTGAATGAATTTTTTGATAATAGCGTGCAGGTTCTTAAAAACAAAGGGCTTGGTCACATAACCGTCTGCACCTTTTTGCAGGGCCATGTCTATTTCTTCTATTTCGGTTTTGGCAGTAAGCATAATTACGGGAATGTTACAAAGGGTTACATCCTGTTTAAACTGCTCCAGCATATCGTACCCGTTCAAAACAGGCATATATATGTCGCTGATCACCAGGTCGGGGTGGTTCAGGCGGGCCTGCTGCACACCTTCTGCGCCGTTAGCTGCCACTATTACAGTGTACTGGTATAGCTCCAGCAGGCTTTTAAGCGTATCCGACAGGGTGGGCTTATCTTCTATGAGCAGAATGGTCCTATTCATGCCTGGGCCGTAATTTCCGGCGGGTATTTAAATACAATGGTAAATGAGGTTCCTTTATTCTCTTCACTTTCAACAAGGATGGTGCCGTTGTTCCTTTCAACAAAGTCCTTTACAATAGAGAGGCCCAGGCCTGTGCCTTCAATGCCATCCACATTGCTGCCGCGGTAAAAGGAGTTGAACAGGTAGGGAATATCCTGCGGGGGAATGCCTACGCCCTTATCCATTACCTTGATAACCAGCTTGTTCTTCAGGAACTGCAGCTTCAGCACGGGGTTATCGGTGGAGTATTTAAAGGCATTGCCAACCAGGTTGGTAAAGATCTTGGACAGCTGGTTCTTATCGGCATATATTTTACGGGGGGCGCCGGATACCTGTACGTTCAGCACCCGGTCGTCCTTGCGTTCGGAAAAGTACTGGTATTTAATATCGGCGATCACCTGCTCCACATCCACTGCCTGTTTTTTGATCTCTATATTATTAGATACAATAGTGCTGAGGGTCAGGATCTCATCCAGCATGGTATTGAGCTTAAATATTTCGGAGGAGATCTTGGAAATGTTGTGCTGGTAGAACGGGTTCAGCAGGTTATCCATCTGCAGCTTGGTTTCCAGCAGGTCTATGGTAGAGGAGATGGCTGTTAGCGGTGTTTTAAATTCGTGGGAGGCCATGGAAATGAAGTTGGATTTCATTTCATGGAGGGATTTTTCCTTTTCAAGGGACTGGATCATGGATAATTCTTTGGTTTTTCGAGCGCTAATGTCAATAATAGTAAATACGTTGTATTGATCCTTGCCTTGCATTACTGTTGTAGTGGTTACCTCCAGCCATAGATGCGTATTTTTACCGGGGATAGGTTGCCTGGTTTCAAAAGTGGTACCGTTTCCTTCAGCTTGGCAAATGTCATGTAAAATTATCTTAATATCTGATAACAATACTTCCCTTTTCGTGTTAATTAATTGTTTACAAAGCGCCTTAGCCGCTTCATTGGCGTACACCACCTGGCTTTGGGGGTGCTGCTGCACCACAACCGGGCAGGGAAGGGTACCTATAAGCAGGTCGTATGGCATGATAATTGACTGTTGAGGTTTCATTTTTCAGACATGGCTAATTACAGGCCCGAAAATAAAGTAAACATTTGAAACCATACTGTTAGAAAGAAAGCATGGTTTCGGTTATCACTTAAATAAGTAAAGAATTTGTTTTTTTATTTTTTGGAGGAAAGATGGTGTAATGGAGTTGATACAGACGCTATTATTATTCAAGTAAATCAAACATGCACATAAAATGTTAATGTGTATGTAGCATTTAAGGTCATAACCGATAAAACAGGCACACAGATTGCATCAAACAGGAGAAAGAACGAACTACTTATGCCAGTAATATCTAAAAACGAGCAGAGAATATCATTTCGTAATAAGGTAAACAGTTTAGGACATCAGTAAGTCAAATGTAATTTTTTGTAATAAGAGAACAACCTTGCAATCGTATAAAAGTTAACGTATAATTAATACAGTTTCAAGGTTCTGTGAATTTGATCTTTTTTCTTTGGGAATTTGGCTTTATCTTTGACTTATATTATTGAAAAACCATATCGATTAAGTCCATACCAATTGTTACCCTTATTACGATGATCAATATTGGAATCATAGAGGACAACCATTTTCAGCTGAACAATTACAAGGAGTTCCTGGAAGATTTTCAGGAATGTAAGGTGGTGTTTGCCTGCAAATCAATGGAGGAATTTAAGGCTTTACCTTTTAAGAATCCGGATGTAAAGGTTATACTACTGGACATTTCCCTGCCTGGCGAATCCGGCATACAAGGTATGCAGGAGCTAAAGCAAACCTACCCGGAAGCCAAGATCATTGTGCTTTCCGGCCATGACGGTAAACAGTACGTGATCGAATCTATTAAGAAAGGGGCCAGTGGTTATATAATAAAGACCAGCCGCCTGATGGAGATCTATCATTCGATACTGGATACGGTGAACCAGGGTGGCACTTTATCGCCCAAGGCAGCGCACCTGCTGATCAGCTATATAAATAAAGATCCGCTGGAGAATATCAAGCATAAGCTTACCAAGCGGGAATATGAGCTGCTGGCGCTTTTGAAGGAGGGATTCTCTTACAAGGAAATGGCCGATAAACTTTTTGTAACGGTATTTACCGTGAACCAGCACCTGAAAAAGATCTACCAGAAATTAAATGTGGCCTCCAAGTCAGAGTTAATTTCAAAGATCTGGTCCAACAATCTTTTTAGCTGGTTTGTGGCAATGATATCAGGCGCTTCAGTGATAAATTTAATATTTATTTAATACAAGCGGACGCGGTTTTACCGCACTACTTTAATAAGTAATGGGTCATCACCTGAAGGTGGTATTTATACTTCAGTAAGTAGTTGTAACCGGGGGCATGTTGGAGTAATATTGTAGCGTGAAATAATGAATGTGATGTGATGTTAACAACAGTGATGAACAATGATGCCTCTGCCCCCATGCAATCTTAAACGTGTAAAGCTTTAAATAACATAAACATTAAAATGTACCTGAGAACGGAATCCAGTTTAAAATTGCTTGTTGTAGGGTTAATGATCGTTAGTTTTTTATTTGCATCATGCAGTACGCCGCAGCATACGCTTTATTTACAAAACATACGGGATACTACAATAACAGTAAACGGGAATTTTGAACCGCTGATACAAAAGAACGATGTGCTGCAGATCACTGTAAGCAGTCTGAATCCGGAGGACGCTGTTATATATAATGCGTCCAATACGGTAGCACCGACCGGCGGTGGCGGCGCTTCATCGGGAAATACGGCTTCTTTAGGCGGTTTCCTGGTAGACCAGCAGGGGCTTATACAGTACCCGGTGCTGGGGCCTGTTAAAGCAGAAGGTTTGACCAAGAAAGGGCTTACCGATTATATACGCGATCAGCTGGTGCAGCGTAAGCTGCTGGTAGATCCGGTAGTAAGCGTACGCTTTCTGAACTATAGGGTAACGTTGCTGGGAGAGGTAACAAGACCCACCGTAGTGAATGTAACAAACGAGAAGATTTCTATATTAGAAGCAATTGGGATGGCAGGTGATATTACCATATATGGTAAGAAAGAAAATGTGCTGCTGATCAGGGATCAGGAAGGTCAAAGGGTCATCAAAAGGTTGAACCTGAATGACAAAAATATCCTGAACTCTCCCTACTATTACCTGCAATCAAATGATGTAGTATATGTTGAGCCTAACAAGGCAAAACAGTTTAGCGGTGAAAAGAGCCGCGTAGTATTACCCATTGTTTTCAGCGGCTTGTCACTGATGGTGATCATACTTGACAGGCTGATACTGAACTAGAACGCCGCCATTTATGGCAGCAACCCGGAAAACCAGACCATATTCATGCGAAACCATATCGAGATTGTTTTTTAAAATTGAATAAACCAATTTGATGAGGCCTGGAACAAACATGCAACATTCAAACCGACGTGCGCAACAACAGGAGGAACAGGTAGATCTGATGGCATTGATCAGACAAAGATACCTGCCCTACTGGCCGCTATTTTTGCTGTCGGTGATCATAGCGCTTACCATAGCGTTTGTTTACCTCCGTTATACAACGCCTGTATATTATGTATCTGCTACCTTACTGGTAAAAGATGAAAAAACAGGAATTGATGAAGCAGACATTCTGCAATCCCTGAACATCGGAGGCTCCAAAAAAGTAATTGACAATGAAATTGAGATCATAAAATCCCGCACACTGGCCAGGGCTGTGATCCGTAACCTGAACCTGTTCGCAGAAGTATCTGTAAAAGGTAAGGTAAGGGACATCGTAGCTTATGATGCCAGCCCCGTAAGATTTAAATTCCTGGAGCCGGATTCTATAAAGCCCACGGCATATACCATACTCCCTATGGTTTATGATGCCCCCCACCAGCGTGTAATATTGGGTAAAAAGGCCTATCCTTTATATGATACGGTTTCTACCCAGTGGGGAAAGATGGTGATCACACCCAAACCCGGCAAACCGGTGGATATTGCCGGTAAGATCTATACCGTACGTATCGCTGGTGAAAAGATCCTGGCAGGTTTGCTGCAAAGCGCCCTGAAAGTAGATCCCACCACCAAGGCAGGTACTATCATCTCCCTGGGCTACAGCGATGAAGTGCCGGAGCGGGGTGAAGATATTCTGAACGAGCTGGTAAGGGTATATAATAATGCCTCTATAGAAGATAAGAACCGTACCTCTTCCAACACCATGGCTTTTGTAGATGACCGCCTGCGTATTGTGAACCAGGAGCTGAGCCAGGTAGAATCACAGGTAGCTTCTTTTAAAAAGCAGCAGGGCATCGTGGATATTTCCGAGCAAAGCAAATTGTTCCTGGAAAGCGTTTCTGAGAACGACCGCAAGCTGGCTGAAAGCAATATGCAGCTTTCCGTGCTGGATTCTATAGAACACTATGTGGCAGGCCGTAAAGAGGGTGAAAGCACGGTACCGGCTACACTGGGTTTATCGGACCCTGTGATGCTGGAGCTGGTAAGCAAGCTTTCTGAAACGGAATTACAGCTGGAAAGACTGCGCAAAACCACTGGTGAGAACAGTCCTTTGCTGGAAAGCCTGCGCCGCCAGGAAGCACAGCTGAAACCCGCCATACTGCAAAACATCCGTAACCTGCGCGCCAATACACTGGCAGGCCAGGCAAGGCTGCAAATGGAGAACAGCCGCTATAACGGCATGCTCAGAGGCGTACCTGAAAAAGAGAAAGCATTTGTTGAGGTAAGCCGTCAGCAGGAAATAAAGAATAACATATATACTTTCCTGTTACAGAAGCGGGAGGAAACAGCCGTAGCGTCTGCTGCTGCCGTATCCGACAGCCGTATAGTAGATGCAGCAGAAGCGCTGGCCATTCCAATAAGCCCCAAGAAACCGCTGGTGCTTGCTATAGCAGTATTTGCAGGTCTGGCTTTTATTGCGGCCCTTATTACCCTGCGGGATATGATGAAGCGGGAGGTGACCTCACGCACAGAAATAGAAAAAGCTACGCAAGCGCCAATTCTGGCAGAGATATTGCAGGATGTGAACAAGCAACCCTTAGTGATAGCTGAAGGTAAACGCAGCTATGTGGCAGAACAGTTCCGCACCTTACGTACGGCACTCTCCTACATAGGGCTGAATAACCTGAACGGTTCCTTAAACGGCAATGGCACTAACGGGAGTTCCCACCATCGTAAAACATTATTGGTAACGTCATCCATTTCTGGCGAAGGTAAAAGCTTCGTATCCGTTAACCTGGCTACCAGCTTATCA
>NZ_DATCRF010000075.1:0-7667 GCF_036569125.1 Chitinophaga sp. | reverse complement strand
GGTCAGCACAGCTGCATTGGGTTCTGCCAGGGCTGTGGCAGGGTTGCCGGTTATCATAGGCAGGGTAAAAACCTGGAACAGGCTGGCGTCCGCATAAATAACACTGGTCTCCTGCAGCACGGAGCTGCCCTTTTTAACATGAAAACCGGCCGGCTGTTCATAGGCCGGTCTTAACCTTACTACCTGTTCAACGGTGGTAAAATCCTTCTTTACCTCATCCGCAAACCCGCTTTGCACTGCTGCATAGGAATTGGCATTGTGGCCAAATTTTACTTCCATGTCGGCCCGGTAGATGTTATTTGCCCTGGTATTATACTTATCATACCTCAATTCATCTGCCACATAGAATACGATCAGCAGGCAGGTAGCTAAACCTATGGAAAGGCCAACGACGTTAATGGCAGTAAAGCCTTTGTTGCGCTGCAGGTTGCGTATGGCAACTTTTACATAATTTCTGAACATATACCGGCTGTTTAATTTTTCAGGAACCCATTTTTGAGGAGGTTCGCGGTTCAATATTAACAGCTCTGGCCGGGGCTGACGCCCCAATTTATAAGTTGGGCCCTCTTTTTCCAGGTGTTTTTTGTACCCGGTAGGGCTTTTCCCGGTCATTTCTTTGAAGATCCGGTTAAAAGTAGTTTTTGAATTGAATCCCGCTTCGAACGCAATACCCAGGAGGGTGATATGCGCATAAGCAGGGTCCTGCATTTTACGTACGGCGTCCATCACCCGGTATTCATTAATGAAATCATTAAAGCCTTTTTTGAATACCGTATTAATGACCCGTGATAATTCGTGGGGAGGCAGGTTAAGTTTTTCGGCCAGGGAGCCTAAGCTTAGTTCCGGGTCCTGGTGATAATGGTTGGCGTCCATAGCCCGCTTAAGCCAGGCGCCTTTTGCCCGCAGCTCAGCCGGCACGGATGGTTTAATGGTTGCTGCCGCCTGGGCCATCATCGCTGCCTGAGGTTTCAGGAAAGCCGCCGCCGCAGTCCATATAATAATGATCACGAAAAAGGTATAAAAGGGGTAATAAACGTGTATGCCTAACTGGTTGCGGTAGCCAAAATAGTCAATGACGCCGCAAAACAGCCACAGGCCCCATAACAGGGCGGTGGCGCCCAGCAGGCGGCGCAGCCAGCGGAATTCAAGAAGGGAGCGGTCCATCAGTACGGGCTGCAGGCGCCGGTAAAAATTCCGGATCAGCTTATCAGAGAAGTATAAATAGGTGATGCCCGAAATAAATATGAGCAGCTGTAGTACGGTGCTGCTACTTTCCTTTATTGCCGGCGCCTGGGCTGCCAGTTCCAGCAGCAGGGGGCTGAAATGCAGCAGGTCCTTTCTCCTGAACTGGTATGCCGGCCGCGTTATTTTCAGCACATAAAAATACAGCAGGGGACCCAGCGCCAGCAGGAATTGCATTGGCAGCCGGTTCCACCAGGGCAGGTAAGTTTCCAGCCTGATGTCAATAGCAAGGATCCGCATCATCCATAAAACCATCGTGACCAGGGCCAGGGCAAGGAACCGGTTTGCACTGCGGTTAACGGTTTTGGTAAAATATAAAAGCAGGGCAAAGGTGAGCCCTGTAAATATTGCGCCGAGGAAGGCGAGGTCGTATAAGTTAATATGGAATGTATATGAGTTCAAATTCACTTTTCTTGCTTGTTCCGGAGGAGGATAACGGCCCAATATAAACAAATGTTATCTGTTTGTTCCACTACCCGGAACCCAAAAAACATTGTAAATTAAGGCAGGTTCCCAAATATATTTTCATGATCTACCGCAGCGGCTTAAAGCGCCATTTTAGATATAATATAGTATGTGTTTTCTTTGTACTATTAATTTCCACCGGCTTAATGGCCCAAAGCGATCCGCCATTTAAACCCATATCCGCAGATATCATCAGGCTCCCGTCTAAAATATTGGGCGAAGACCGGAAAATTTATATTTATGCACCGCCTGCAGATACCTCAATGCCCGGTAAGCGCTACCCGGTATTATACGTTCTTGACGGGGATAATCATTTTAGCATGATCGCAGAATATTGCCGGTATCTTAGCCGTAGTGACGTAAAGGTAATGCCTGAGATGATCGTCGTTGGCATCCCCAATACAAACCGTGTAAGGGACCTTACCCCCAGCCATAGCCTTTTTGATTTTTACGGAAAGCCTGATACCAGTGCAAACTCCCGGCTAAAGGCAAGCGGCGGCGGTAATAATTTTTTAAAGTTCATTGGCAGTGAGCTGATATCTTATGTTGACCAGCACTACAAAACACAAGCTTTTAAAATTTTTGCAGGGCACTCATTCGGCGGCATCACCACGATCAATTGCCTGCTAACGCAGCCGGATATGTTTGATGCCTATATAGCCATCAGCCCTTCATTCTGGTGGGATAGGGGATATGTGCTGAACCTCGCAGATAAAAAGCTAACGAGTGACCGGATTATAAATAAAATGATCTTTTACAGTGATGCGGACGAAGGCTCATCAGAAGACGGAGCTGCCTTTCATACAGATCTTCTGAAATTTTACACTATAATAAATCAAAGGAAGATAGCGGGTTTAGCCCATAAGTATGTTCACTATCCTGAGGAGACGCATATGACAGAACCCATAAAAGCCTACTATGACGCCTTGCGGTTTATTTTCAACTCATATCCAAAAAAGGAGCAATGAGGGGAGCTTAACTATCAGCTGATAACCGACAGGGTGGTTTCAACGATATCGTCAAAGAACTGCCGGTCATGCCGGAATTTTGCATACACCCTCATGCCGGTCACTGTGTTACAAATGAAGCGGGCAAGGGCTTTCGGTTTTTTGGATGCGCTGATCTCCCCGTTCGCCTGTCCTTTTTTTATAGCCTGATATAAGGCCTTTTCAATGATCAGGTCATCTTCAGCAACCAGCTTCTTTATTAATTCATCGCTTGCGGCCACCTCTACCTCTGAGTTTATTTTAAAGCATCCTTTAGGACAGGCATCGGTAAAAACGTCGTTGACAACCTGCTGCAGCAGCTGTTTCACCGCCGCTTTCACTGAGGGGGCGTTATTCAATAATCCCTGGATCCTTGCTGTGGCTTCCTGCTGGTAAAGCTCCAGCGCTTTCAGGAACAGGTTATGCTTGTCGCCAAAAGCATGGTAGATGCTGGAACGGCCAATACCCAGTTCTTCAATGAGATCATATAACGAGGTTGCGTGATAACCCTTTTGCCAGAAAAGGGTGATGGCCTTTCTCAGTATGTCAGTCTCGTTAAAATCTTTTGTTCTCATAATCAAAAAAGCTTTACCTGCAGCAGGCAAAGCTATTAATTTTATACAAGTATGTGAAGGGATCAGGCGCTATTGTAAAAGCGCTTCCTGTATTAGCGAAGACCGCCGCTGGCCAGTATGATCTCGCCGGTTAGCCAGCGTGCATCATCGGACGAAAGAAAAGCAGCCACCAGCGCAATATCTTCCGGTGCTCCAATCCGGCGCAGGGGAGTGGTGTTTGCCATAACCATGGCCATTTCGCTGCCAATAAACCCGCCGGCCCTGGATCCTTCCGTGTCTACCATCCCCGGGTTGATCGAATTAACACGGATATTCCTGGGGCCAAGCTCTTTGGAAAGCACGCGTGTGATCGAATCAACCGCACTTTTGGTGGCCGTGTAAAGGGCGCTGCCGGCAGGTTCCATGCTGGATGCACCCGAACCGATGTTGATGATGCTGCCTCCCTTGTCTGAAAAATATTGTACGGCCGCTTTAGTAGCAAGCAATGGCCCCAGTACATTAATGCCGAACTGACGGTAGAATCCTTCTTCAGTCACATCCTCAATAGGTCCCCATTGATAAATGCCCGCATTATTGACCAGGATATCAACCGCACCATACTGCTTTATTGTTTCGGTGAACAGGCGGTCAATATCATCCGTCTTTGACACATCGGCCTGCACGGCAATGGCCCGGCCGCCATGGCTCACAATTTCAGCCACAACGCGTTCGGCGTCTTTTACGGCCGATGCATAATTGACGATCACGGCAGCACCTTCTGCTGCCAGCTTTTTAGCTATGGCCGCGCCAATTCCTTTGGAAGCGCCGGTTACAACGGCTACTTTGTTCTCTAGTTTCTTCATATCTAATTGTACCATTTGGTCCACAAATATAGTAAATGTATTGTACCATTTGGTCTAAAATAAATAAAATAGGTTAACTACCTGATATTGTTGGGGTTTATCCTGTTACCGGAGGATGGCTTGCCAGGTTTCACGGAAACAGTTTGCCGGCAGCCGGAAAATTTTGATCTTTACCAGGTGAATGAATTTGTATCTTATTTATTTCAGTACGGCGAGTTAAATGATAGTCACGTCAAACTGCTCAGTGAGCAGGTGCAGTCCCTGCAATTAGCCAAAGGCGATTTGTTTTCAACCGCTGGCAGGGTGGCTGATACGATCGGGTTTATTGTTTCGGGGGTGCTGCGGATCTCCTATAAAAAGGAAGCCGGTGAGGATGTTACCCGTTTATTTCTTTCGGAAAACCAATTTGCGCTTGATATTGAAAGTTTCAGGACCGGGACAAGATCGCGCGTTGATTTTGAGGCCCTGACGGAGTGTACTTTGCTGACCTTATCTAAAAATGATTATGAAATGCTCCTGGTCAGCATTCCTCCGCTGGCCAATCTTTTCTCGAAGATCATGACGGCTGCTTTACTCAAAAAAATGCAGCTGGGGCGCCGTATGCTGGAACAGGATGCACAGGAACGATATTGGGCGTTCATGGATGAGCACCCGGGATTACTGAACCGTGTGCCACTCCTTCATGTAGCTTCCTATTTAGGAATTACCCCCTCTTCTCTGAGCCGTATAAGAAAAGGACGTATTTGATTTCTCACCAAATGGCAATTTTTTTTGATGATCCTGTAATGATCTTTGAAGAAAGATCTGTTATGAATAATACGCCTTTGGTGGATAACGATGTAACGGGTAGTTCCGATTGGCGGAAAGACCCCTTGAATCACTGGGCATTCCATCATGTGACCGGGTTTTTGAATTGTAGGAAGATCGCTCATCATCCGTCCGCATCACCTTTTTTGCCCGCTCATGAAGCTGAATTAGGAAAGTTAATGATCAATGCACCGGATGGACAGAAAAGCTCACTCATTGATTTGCTTGCATTAACGTTAACAGATGGATTTGTGGTGTTACACAAAGGGCATTTGGTGTATGAATTTTACAGCAATGGCATGACTCATGAAAGCGAGCATATATTAATGTCTGCCAGCAAATCTGTTACCGCGGTCATCGCAGGGATCCTGGAATCAAAGGGTGTTTTAGATCCGGAGGCTGCTATTGTGGATTATTTGCCGGAGCTTAAAGGCGGCTTTTATACCGCTGCACGGGTAAGGGATCTGCTGGACATGAGAACAGCTGCCCTTAACCAGGATCAGCTGGATGCATACGAAAAAGCGGTCGGTTGGGGTCCGGGAACCGGTCATTCTGCCACGGCAGGGCTTCACTCGTTTTTCAAAGAACTTCAGATAGGAGATCAGCCGTATGGTGGCGGATTCCGTTATGTAAATCCTAATTCGGACCTATTGGGATGGATCCTTGAAAGAGCTTCCGGTAAGTGCTTTGCTGATCTTGTGAGTGAATTATTGTGGAAGCCAATGGAGGCAGAGCAGGATGCCTATATTAATGTGGATTGTTCAGGCGCTCCGCAGTGTACCCGGGGTATTATTACCACAACGCGCGACTTTGGCCGGTTGGGGCATTTGATAGTAAATGATGGGGTACATAAAGGCAAACAGATCCTTTCGTTAGCCTGGCTCCGTGATCTGAGTGAAGGTGGCGATAAAATGGCCTGGCAAACCGGTGATTTTGCCGGGGGCTTTGGAGGGTTAGACATGTCATACCGCAATAATTTTTATATTGTACACAACCAGCCGGGCTATATTTTCGCTATGGGCATATATGGCCAGAATTTGTTTATGGACCCTGTTCAACAGATCGTTGTCGCGAAGCTATCATCTCAAAATGCCCCCTTGGATGTTGAGTCAATACGTATTGCCCACCTGATCTTTGGCGAAATAAGGAATGCTTTAAGCAGATAGCCAAAACGTAAATAATGCTTCCTCTATGAACCTATATACCCGCTTCAAAGATGATACGCTATGAATGGCGGACCCGTTCCACAAAGGATTTAAATATAAATTAAGCAATTGCTGATATTATTTTATCTGTAAGAGAAATTTGCCTCCGGCAATATTATTTATTCTATAACTTCCTGTTACTGACCTATAGAACATAAGGGCGGTGATATAAGTTACACGTTCATGATTCAGAAGAACCTATTACTGTCTTAACATCATCAACCAGAATAGTGCATTCACAGGCACTTTTTTTTAGCATAATAATGCAAACGATTGCATATATAGGAACCAATATCAATTCACGTTAAAAACCACATTATGAAAAAGACTTCACAATGCTGTCCAACAGCAAAACATGAAGGTAGTTGCGGCTACCACTTCACATCAGTTTATCCCCTGGCAACTATCACCCCAAAAATTATCTTATGAAAGGAATAGTGAAAACAACCATTGCGGTCATACTAATCCTTTGTGCTGTATCTGCCCGGTCCTACGGGCAAAATAATACGGGCAGTGTGAACGGAATAGTAACAGACCAGGGAGGCGCATCGCTTCCCGGCGCCACTGTTGAAGCTTCGGCAAACGGCAAACGTGTGAATATCGCCATCTCTGACAGCGCCGGAAACTTCGCGTTTAAAAATTTGCCGGCAGGCAGCTACACCTTTAATGTGCACATGGTGGGCTATGATACAAGATCATTTACAGGATATAAAATTATGCCGGGCCATAATGCAGCGCTGTCGTTTGTATTATCATCCTCAGTAAGTGAGCTGAGTAGTGTAGTGGTCATCGGGTATGGCACCCGGAAAAGGCAGGATGTTACCGGGGCTGTGGCCAAAGCGGACCTGCTGATACAAAAACAATCGCCGAATGCAAACGTGATGTCTTCATTGAGAGGTACGGTTCCGGGCCTCACCGTAGGCCAGGTTACCCGGGCCGGCAGCGACCCTACCCTGATGGTACGCGGCAGGAACTCTATCTCCGGCACCACCTCGCCGCTCATTGTAGTAGATGGACTTATTTACAGAGGAGCGCTCACTTCTATCAATCCCTCCGACATTGCCAGCATTGACCTTTTGAAAGACGCCAGCGCTGCCGCTGTATATGGCTCACAGGCGTCGAATGGGGTAGTGCTGATCACCACCAAAAGTGGAGCAAGCGGTATAGAGAAGCTCACCGTTGATTACAGCGGATCTTATTCCATACAGGAAATGACCAAAAAGAGTATGCGGCCGGCCAGCGGCGCTCAATATATAGAGAAGCTGGGCGACTGGTACCTGTCTGAAAGCCGGGATCCCAACGACATGACAAAAATGAACCCCAACTGGGATCCTACAACTAAAATGCCCGGCATTGAGGGCGACAATTACAAGAACGGCGATGAAGCCAACTGGTGGAAGTTAATGACTAATTCCCGCCCCAGGATCCAGAATCATAACATCAGCCTTAGCGGACGTTCAAAGAAGATCCGGTTTTACCTGGGCTATGGCTATTTTGACCAGCTGAACCTTATTATGAATGATAATTACAGGCGGAACAGCGTAC
>NZ_DATCRF010000074.1:0-2457 GCF_036569125.1 Chitinophaga sp. | reverse complement strand
GATCAGGGTATCTACTCCTTTGGGCGACCGTGCCAGCAGCTGCTGGCAGGATGCCTGCTCCAGCACCTCGTTGATCATTTGATCGGTTGCCGCAGGATTTACAAAAAGCAGGTTCTCTTTTATTGTGCCGGAGAACAGCTGCGCATCCTGGGTTACAACGCCTATCTGCTGGCGCAGCTCCGCAAAATCGATCGTATCATGCCTGTGATCATTATACAATATGCTTCCGCCGGCGGGTTTGTAAAGCCCTACCAACAGTTTCACCAGCGTTGTTTTACCTGCTCCCGAAGGCCCGGCAATAGCGATGGTCTCCCCCATCCTGGCATCAAAAGAAATATTCTGCAGCGCGGGCTGTGCTACCGACTGATGCAGAAATGATACCTTATCAAAACAAATGCTGCGGATAACGCCAACCGGCCGGGGATGCGCAGGCCCTACCTCCACAGGTTTATTCAGTATGCCCCGCAGATTGTTGAGGGAAGCTTCCACATCACGGTAAGCCATAATCACACTTCCTAATTCACCCAGCATGCCGAACATAGAATAAAAGTAAAGCTGCATCATGATCAGCTGCCCAACAGTGAGCTTATTGTAGAAGAGGAACAATAACAGGATAAAAATAATTCCCTGGTGAAGCGCCTGTATAAAGGCGCCGTAGGCTGAGCTGATGGTGCGTACACTCTTGATCTTCTGCAGCTCCCTTTGCAGTATTTTTTGATTAGCGCCGTTCAGGCGGGTTATTTCCTGCTGAATAAGGCCCAGGCTTTTTACCAGCTCTATATTCCGCAGTGATTCCGTTGTGGAGCCGGCCAGCGCATTTGTTTCCCGCAGGATCTCTTTTTGAATGGCCTGCATTTTCCTGCTCAGGAAATTAGTGATGATCAGCAAAAGAGCCGCGCCGGACAAATATACCAGCGGCAGTGCAGGACTTAGCATTGCGGCAATAACTATTACCACGCCAACGGAAATAATACTGGCAAACAGCACATTCATGAACTTGGTGATAAAGTTCTCTGATTCCAGTCTTGCCCGCTGTAAAACAGATAGTATCTCACCGCTGCGCTGGTCTTCAAAATCCTGGTACGGCAAACAAAGGGTATGCCGTTGCACATCCGCATAAAGATCTGCACCCAGCTTGCGTATAATAACATTTACCAGGTAATTCTTATAGGTGCTCGCTAACCAGGCAATAGTGCTTACCACCACTATTTTCAGCAATGCGGAACCAATGCCGCGGAAGAACTCATTGGCCATTCCCTGTGCCCTGAAATAGCCAACCTTATTGGCATAAGGGTCAATAATATAGTTGCCAAAAATGTATGGATTAAGGTTAATAAAGACCTGGTCTATAACTGCCAGCAGCAGCGCCAGCAAAACCAGTCCTTTATAACGTGCCAGGTATTGAAGCAATAACTTCATAATATTTTGATAGGTGGTTATACAGGCGCTTTCATTTCCAGCTCCAGCTCTTTTTCCAGGTCGGCCAGGTGTTTATTTATAATGCTGGTCTCTTCATCCGTTAAGGATACCTGCATGGCCTGCATATCAAAAGCTACCTGCTCTGCGCTGGTGGCGCCCAGCAGCACCGCTGTAATTCCGGGGCGGTCAATGGTCCACCGGATGCAGAGCTGTGTAAGCGTAACGCCTTTGTCTGCCGCCATAGGGGCCAGCTTATCCAGGAAATTCCGGATGCGGTTCCTGTTCTCAGGCTCGTACAGGGCCACTTCCCAGTAGTTATCTTCCGGCCACAGGAACTTGCGGAAGTCCCTTCCGGTAAGTATGCCTCTTTGCAAAATGCTGTAAGCGAGAATGCCCTTATTCTCCTGTATGCTATAAGGAACAAGATCTTTTTCAATGCCGCGGTTAAGCATGCTGTAGCGGGCTTTATTAGATACCACCGGGCATAAGGCATCCTTTTCCATCATGGCTTCCGGCGAATGATTACAAACGCCTGCAGCCCTTATTTTACCTTGCTGCAAAAGCAGGGTAAAAGCTTCCATCGTTTCTTCAACCGGGGTGGTAGGGTCAGGCCAGTGGAGCGAGTACAGATCTATGTAATCTGTTTGCAGGCGGCGAAGGCTGTCCTCACATTCTTTTATAATGCTTTCCTTACCGGCATAATTGTATATTTCATGGCGCTGCCCTTTATAGTTACAGGTATTTGCCAGCTTCCCTTTATCGCCGCCCCAGATCATTCCACATTTTGTGAGGATCTGCACCTGATCCCTGGGCAGGCCGCGGATGGCTTCTGCTACTACCTCTTCGGCCAGGCCCATACAATAACCGGGAGCAGTGTCTATGGAGGTGCATCCCATGTCATAGGCCTTGCGTAAAGCAGCCAGTGTATCAGCGCGGGTGGCATCTCCCAGGTGCGTTTCCCCTATAGACCAGGCGCCGAAAGTGATCACGGATAATTCAATACCGCTGTTTCCTAATTTCCTGTATTCCATTTTTAAA
>NZ_DATCRF010000073.1:0-6899 GCF_036569125.1 Chitinophaga sp. | reverse complement strand
GTCGTTATTGAGGATGCCCGTCATATGCAGCAGACCGTTCTTTTCAGCCAGCCGCAGTGCAGAAAGGGTCATGTCCATCTGCTTATCCAGGTTGCCTTTGGTATTTTCTACCAGCGCAAGGTTGCGGGTAGCCAGTATGGTGCCTTCTGCGTATTGCAGGCTATCGCTCAGGCGCAGGGCTTCTGTAGCATAGAGCGTTGTTTTTCCCGGGTCGCTGGTAAAATATACCCGGCCCAGTTTATTCAACAGCTGTACCCTTATTGTATCCCTTTGTGCATGCGTATACAATGCTTGTTGCAGGCTGTCGGCAGGGTTGGCCGGTGGCATAGTAAAACCCAGGTTTACCCGAAAAGAAAAGATACAGGTAAGTACCAGGTATAGGAAAAACTGTACTCTCATGTATGTCCCGGTAGTTAATCAAAAAAAGGTCCCAAAGCAATGGCTATTAAGGGATTATAACCATTCATCGAATAAAAATACGGCTAAAAGCCCAGGAATCAAAAATAAAGGGACCACCGGCGGCCTTTATTGTATAGCTGGTCTAATTAATAATTAAGAATGAATAATTAATAATAATGGATGATGCAGTACCGCAATATGAAGCGCTAAATTATTGATTGTCAAATATTCATTATTCATTTAAGCACGAAATACCTGCAACATGCTGTGCTCAATTATTCATTATTCATTGTTCATTATTAATTAAATATCTTGCGCCCAAATTTTTCCGCCACATGACAGTTAAAAGGAATTCCGCCCTGGGGTTCATTTTTGTAACCGTGCTGATTGATGTTATCGGTTTTGGTATCATCATTCCCGTTATGCCCAAGCTTATTGAGCACCTTACCGGTAAAGGCCTGAGCGAAGCTTCCCAATACGGCGGCTGGCTATTATTTGCATTTGCCATTACACAGTTCTTTTGCTCGCCCATTGTAGGCGGCCTAAGCGACCGTTATGGCAGGCGCCCCGTATTATTACTGGCGCTGCTGGGTTTTGGTTTCGATTACCTGTTCCTGGCTTTTGCACCCACCATTGGCTGGCTGTTCTTAGGACGTATAATTGCCGGTGCTACCGGCGCCAGTTTTACCACGGCCACAGCCTACATTGCAGATGTAAGCCCCCCGGAAAAAAGAGCGCAGAACTTTGGCCTGGTAGGCGCTGCATTTGGTATGGGCTTTATTATAGGTCCCGTAATTGGCGGGCTTTTCAGCCATTGGGGCCCGCGCGCGCCTTTCCTGGCAGCAGCCGCACTAACGTTCATGAATGTACTCTATGGCTATTTCATACTGCCGGAATCGTTATTGCCGGAAAACCGCCGCGCCTTCAGCTGGCAGCGCGCTAACCCGGTAGGCTCCCTCTGGCACCTGTTCCGCTACCCTGTGATAACCGGTTTGATCGCCTCCCTGATCCTGATCTATATAGCTGCACACGCCGTACAGTCTACATGGAGCTATTATACCATGTTCAAATTTGGCTGGAACGAAACCTGGGTAGGCTACTCCCTCGGCGTTGTAGGCTTGCTGGTAGGTGTTGTGCAGGGAGTGCTGATCCGGTGGACCATTCCCAAGCTGGGACAGAAATGGTCTATTTACCTGGGGCTGTTATTCTATACCTTAGGCATGCTGTTATTTGGCTTTGCCAATAAAGGCTGGATGATGTTCGCCTTCCTGGTGCCTTACTGCCTGGGTGGTATTTGTGGGCCGGCTTTGCAGGGCGTTATTTCCAGCGAAGTGCCGCCCACAGAACAGGGCGAGCTGCAGGGCGCGCTCACCAGCTTAATGAGCCTTACCGCTGTAATAGGCCCGCCTGTTATGACCAACCTGTTTGCCTGGTTCTCCAAACCAACGGCAAAGGTTTATTTCCCCGGTATGCCTTTCGTAGCAGGCGCGGTACTTACACTGGCAGCCCTGTTCTTATGCCGCCCATCCCTGGAAGCGCATGACCGCAGGACAATTAAAAATGAATAATTAATAATTAATAAAGTACTTCACATTGCAAATACTACATTAACAATCAATAACTTAGTAATTCAATTACACCTACTACATCATCCATTATTATTAATTATTCATTCTTAATTATTAATTCTTTAATTACAATGAAGTCAATTATCACAATAGAATATTGCCCTAAGTGCGGATGGCTGATGCGTTCCGCCTGGATGGCACAGGAATTGCTGACAACGTTCGCCGATGAATTGGGAGGCGTTACATTGCGTCCCAGCGAAGTGTCCGGCAGCTTTATTATTTATGTAGATGATGAAAAGCTGTTAGATAGAAAGGAGCTGGGGCATTTCCCGGAGATCAAAGAATTAAAGCAGGTGGTACGCGACAAAGTGGCTCCCGGTAAAAGCCTGGGCCATTCAGACAGGAAGTAGTAAACAATCAGCATGCAAAAAAGATTAACCGTTATCGTTATACTGCTGTTATCCGCTATGGGAGCAGCAGCGCAGGACACGCCCTATGTGCTTAAGGACACCATCATCCGCCGCCACAGCTTTTTTCCGCTGCCGGTAGCGGGTTACTCCCAGGAAAAGGGGCTGGAAATAGGCGCGGCCATGCTGTATTCTTTTTATACCGATAACAAGCACCCGGATCCGCTTACACGTAACTCCACCATTAACCTCATACCTTCCATTACTACCAAAAAGCAGTGGAAGATAGATCTGAAAACAGATATCTGGACGCATGCCAATCTATGGCATTTTAAAAGTAACCTGCGTTACCACGATTATCCCATCTACTTTTATGGCATTGGCGATACCACTCATAAGGCAGATCAATCCCTGCTGAACAACAAACGTTATAAGGTGCAGCTGGAAGGGGAGCGGCGTATCGGCGGTCACTTTTACGCCGGCGCTTCGCTATTATACCAGCATGATTCCTATGATTCAAAAGACAGTAAGGGCATTTACCCCGGGCTGGCGCTGGTGGATAAATCCGGCGGCTATTACACCTTCATTGGCCTCACCGGTATTTACGACAACCGCGATAACCAGAACTACACCACCCACGGCTCCTGGGCACGGCTAAACGTAGCTTATGCGCCTGATATTTTTAGCACCCGCGCTTTGTGGAAGATAGAGGCCCAGGGCAAACATTTCATCCCCATCTCCCGTAAAAGCACCCTTGGTTTAAATGTAAACTATAGTACGGTACAGGGCAGCCAGATACCATTTTACCTCTTATCTGAAATGGGCAACGACCTGCTGATGCGCGGCTACTACGCCGGCCGTTACCGGGATCAGAATTACCTGGCTTTCCAGGCAGAATACCGTTATTTCTGGGATCCCAAGATCCCCATCAACATCTGGTTTGTACATATGCAACCCAAGTTTGCGCTGGTGGCCTTTGGCGGTACCGGCACGGTATTTAACAATCATAATTTTGATCTGGGCAGCTTTAAACCTAATTATGGTATCGGCGGCCGCTGGTTTTACGATGAAAGCGCCCGCTTAACCATCCGTATGGATTATGGCTGGGGCGAAAAACGGCCCGGGGAGCCCCGGCAGTCCGGCTTGTATTTGTCACTGGCAGAAGCGTTTTAGTATGCATTTAGCTTTTAGCTTTTAGCGTTTAGCTTTTAGCAAGGAAGGGAAGAGCAGGAAAAAATAATCAAATCAGTTGCTCAGGGAAAATTATTTCAGCATATTCGTATTGTTAATAGTTGGGACCATGAGTGATATATTTTTTTCAGGCAACTGGGAAGGGGAGTACACGTACGAAGAAAATTATTTTCAGGACCGGCGCGACATCTGCGTAGCTTTCAGCATCGCTATGGAAGTGAAGGATGGCCTGGTAAAAGGTCATTGCATTGATGATGAAAAGGGCGGAGGCGCCGCCAATCCAGCCATTATAGAAGGTTTTATAGAAGGAAATTTCATCAGCTTCCTTAAACGGTATGATCATTTCTGGTACACGGAAAATAACGAAGTTAACCACGTACCTTCCGTACCCTCACATGAAGTACATTACAGCGGATTTTTTGAAGAGGACCAGTTTGTTGGCAAATGGGAAATTACCCAGCAGTATATAGATGGCGATGGTTTTTCCCATGAACTGGCTTTCTTTGGCACCTGGACTATGAAAAAAGCATAAAGCTCACTGCAATTCCGGCCAGTCAAAAGCTGCATTTTGCGCGGGGGATACCGACTGTTTAAGCAGCGCCAGCAAAGCCTTCACCCGGTCCGGATACTGCGCTGCCAGGTTATGTTTTTCACCATTATCCTTACTGATATTATACAGCTCCAGCACTTCCGGCTGATCTTTTTTCTTAAACCGCACCAGCTTCCAGTTGTCCTTTAATACCGCCTGTTTTAACAGCCCTTCATTGAACTGCCAGAACAGGTGATCATGCTGCTGCTCCTGTGGTTTACCCTGAATGGCTGCTACAAAAGATAAACCGTCAATATCGCCGGGTGCTGCGGTGTTCGTTAATCCGCAAAGTGTGGGCAGCACATCCCAGAAAGCCCATACCTGGCTGCTGGTACGGCCGGCCGGCACTTTACCCGGCGCTCTTACGATCATGGGCACACGAATACCGCCTTCATACACATCCCGCTTAATACCCCGTAACGGGCCGCTGCTGTTGAAATATTCCGGGTCTGCGCCGCCTTCTTTATGCGGGCCGTTATCGCTGGTAAAGAAAACATAGGTATCATCTTCGAGGTTTAATTCTTTCAGGAGCTGCATCAGGCGGCCAACATCGGAATCCAGCTTGGTGACCATGGCCGCAAAGGCAGCATGCGGCTGCGGCTGGCTATTGTAGGTTACCTTACCCTTTTGTACAAAAGGTATTTCCGGGGCAAATTTGCTGCTGCCGTCCGCATTCAGGAAAGGCTGCAGATATTGTTTGGGCAGTAACAGCTCCGCATGCGGAATAGTTACCGGCAGGTATAAAAAGAAAGGGCCGTCTTTGTGTGCACGTACGAAGTCCAGCGCATGCGCCATGATCAGGTCGTGACTGTACTGGGAATCTGTGGCCACCTGTTTCAGCTGTTTATTCTTCAGCTCAAATAAATGATCCGTAAAATAATGATGCGCATGTGTTTGGTTCAGGTAACCGAAAAACTCATCGAAGCCTTTGAACTGCGGCGCGCCGCTGTCGTTTTCTTCACCCAGTCCCCATTTGCCGAACATACCGGTAGCATATCCATTGGCCTGCAGGCGCTGTGCCAGTGTAGTATCTTCCGGGCGCAGGTGTTGGTTGGCATTACCGCGTATATAGGCATGGCCCATGTGGTAGCCGGTCATTAATGCACAGCGGGAGGGGGCGCACACCGGGCTGCCTGCATAAAATTGAGTGAACCGTGTACCTTGCGCAGCCAGGCCATCAATATTAGGAGTGGGGAAACGGTTGTTCTTATTATAACAAGACAGGTTACCATAACCCAGGTCATCTGCAATAATAAAAATGATGTTCGTACGCTTGTGCCCGTTATTTGGCTGCTGTGCAGCAGCAGTATGCGCAAAAAAGATCATGGTCAGCAAAACCAGTCGCAGCAAGCGTTTGGGTTGGATATCCGTTTGCATAGTGGTTATAAGAGTTGCTATGTTTAACTTAGTCTACTATTTAGGTAGACAATATACACATTAATTTTTTGATTTTGCAACGTATAATCGCTAACTTCCAATACGACCATGTTATGAGTTAACCAAAACAATATCTTATGAAGCGCATTACTTTGCTTTGCACGGTTACATTTATGTTGACCTGCTTTAACCCATTATTAGCCCAGGATGTAAAAAAGGATTACAACGTTGTGCCTTCTTCCAAATTTTACCTGAAAGTTAGCGGCGGTTATTTTTTCAGCGTATTTCCAGGACAGTTCCCGGATGTAGGGCCTTATGCGCCGCATGATGTGCGCAGCACCTATAACCCGGCCACAGGCGCCAGTACGGTAACATCTGATAAGGTGCTTACCGGTTCTTATGGCGCCGGCGCCAGGGGAGGTATTACGTTTGGCTGGTTTTTGAGCAAGTATGTTTCAGTAGAAGCTGCTTTCAATTACTACCACAGCAAAAAGAACCTCATGACCCGGCAGCTTACTACAGTGCAGGGCAGTGGCCAGGTGGCAGGTAGTATTGAGTCGCACGGTTATGCCAATGCGCTGGACTTTGCGCCCAGCGTTGTGATAAGCCCGGGTTATGAAAAAATAAACCCGTACGTGCGGTTTGGGCTGGTAGTACCTTACTGGGGCCGCCTGCATATTGAAACGGACGCTCAAACCAGCACGCCGGTAAGCACAGGCGTGGTAGCGCAAACAACCATTCACCGTGAGGAAGAAGTGCATCCCAACATCACCCTGGGATTCCAGGGCGCACTGGGTGTATCCATGCCCGTATGCCCGCGGCTGGATGTTTTTGTGGAAGCGGAATACCGCAATGTGCCGGCAAAAAGTAAGAAGAAAGAGGTAACTGCATACGACGAAAAAACAGCGGTGGTGAACCTGGCCACCAACCAGGTTATCAGCACCCAGGCCCGCAGTTTAAATGACCTGTCGACCGCTGAAAGGAATACAGATTATGTAACTACCATCGATCAGAATTCAAACACACCCACCGGGAAAAGCGGGGCCAAAACAATGTATAAGAATGATGATATGCCGGCGAATGATTTTAAATCTTACATCAACATCGGCGGACTGGGTGCAAATGCAGGAGTGCGGTGGCGGTTTTAATCAAACCCTTAGTGCGCCGCGGAATCCCCGGGCAGCATAATAAGAGGACGCACCGTTGTGATACATGAAAACGTGGTCATAGCGGCGGTCACAAAAGACGGCGCCCCCGTGTTTCCTGATCTCAGCAGGTGTTTTCACCCAGCTCGACGTTTTAGTATCAAAGTTTCCAAGCAGCTGCAGCTGCCGGTATTGTTCTTCTGTTAAGAGCTCAATACCGATG
>NZ_DATCRF010000072.1:0-4741 GCF_036569125.1 Chitinophaga sp. | reverse complement strand
GTATTAACCAGGAAGCTTTCCTGAAAAATTCCAAAACCATCTCTGACCTGAAACTGCGTATAGGCTATGGTGTTACCGGCCAGCAGGATTTTGGCGGGCTCTTAACCGATTACCCGTACCTGCCCCGTTACACCCTCAGTGATCCTACCGCGCAATACCAGTTTGGTAACAGCTATTACCTTACCCTGCGCCCGGAAGGTTATGATGCCAACATCAAATGGGAAGAAACAAAAACCTATAACGCCGGCCTGGACTTCGGTTTCCTGAATAACCGCATTTCCGGCAGCGTGGATTATTACGTGAAGAAAACAAAAGACCTGCTGAGCGTAATACCGGTAGCAGCCGGCTCCAACCTTACCAACCAACTGCTTACCAACGTAGGAAACATTGAAACAAAAGGTATAGAGTTCACCCTGAACGCTACGCCCATCAGCACCAAAGACTTTAGCTGGGATGCAGGTTTTAACTTCACCTACAATAACATAAAGATCACGAACCTTACCAAGGTACAGGATCCCAAGGCGCAGGGCATACCCATCGGCACTATTTCCGGCGGTACCGGTAACACGGTTGAGATCCACTCCGTAGGTTACGCACCCTTCTCTTACTACGTGTACAAACAAGTGTATAAAGATGGTAAACCGGTGGAAGGACAGTATGAAGATTTGAACAAAGACGGACAGATAACTCCGGACGACCGTTACCGTTATAAATCACCTAATCCTAAATTCCTGTTAGGGTTCAATTCACAGTTCGCTTATAAAAGCTGGAACCTGGGATTCTCTTTACGCGGCAGCATTGGCAACTATGTATATAACAATGCCAGCTCCAACAACGGCGCTTACCGCAACTTCTCATACCAGAACTACCTGGCTAATATGTCCACCAGCATAAACGAAACCGGTTTTGCAGTGAACCAGTATTTCTCTGATTACTATGTAGAGAATGCTTCCTTCCTGCGCATGGATAACCTGAGCCTGGGCTATAATTTCAAACACCTGTTAAGGGATAAGGTAAACCTGCGTGTATCCGCCACCGTACAAAACCTGTTCGTGATCACCGGTTACAGCGGCCTGGATCCTGAATTGGGGAATGATAAAGTGGGCACCACCAATGTAGGCGAAGGCATAGACAACAAGTTCTATCCCCGTCCACGCGTGTATTCCCTGGGTGTGAATCTTGATTTTTAATTGACCAAAACCGGAAAAAATGATAAAGCAATATATCAATAAATGGGTAGTGGCCGGCTGTGTGAGTATGACCTTACTGGCAGGCTCCTGCACCAAAGACCTGGACCGTGTGCCGTTCTACGACCAAACATCCGCCAGCGTATATAACGATTTTAAGAATTACAAATCCATCCTGGCCAAGCTGTATGCAGGTTATGCCATCAGCGGCCAGCAAGGGCCAGCAGGTAAGCCGGACCTTACCGGTATCGACGAAGGCTTTTCCAACTACATCCGCCAGTACTGGTCAGCACAGGAGCTGCCTACAGATGAAGCAGTAATATCCTGGAACGACGGTACGTTGCCGGACTATCACAAAATGACCTGGACCGCCGGCAACGAATTTATTAAAGCTACCTACGACCGTATCTTTTACGAGATAGCCGTATGTAATGAGTTCATCCGCGAAACAACAGACGATAAGCTGAGTAGCCACAGCATCAGTGGCGCAGACCTGGAAAATGCAAAACACTTCCGCGCAGAAGCCCGCTTCTTAAGAGCCCTGGCTTACTGGCATGCGCTGGACCTGTTTGGTAACGTGCCTTTTTCAACGGAAACAGATGAGGTGAGCGCATCCTTCTTCCCAAAACAGATCAACCGCGCAGACCTGTTCAATTATATAGAAGCAGAGCTGAAAGCTATTGATGCCGACCTGGTAGATGCCCGCCAGAATGAGTATGGCCGCGCAGATAAAGCCGCTGCCTGGACCCTGCTGGCAAAGCTGTACCTGAATGCAGAAGTTTATATTAAACAACCGAAATACACGGAAACCATTGCTTATTGCACTAAAGTGATCGGTGCAGGATATGCGCTGTCAGATGAATACCGTAAGCTGTTCCTGACAGATAACAACACCTCTCCGGAGATCATTTTCCCCATCACGTTTGATGGCATCCGCACCAAAACCTATGGCGGCATGACCTTCCTGGTGCATGCAGCAGTAGGCGGCAGTATGCCTGCAGCCAGCTTTGGTATTAACGGCGGATGGGCCGGTTTGCGCACCACCAAAGCGTTTGTAGGACAGTTTGCCGATCCTTCCGGCAACACGGATAAACGCGCCATGTTCTATACCAGTGGGCAAAACCTGGAGATCAACGACATCTTTACATTTACCGATGGTTATGCCATTGGCAAGTACCGCAACGTAAGCAGCACAGGAGTACACGGCTCTGACCAGACAGGCGATTTCCCCGATACGGATTACCCGATGTTCCGCCTGGCAGATGTGTACCTGATGTATGCAGAAGCAGTAGTGCGCGGTGGTACCGGCGGCAGTGCCGCAACAGCCCTGCAGTATGTGAACAGCTTACGTGCACGCGCCTACGGAAACACCAGCGGTAATATTACACAGCCGCAGCTTACGCAGGATTTTATTCTTGCAGAACGCGGCCGTGAGCTGTTCTGGGAAGGACAGCGCAGAACAGACCTGATCCGCTTTGGTAAATTTACCGGCAGCAGCTACCTGTGGCCCTGGAAAGGAAATGTGAAGGAAGGCAAGGCAGTGGACGATTACCGCACGCTGTATCCCATCCCAGCCGCCGACAGAACCGCGAATCCGAATTTGCAACAAAACACAGGATATTGATTCAATTACGAATTAATCAATTACGAATTAAGAATGCAGTACTACGCTGAGGCCGATTGTTTATAGTGAAGGTTACAATACATACAATCAAATTCACTGATCCGCTGCATTCTAATTCGTAATTCGTAATTAACTAATTCGTAATTAAAGAACGAAGTTTTACATGAAGCAACTTTTTCTCATAGCCGTACTATTTCTAAGCGTAACCACTTCCTCCTCCGCCCAGCTTCCGCCGCTGGAGCGTATTGAGCCCGCATTCTGGTGGGCCGGGATGCAGCAACCTTTCCTGCAGTTAATTATACATGGGGATAAGATAGCGGAACGCAATGTGCAGCTGGAATATCCCGGCGTAACCTTAAAGGAAGTGCATAAGGTAGAGAATACAAACTACCTGTTTGTAGACCTGGATATTAATACCGCCGCCAAACCGGGTACTTTTAAGATCCGTTTTACCAAACCCGGCGCAAAGGAGATCAGCTATAGCTACGAGCTGAAAGCCCGTAACCATGTAACAAAAGCACAGGGCGTAACCAATAAGGACCTGGTATATCTTATAATGCCCGACCGTTTTGCCAATGGCGATAAAAGCAACGACATTGTAAAAGGTATGCAGCAAACCACCCTCAACCGGGACTCTATGTACTACCGGCACGGCGGCGATCTGCAGGGTATTATTGACCACCTGGATTATCTGCAGGACCTGGGCATTACCACACTGTGGCTGAACCCTGTGCTGGAAAACGACCAGCCTTCCGCATCCTATCATGGTTATGCCGCTACGGAAAATTACCGCATTGACCGCCGTTATGGCAACAACGAGCTGTATAAAAAACTCACAGACGAGCTGCACAAACGCGGTATGAAAATGATCCAGGACCTGGTGCATAACCATATTGGCAGCCGCCACTGGACCATGCTGGACCTGCCTTCCAAAGACTGGGTGCATCAATGGCCGGAGTTTACCCGCTCTAATTTCAAAGAGCAGCCCATCTTTGATCCCTACGCAGCACAGGCCGATAAAAAGCTCATGACCGATGGCTGGTTTGATCTGCACATGCCCGACATGAACCAGGCCAATCCTTATGTACGCAACTATTTTACACAAAGCCATATCTGGTGGATAGAATATGCCGGCGTGGATGGTTTCCGCCTGGATACCTATGGTTATAACGATGCCGGGTATATGAAAGAATGGGCGGAAGCCATGAAAAAGGAATACCCTCAGCTTACCTTCTTTGGCGAAACTTTTGTGCATGGCGTACCTAACCAGGCCGTGTTTACACAGGGCAATACCCTTAACCATGGCTTCGATACTGAATTACAGGGCGTAACGGATTTTCAGTTCCTCTGGGCTGTTTCAGACCTGGTGAATGGCAAAACCAAAGCGCAGGACGGCGTTACCGGCTTGTATAATATGCTGTCAAACGATTTCGTATACCAGGATGCTACCCGTAACGTGATCTTCCTGGATAATCATGACCTGAGCCGTTTCTTTTCCGTTACCAACGAAAACATTTCCAAGTATAAGATGGCGCTGGCATGCATGCTTACCACCCGTGGTATTCCGCAGCTTTATTATGGCGCAGAAATATTAATGAAGAATTTCTGTAATCCCGATGGCCTGGTGCGGGAAGATTTTAAAGGCGGATGGGCCGGTGATCCCGTGAACAAGTTCACCGCTGCCGGCCGCACTGATGCAGAGAACGAAGTGTTCGGTTACCTGCGTAAGCTGGCTCATTACCGTAAACAGAACGAAGTGCTGCAAACCGGTAAGCTGATGCAATATGTACCGGAAAACGGGATATATGTGTATTTTCGTTACAACAACGCCAAAACCGTGATGGTGATCCTGAACGGAAATGACACTCCTCAAAGCCTGGCCACTACAAGATTTACAGAACGGATCAATGGGTTTAGCAAAGCCCTGGAT
>NZ_DATCRF010000071.1:0-2957 GCF_036569125.1 Chitinophaga sp. | reverse complement strand
CTCTGATGCCGGCTGGCGCAGCAACTGGCAATATGGTAAATACCGCGACCAGGATAATAATACCTATAAGGTATGGATGGATGAAAAAATGTACCTGCCCCATTTTGAAGGACAGGCGGCCTATATCACTCCCTGTATCAGCAACTTTGTAAGCGGTCCTGCAGGTTTTGTATATAACCCCGGCACTGCTTTGGGTGCAGCCTATAAGAACACTTTTTTTGTAGCAGAATTTGTGGGTAACCCCGCTGGTTCCGGCATACACGGTTTTAAGCTGAACCCCAAAGGCGCCACCTTTGAGCTGGGCGAACATAAAAAGGTATTGGGCGGCATACTGGCCACCGGCCTGGATTTTGGCCCGGATGGCGCGCTGTATGTAGCCGACTGGATCGATGGATGGGATACACATAACTATGGCCGCATCTGGAAGCTGGACGATAACAATGCCGCAACCACGCCTATACGTAAAGAAGTAAAGGCTTTACTGGCCGAAGATTTCAGCAAACGCGGGGAGGCTGAATTAGGAGGCATCCTGAAGAACCCCGATATGCGGGTACGGCTGAAAGCACAGTTTGAGCTGGTAAAGCGTAAAGATAAAGGCCAGGCCATCTTTGAGCAGGCGCTTAAACAAACAGATAACCAACTGGCACGGGTACACGCTATATGGGGCATTAGCCAGCTGGGCCGGCAGGATAAAAAATATGCTGCGGTACTGGTGCCGGTGCTGAAAGATAATGATCCCGAGATCAGGGCACAGGCGGCAAAATGGCTGGGAGATATCCGTTACAATGATGCCGGCGCTGCGCTGGTGCCCTTATTAAAAGACACGGCCAGCCGGGTACGTTTTTTTGCAGCAGAAGCATTGGGCAGAATAAAGTATGAACCGGCTATACAACCCATCATCGGGATGCTGGCTGATAATAACGATGCAGATACCTACCTGCGGCACGCAGGCTGCCTGGCTTTAGCCCGTATTGGCAAGGCAGAGCCGGTGATCGCATTATCTACCAACCCTTCCCGCGCATTACGTATAGCCGCCGTGGTAACGCTGCGCAGAATGGCTAATCCCGGCATAACCAGCTTCCTGAACGATTCCGATGAATTTGTGGTAACAGAAGCGGCCCGCGCTATTAATGATGATCTTTCCATTAAAGATGCATTGCCCGCCCTGGCCGGCTTATTAAATACCACCCGCTTCACCAATGAAGCCCTGCTGCGCCGTGTGATCAATGCCAACCTGCGCGTAGGTACTGATACTGCTATGAAAACGCTGGTGCATTACGCGCTGAAAGAAGGCGGTCCTGCAGCTATGCGGGCAGAGGCTATTGATGCATTAAGCGTATGGGCTAAGCCTTCTGTGCTTGACCGTGTGGACGGACGTTTAAGAGGGGAGGTCAAAAGAGATGCAGCGCCAGTGGTAAATGTATCTGCAAATGCGCTTACAGCCTTATTAAAGAATAAAGAGCTGCCGGTAAGGTTAAGTGCAGCAAAAGCCATCAGCAAGCTGAATATTAAACAGGCAGCACCTGAATTGCTGGCCGTACTGAAAACCGACCGTGAGTCTGCCATGCGCGTGGAAGTGCTGCAGGCATTGGTAACCTTGCAGGATCCCGCTGCAGAACAGGCCATTAAGCTGGCTATAGCGGATAAAGAAAAAACAGTACGGGTAGCCGGGCTGGACCTGCTGGAGAAAATGAACATCCCCAAAGAGCTGATGGTATCCCTGCTCACAGATGTGATCAGCTCCAAAACAATGGAAGAAAAACAGGCCGCCGTATTAACGCTGGGTAAATTACCGCTTACCTATACCGGTAAAACGTTTGAAGACCTGCTGAATAAAATGGGTACCGGCAAACTAAGCCCGGACATTTACCTGGAGCTGGGCGAAGCCATTGACAGCAGCCGCTCACAGCCTTTAATAGCCCGTTATAAAGAGATCAGCAGCAAGCTCTCTGCCAATGACCTGATGGCTTCTTACAGCAGCTGTTTGGTAGGTGGGGATCCTCACCGCGGCAGGCAGATCTTTTTTAATAACCAGAACTCACAGTGTATGCGCTGCCATTCATACGACGATAGGGGAGGCAATGCCGGACCGCGTTTGAACGGAGTGGCCAACCGCATATCCCGGGATCAGATCCTGCAGGCGCTCATATCGCCCAGCGCGCGCCTGGCGCCTGGCTTTGGCATGGTAACGCTTGAGCTGAAGGACGGTAAAAAGCTCACCGCTATCTTACAGGAAGAAAGTAAAGCAGGGTTAAAAGTAAAAGAAGGCCTGGAGCCGGTACGTACTATTCCCGCCGACCAGATCGTGAAAAAGGAGTATGCACAATCCAGCATGCCGGATATGAAGCTGATCCTTTCCAAAAAAGAGATCCGCGATGTGGTGAGTTTCCTGGCGGAACAAAAGGGAGAGTAAGAGAAGAATGTAAAATTTCAAATCATAAACCGACGAAGGAGGTTCATAGAGACCATTTAAAAGACTTTATGAACGAAATAAATGTAAAAGTAAAATGCCGCGAATATAAGCCTGACTGGCTTCGCGGCATTTTACTTTTACATTTTAAATTTTACATTTAGAATTTTACATTCTATCAAAAATAAATATCTACATAATCCACTACATTATTGCCTTCACAATTATCCATTTCCTGTAAGCGCCAGTATTTACGGTCGCCTTTAGCTAAAAAATGATAGACGCCGGTTTTGTCACAAACCTCGCCATTGTTATTATCCTTGGTCCGCGTCTGGATCTTACCTTCAAAAAGCAGCTCACGTGCGGAGAGTACCTGCAGGGTACCGTTAATGGTGGCATATTCAGTTCTATCCACGCTGCGCTGCTCTCCCTTAATGGTATAAATATCATTCTCCTTTTTGTCTATCTGCACTTTCCCCGGCGTGTTCCAGCCTATCCATTGCAGGGTAAAATTATGTACGCCTTCCTGCAGCGGCTCCTCTTGTGC